>JBILKY010000083.1:0-12747 GCA_044376395.1 Chthoniobacteraceae bacterium | reverse complement strand
CAAATCGCTGCGGCGGCCGCAGCAGCAGCGCCGCCGGAAACCAAGCCAGCCGGGGCGCAACCCACTGCGGCACCGACTGCAACCACCCCCGCCGATTCCACCGCGGCCCCGGCAGCAGCAGGCAACGCAGCCAGCGCCTCGACGAGCGAGCCCAAGCAAACCCTGAAGCTTGATTCAGCGGGTGCGGAATGGACTCTCACCAACCACGGCGGAGGCATTGAGCGGGTCACACTCAAAGGCCACACCACCGAATCCGACCGGGCTGTCAGCCTCAACGAATTCGGCAATATCCCCATCGGTGCACTCACGGAAGCGTACGAAAGTCCAATCCTTGAAAACTTCACCATGGAAGCTGGAGCGGACTCCAAGAGCGTCGTATTCCGCCGCACCGATCCGCGCCAGATCACCATCATCAAGAGCTTCAGCCTGCAGGCTCCGCAGGAGGGAGCAAAACAAAAAGCCGATCCCTACATCGCAAACCTGGAGATCAAGATCATCAACCAGTCCAGTTCGCCTGTGACTGTCCCCGCCTACTCCGTCCGCGCGGGTTCCGGTGCGCCGCTGCACCTCAAAGACCTGCCGATTTACACCGGCGTCAACCGGATGATCGGCACCAACGGCAAATTTCTCGATACAACGTGGTTTGACGGTGGTGGGTTCCTCGGGTTCGGTAAAACCCCGCGGCCAGTCTACTCGGAAAGCGGCGCGATTTCGTGGATTGGTGTAACCAACCAGTATTACGCGACCATTCTGAGCTGCATCGGCTCCGCCGGCAGCGAGGCCCTCGCGAGCCGCATCGTGGTGGCTCCAGCGGATTGGACTGCCACGGGCCGCGCCGCCGAGGGACAGATCCCCTACGCCGTTGAGGGCGCCATGCGCCTCGCCAGCCAGTCACTGGAACCCGGCAAGGAGATCGTCCACAGGTTCGCCATCTACTCGGGTCCTCGCGAATTCAGCCGCCTGCAGGCGCTCGGGGGCGGGCAAGAGGAAATGCTCGACTTCGGGATGTTCTCCATCGTGAGCAGGGTCCTGCTCAGCTCCATGAACGGGCTCAAAGGGATGCTGGGATCCTACGCCGCGGCCATCGTGCTGCTGACGATCTTCATCAAACTGCTGATGTGGCCGCTTCAAACCAAGTCGACCAACTCCATGAAACGGATGCAGGAACTGCAGCCGAAGATGGCGGCACTGAAAGAAAAATACGCGGACGATCCTGCCAGAATGAACCAGGAACTGCTGGTTCTGTACAAAAAGCACGGAGTCAATCCGATGTCCGGCTGTCTGCCGATGCTCATCCAAATCCCGATCTTTTTCGGATTCTACAACATGCTTGGAAAAGCTGTGGAGTTGCGCAACAGCCCGTTTTTATGGGTGCACGACCTTTCACAACCGGACACGGTCGCGCACCTCGCGGGCTACCCGGTCAACGTGCTACCGCTGGTGATGGCGGTGACCATGCTTTGGCAGATGCAACTCACGCCCAAAACCGGCGATCCGGTTCAGCAGCGGATGTTCATGTTCATGCCGCTGATTTTCATCGTTTTCTGCTACAACTTTGCGTCAGCCCTCTCACTGTACTGGACAGTTCAAAACATCTTCACCATTGTTCAGCTCACCATCACCAACCGGCAGAAGGCAGCCAGCTTGCAGAAAACCGGAACCTTGGTGAAAAAAACCTAAGGCACCAGCACACCCCTTCACCCATGAAACTGGATCCTCGCGAAACCTTGGAAAGCATGCTCGGTCTTCTGGGATTCTTTTGCAACGTCGAGGAATCCCAGCAGGGAAGTTCGATCGTCCTGCAAATCTACTCCGCGGAGAAAGACAGGTTGATTGGCAAGAACGGCAAGGTGCTTGAGGACATCCAGACGCTTCTCAACCGGATCCTGCAGGCCAGTGACAAGCACGCCCCGAAAGTGCAGGTTGACGTGGAGCATTACCGGGCAATGCAGGAGGACCAACTCGTTTCGCGCGTTCGCGAACTCGCACAAACCGTTCGACTCACCGGGAGGTCCATCCAGCTCGAGCCCATGAACGCATACGAACGGCGAATCGTTCACAATGCCTTCGCGGAAGATCCGGAGATCAAGACGTGGAGCCCGCCCGATGACTCGCGGCTCAAGCGCATCACCCTGCGCCGCAGATAGGCCGCAGATAGGCCGCAGATAGGCACGGCGGGCCGGCGGGGAAAACAGGAGACGCGCAGAGCAAGCTCTACCCGTGGATCGGAGACGTCCGTTCAGTTCACTTTGTTTTGGACTCTGCCCTCGAGGAATGCCGCCACGTTTTCAACCGCTGTCGCCATCAGGCGCTTGCGCGCTTCCACGCTCGCCCACGCAATGTGAGGGGTGATCACGGAGCGCGGCGCGGTTAGGAGCGGATTCCCGGCGTCCGGCGGTTCTACCCCCAGCACGTCCGCACCGAAACCAGCGAGCCGACCTTCCCTCAAAGCGCGAGCCACCGCAGCCTCATGAATCAGCGGCCCCCTTCCCGTGTTGATCAACAGCGCGGAGCGGCGCATCCAACCGATGCTTTCCTCGTTAATAATCTCTTTGGTCTCGGGAGTGAGGGGGCAGTGGAGGGACACCACATCGGCGTTCTCCAAAAGCTCGCGTAGAGAGCACCATTCGACGGCAAAATCCGATGCCTTCTTCGTGCGCGAATAAACCATCACGCGCATCCCAAGCGCCGAGGCAATCCGACCAACCGACTGCGCGATTGCGCCAAAACCGACAAGCCCAAAGCGCTTTCCGCTCAACTCATGAAATGGCGCAAGCGTGAAACAAAAATCAGCGCACTTTGACCATCCTCCTTCCCTTACTGCGCGGGCATGCGATCCAACGTACCCGAGCATCTCGTACATCAACCCGATGACGTGCTGCGCGACGGTCATCGTTGAATAGCCCGGCACATTTGTGACTGGAATTTCCCGCTCGGCCGCAGCTGCACCATCCACGATGTTCGTGCCAGTCGCCAGCACCCCGATGTAGCGGAGATCCCGCAAGGAGCGGATGTGCTCCGCATTCAACGCGACCTTGTTGGTGAGCACTATTTCAGCGCCAGCGCAGCGTTCCGCCACCTGCGAGGATGACGTTCTATCGTACACGCTCAACTCCCCGAGCCTGCCCAGCGCATCCCACGACGGGTGCTCCTCCGATGCGACCCCAAGCCCGAGAGGATTCAGTGTGTAACCATCAAGAACGGTGATTTTTGTCATGGCGCAAGTTCTGGATTTAGTTTCGCAACAGACTCAACGCACGATCTCGGTTCCGAACCCAGCGTCGGTGAACACCTCCAGCAAAAGTGCATGCGGCACGCGTCCGTCGATAAAGTGCACCTTTCTCACACCCTTCTCCAACGCGTTGATCGCCGAATTCACCTTCGGCAGCATGCCACCTGCAATGATGCCCGTAGCCACCAGTTCCTGGATCTGCGCACGGCTTGCAGAGGAGATGAGCGTCGAGGGATCCCGATGGTCCCTAAGCAACCCCGGCACATCCGAAAGATAGATCATTTTGGCCGCAGCCAAGCCGCCCGCGATGTTTCCCGCTGCAATGTCAGCGTTGATATTGAGCGCGCCACCGCCTGCATCCCTCGCAAGCGGCGAAATCACCGGCACAGCCTCGGCGGCGATGGCCCGCTCCACTTCATCCAGAGCAACGTCCACCACCTCACCGACAAACCCGAGATCCACCTCCTGATCGCCCTCCCGCTGCAACGGCAGTTTACGACCAACCAGCACCCGCTTGCCCGGAATCCCAACGGCACGCCCGCCCGCCCCGATCAGGTGACGGACAATCGACGGATTAATCACCCCATCCAAGGTCTCCTCCACAATCCTTATGGAGGTGGAGTCGGTAACGCGCAAGCCATTGCAGAAACGCGCCTGCACACCCGCATCCGCCATGCGCTGGGTGATGGCCTTGCCGCCGCCGTGAATGAGCACGGGGTTGATCCCGACCGCCTCCAGAAACACCACATCCTGCAGCATCCCGGCAACCACCGCCTCGTCCTCCATGGCGCTCCCCCCGTATTTGATCACAAAGGTCTGGCCTCGATATTTTTGAATGTACGGCAGCGCCTCAGCGAGGGCCTCCATCCGGGAATGCATGTCTTTGGTCATAATCCAGACGCCCGAATTGCCCACTGCGCGCCTGCGATGCAACCCAAAAACGCCGTCCCGTCCTTTTGCCTCGGCCCGCACTCAAAAAAATCCGGATGGTTAATCACATCTTTCGTCACCTCCCCGCCTCGACGGCTCGCCCGCCCGCAAAGCTACATCCTCCCCCTTGAGGCCAAACACGCCCTCACTTGCGCCCACCCCCGAAAAACGCTTTTTGAACCTCTACAACTGCAAAGGCTGCAAATACCACCGAGAACATGCGCCCCCATGCCTCCGCGCCGATCGGAGCGGAATGAAATATGCGGTTCATCCATGGATGATACGTGAACAAGGTCTGGGCGACGCACATCAGCACAACGCCGAGCAAAAGCTTTTTGTTCTTACCCAATCCGCAACGCCACGCCGGCGCAATCAGCGAACGGCAGCTAAAAAGGTAAAACACCTCGAACACCACAATCGCATCCACAGCCACGGTGCGCGCGACGGCCAGCGCGGAGCCGAGGCTCGTCTCCCACAAAAACAACCCGAACGCGCAAGCGAGCACGAGCACTGTCACGACGGCGCTTTTGACCATGAGAATCCGCGCGACAAGCCCCATGGAAGGGTCGCGCGGCGGCCTCCTCATGACATCCTCCTCCCTCGGTTCCCAAACCAGCGTCAGCCCCAGAAGCATCGTGGTGACCAGGTTCACCCACAGCATCTGGACAGGCAGCGCCGGGAGAGCGGCTCCGAACACCATCGCAAAGAAGATCACCAGCGCCTCGCCCGCATTGGTGGGCACCGTCCAAACAAGAAACTTGGTGAGATTGTCAAAAATGTGCCTGCCCTCCTCCACCGCGACCTCAATGGAAGCAAAATTATCATCCGTGAGAACCATGTCCGCCGCACACTTGGCGACATCGGTCCCGCTCAACCCCATCGCTATTCCGATATCCGCGCGCCGCAGCGCCGGCGCATCATTAACACCGTCACCGGTCATCGCAACCACCTCCCCTCTTCGCTGCAGCGCGCCCACAATCATGTATTTTTGAGCGGGCGAAACGCGTGCAAAGATGTCCGCCTCCTGAACTGCGGCGCACAACTGCTCCGGATCCATTCCGTCCATCTCGCTTCCGCTGACAACGCGCGGCGAAGCGCCCCGGCACAATCCAATTCGCTTTGCGATGGACACGGCCGTGAGGACATGGTCGCCGGTGATCATCTTCACGGAGATTCCCGCAAGGCGGCATCTTCGCACGGCTGCAGCCACCTCCTTGCGCGGCGGATCCGCCATCGCCTGCAGCCCGAGGAATGTGAGTCCCGAGGCCACCGCGGAGTGGTCTACCCGCCCGCAATGCCAGGCAACCTCCACGCGTGCGAGCGCGATGACCCGCAGCCCCTGCGCCGCCATTCGCTCGGCCGCCTCATGGATTTTCTCGGAACAAAGCGGCCGAATCGCACCGCTGTCATCCAGCTCGTTGGCGCAGCGGGACACGATCCGTTCAAGCGCGCCCTTCTTGTAAACCATCCGCGAGCGATCCCCTCCGTGCAGGGTGGCCATGTATTGGTGCGCCGACTCAAACGGTATCACATCGAGCCGCGGATGCCACTCCTGCACCCTAGCGTGGACCAACCCGGCCTTCTCCGCCGAGACAATCAGGGCCACCTCGGTCGGATCGCCCATCGCACCCCAACGTTCTCCCTCGCGCACGAGGAACGCATCGTTGCAAAGGGCGCCTGCCAGCAGACACTCCCTGAGCGAACCGCGCACTTCAACCACGGGGGCGCCGTCCGAGTAAATCCGCCCCGCGGGGTCGTATCCCGTGCCGGTGACGCCAAAGATCCTGCCCCCAGCGTAGATCTCGCGGACTGTCATCTGGTTCTCGGTGAAGGTGCCGGTCTTATCGGAGCAAATCACGGTCGTACTGCCAAGCGCCTCCACCGCGGGAAGATTCCGCACAATCACTCGCCGAGCTGCCATGCGCCCGACCCCGATGGCCAGCACGATCGTCAGCGCGGCTGGCAATCCCTCGGGAATCGCCCCCACCGCGAGCGCCACCGCTGCGGTGAACATTTCATTCGCGGGCATGCCGTGAAGCACTCCTGCGAGAAAAGACAGCAGGGCCATCGCCAAGATCGCCCAGAGCGCGACCCGGCTGGCCTGCTCAATTTTACGGATCATCGGCGTGCTGCGCTCCGAGCACGATGCGACGAGCCCAGCAATGCGCCCGATCTCGGTGTTGTCGCCGATGCGCACCACCACCCCCTTTCCCCGCCCCGCAATCATGAGGGTTCCAGCGAACACCATGTGCGGCGCTGCGCCGGGGCCGCCGCGATCCTCCGTTGGCCCACGCTGTGCCGACGCGGGGCCTCCCTGCTCGCCGGAAAAGGCACGGCCCGCGCTCGGATGATTTTCGAAGTGATGCGACTTTGAAACCGGCAGGCTTTCGCCCGTCAGCGCGGACTGATCGACCATGATCCGCTGCGAATCAAAAAGCCGGATGTCGGCGGGCACCTTGTCGCCGGCTTCCAGCGCCACCACATCCCCCGGAACGAGCATCTCCGCAGGCAAGCGGCTCCGCTTGCCGTCCCTGATGACTGTTGCATGCGTTTGCACCATGGCTCCGAGAGCGTCGATGGCTTTGCCTGCGCGATGCTCCTGAATAAAGCCGACGACCCCGTTTAAAAAAACCACCGCAAATATCACCACGCCATCGATCCATCCGCTAAAAATAAAGCTTACCGCGCTGGTAAGCAGCAAAAGCAGCATAAGGGGACTCTTGAACTGCGCCAGAAAGCGCCGCGCCCAGTGCTCGCCACGGTTCAGGCTCAATACGTTCGCCCCACACCTTCGCCGGGCAGCCTCCACCTCCCGCTCGTTTAAACCCTGGAGTGGGTCCGAGTGCAGCCGCGAAAACACTCCGTCGATTTCTGCGTCCAATAAGCCCAGATTAAAGCCTGGATTGAAACCGGCATCCCCGCCTTGTGCGGGATCCACGCTTCTTTTTTGAAACCCACTGTTTGCAACCCTCGAATACGCGTGACGTGCGGCGGAACGCATTTTACGGAACGCGCGACGCTGCCCCAACGAGGCGACCATTCTTTTGAGCCTGCCCATAACCTCCCTACGTCGAGCACGCGGAAAAAGCCTTCGTAAAAGAGAGTTTTTGAAAGCCGCGCCCAACCCCAGGAGCGAACGGACCGCACATTTCAGAGTTTTCCTCGGCAGCGACTCCCGCTTATCTTGCGGAGCTTTTATGCATACCTACAAAGTCGCAGTATTATCGGGTGACGGAATCGGGCCGGAAGTCATGGCTGAAGCCATCAGGGTGCTGGAGAGGGTCCAAGCCCAGTTTGGATTCAAGATTGAATTCTCCGAGGCGCGAGTCGGAGGCATCGCCATCGACGTGGACGGAAGAGCGCTTCCCGAGGCGACTTTGAAAGTCTGCGAGGCGTCGGATGCCATCCTGTTTGGATCCGTGGGGGGGCCGAAGTGGGAGTCGCTGCCGCCGAACGAGCAACCCGAACGTGCCGCGCTCTTGCCGCTGCGCAAACATTTCCAGCTTTTCGCAAACCTGCGTCCGGCCATCTGCTACCCAAATCTCACGCATGCTTCGCCGGTGAAGGAGGAGCTCATTCCGGGAGGGTTCGACGTGCTTTGCGTGCGGGAGCTCACCGGCGGACTTTATTTCGGACAACCCAAAGGCACGCATGAGGAGAACGGCGAAACCGTCGCCATCGACACGATGGTTTACAAGAAAAGCGAGATCGAAAGAATCGCCCACATTGCATTCGCCGCCGCGATGCAGCGCTCCCACAGGGTGACTTCCATCGACAAAGCGAACGTACTCGAGAACGGTGTCCTTTGGCGCAAAACCGTGACTGAGATCTCCAAGCACTACCCCTCGGTCACCCTCAGCCACCTCTACGTTGACAACGCCGCGATGCAGTTGGTGCGCAATCCCAAGGGCTTCGATGTTGTCCTCGCGGAGAACCTTTTCGGGGACATTCTTTCGGATGAAATGGCGATGATCACCGGCTCCCTTGGGATGCTTCCGAGCGCCTCACTCGGAACCAAGGAACTGGCAGCGGGCAGGTTCGGGTTGTTTGAACCAAGCGGCGGCACAGCGCCCGACATCGCGGGAAAAGGAATTGCGAACCCGATTGCCCAGATTTTGTCGGCGGCGATGATGCTCCGCTACGCTCTTGGGCAGGGCGCGGCTGCTGACAAGATCGAAACGGCAGTGCGCACCGCCATCGACCGCGGCTACCGGACGGGAGATATCTGGAGCGAAGGTTGCTCCCGGGTGGGAACACGCGGGATGGGCGACGCGGTATTGGAGGCGCTGCAGTAGCGCCAGAGTTTGGGGGCGCTCCAGTAGCTCCGGAACCGAGTGTTCTCAGAGCCGCCTCGGAACGCCTGAGAACGATCGGGGCGCCGCCCGTGATTACTCCATCTTTGCCGCAGGGGCTGTAATCGCCCCGGAATCAATCCCCTGCTTGAAAGGCTCCTCGGAGTAGGCCTCTGCGACCACTTTGTCGGCCAACAATACCTTCACCCCGTATCCCACCACCTTGATGCTGGGCGTTTGAGCCGCGCCCATGGCAGGCGCTGCTGCGCCCGGTTTCTGGCTGGGAGATTTCACGGTGTAAGAACCGTAGTACGGTTCGCTCAGTATTTCTTTCCCGCGGTCCGAGGGCTTCACATCCCATTTTGATTCCCCAACGGAGGCGACAACTGGCTTCATGGTCTTGGTATCCCGACCGATGATCCAGTATTTGACCACCAACTGGCTCTGAAAGTCGGAGGAAGAACTCTTGCGAAGCGTGATTTTAAGCTGCTTGGACTGCTTCATCGGGGGGGCAGGCTTTGCGCCTGGTTTCGCAGGCCCACCCGCCGGCATCGTCGGCTTTTCCTCGGCCGGATCCTTTTTCGCCGGCTGGCAATCCATCAACTCGACTTTCTCGATCGACACGGGGCTCTTTCTCTCAGCAGCAGAGACCAGGCAAGAGCCCGAGGCAACAACGAGCAGGAAACGGAGCGGAAAGTTAATCATCACCATACCTGCGGACAAAACGGCTGAATTGCAACAGAAAACACGAGTCTCCCGAAGATCAGCAGGTGCGCCTAAAAGCTCCCGTCCCGGCTCAAACCGAAGGTCTTATCTCCAAAGCCAGACCTGAGGCGCCCAACAAACCCGGGTGGCAGAACGAATGTTCGCAGGCCAACTTTAATATTTCCACGTGCAATGATTTAACTAACATGGAACCCTTTATGAATGCGAAGACAAGCGGATGTGTGCTGAGTTTGGTGGCCCTCGCGGGATTCAACGCCTGCGCGCCAATGGACGAATCTTCCGCGAGGAGCAACCGTGCCGCAGTCAGGGGACCTTCGGCAGCGGCCGGCAGGCCTGTAGAATCCCAAGCATGGCCTCAGAACCGGAAGACCATGACGGAACTGGAGTCCGAGGAGCTCAGCATTCGGAACAACGCTTCGCTCAGCCCCGCAGAACGCCAACAGCAGCTTCAGCGCGTTTGGAAAGATCAACGCGATCTTATCGCAGGACGCGCTCCCTCGCCGACCGGAACCGCCCCGCAGGTGCCAGCAAACCAACCCTCGTCTCCCGCCCCGCAGCCCGCCCCGGAAACAAGCGCAGCTCAAAGCCCGGCGCCCACCCCAGATTCCCCAAAACCACAATCATCCCCGAGCGCCCCACCCTCGAAAGCAGAGGAGCCCAAATACGCGACCAAAGTTCCGGGAAAGAACGGGTGGATCAGGAGCCCCTACGACGGAAAAGTGTTGGATGCCGCGGGCGTGCCGCCGGGCACACAGGTCAAAGATCCAGACTCTGGCAAGATCATGATCGTTCCCTGAGTCGTCGCGGGGAGCGCCGCTCAAACGGCCTTCTGTGCAGGGACCGCTCGGGACCGGTCTTATGCCAGCGTGTGGCATTCGCGTATCCAGATCTCCGAACCGAACTCGGCGGAGATTCTTTCGGTCAACCCCTTGGCGTTCGCGCCGGTCTTTAGGACGCTGAACACTGTCGCTCCCGAACCCGACAATAATGCGCCATCCACCTCCGGTTGATTCAGAAGCCATTGCTTGAGATCTGCGAGAAAGAGGAACTTTTCAAAAACCGGGCGCTCCAAATCATTCTCCAAAATCAGCCCCCCAACGGACTGCGGCGCGTATGGGACTCCGGGCAGTTGGACGGAACGGCTCCAATGTTGGTAGGCCCATGGGGTCGGCACCCCGAACGGAGGCTTCACAAGTAGCAAAGGCAGTTTTCCCACGGGGGGAACAGGCGTTACCACCTCGCCCCGCCCGCCAATCCGAGCATCGGTTTCGTAGATAAAAAAGGGCACATCCGATCCAATCTGCGCCCCCATGCCGGCCAGCACATCCTTGCTTAATCCAAGGCCGAAAATCGCATTCAACGCCACCAATGTGGAGGCGGCATCGCTGCTACCCCCGCCCAACCCGCCTCCGTGCGGAATCGTTTTCTCTAAATGGATTCGCAGATCAGGTGCGGCGCCTGTCGCAGTGCAAAACAAACGCGCGGCACGCACCACCAGATTGCTATCGTCCGCGGGGACATCCGGTGCGTCGCATGAAAACTCAAGGCCCCCTGAGGACGCGCGCTCAATCTCCAATGCATCAAACACCGAAACGCGAGCCATCAAGCTGTCGAGCTCATGGAATCCATCCGCTCGACGCCCCAGCACTCGCAAGGACAGGTTCACCTTTGCTGGAGCTAAAAATCGCATGAAATCGGGGTGCTATTTTGCAAGTCAGCGTTAGCTCTATCGGAATTTTGGTGAATGGAAAACATCATCCGCCAACAACTGTGCCGCCTTCCAAAAGTTGCCACGATCACGTTTCTGAGTGATAGAGTTTTTAAAATGAACACCCCACCCCCCTTGAGCGAAGCCCACTGCAACCGACGCCCCCAACGTGTGTTAATTGTCTGCATGGGAAACATCTGCCGCTCCCCCACTGCGGAGGAAGTCCTGCGCTCTCGGATCCAGGAAGCGGGACTTCCGATCCAAGTCGACTCCGCTGGCACGGAGGACTACCACGTGGGATCAGCGCCCGACACCCGCTCAATTCAACACGCGCAACGCCGCGGATACGACCTGACACGCCTCCGTGCCCGTCAGGTAAGCAGAAGCGACTTCTCCGAATTCGACCTAATTCTCGCAGCGGACACCGAAAACCTGGCGCAACTCAAGAGGCGCTGTCCCTCTGAACACCAACACAAGCTGTCGCTCTTCTTGGAAAACGCGCCGGTTCCCGATCCCTATTTCGGAGGTCTCGAAGGATTCGAGGAAGTGCTAGACCTCATCGAGTCACGAGCTGCGGATTTGGTGAAGAGGTGGTCCGGTGCGCCCGCCTGAAGTGGATTAGAGAGGCCCCAGAGGAGGCCTTGGAAAAACCCGAAGGCGGCGTTTTGCCAGCGCGTCCCTTTGCCAGCGCGTCCCTTTGCCAGCGCGTCCCTTTGCCAGCGCGTCCCTTTGCCAGCGCGTCCCTTTGCCAGCGCGTCCCTTTGCCAGCGCGTCCCTAAGGGTGCTTCTGAGGCGGAAACTGCTTCCGGAGCAGCGCCGCGGCCTCGCGCTGCCGAACCGCGACTTCCGGAGCGTCCACTTTATTGACCGTCTCCCGAGGATCATCCGAGAGCGCATACAACTCGCTTGCGACAACGTCGCCCGATCCCCAATCCCGCCATTCGGTGTAGCGCACGGAAGCCGTCCTGACACTCACACCCATGGCCTTGGGGATCTTGCCGGGTTCGCGGTCGAAGTAGGCAGGTCTGGGATGCTGAGAAAAAGCCGCCGACTTCATGGATATCTCCGGCTTCGCAATCACGGGAACCAAGCTTGTTCCATCGAGTCCCGACGGACTCGGAAGACGGCACAAATCCACAAGCGTTGGAAACAAGTCCACCAGCTCGGAGAGCGATTTTGTGCGCGCGCCCTCGGGTTTTCTTCCCGCAGGCGCGATCATGAACGGGACCCGCGCATCCAATTCAAAGTTGGAGGTTTTTCCCCAGAGCGAATGTTCGCCCAAATGATATCCGTGATCGCTCAAGAACACGATGGTCGTGCGCTGCGCAACCCCCGAAGCGTCCAGCGCCTCGAGCACCTTGCCGATCTGCGCGTCGAGGTAGGACACGTTTGCGAAGTAACCATGCCGCATCTCGGCCGCCTGCGCATTTGGAAGATCCTCCGCAGACACAGCTTTCCCAAGGATCTCGGTGCTTTTGTGGAAAGCAATTTCGGGAGCCTTTTCCGGACGCGCACCGTTGAAGGACTCAAAGTCCCCGCGTTCGTAGAGGTCCCAGTACTTCTTCGGGGCCCTGAAAGGCGCATGCGGCTTCCAGAAACCGACCGCCAGAAAGAACGGTCCGCCTTTTACCTCCTCCAAAACCCGTACCGCCTCGGCCGCGACACGCCCGTCATAGTAGGCTTCATCGGGCACATTCAAAGCCTCGCAGATCGGACCGGCCCCGTAACGCAGCTGGGTGAGCATGGGCTCGCCCGCGGGCAACTCGCCTTCCACCTTCGGCGCATCGTCACCATGGTTGGCGTAGTGCAAAAACTCTGGCGCGCTCCAGGAACGCGCATCGCCTTTTTCGGCGGTGTGC
>JBILKY010000321.1:0-4194 GCA_044376395.1 Chthoniobacteraceae bacterium | reverse complement strand
CACAGGGCGCAAGCTGAGTGAGTTTCTGGGCCGCATTCATTTCTGGGGCTCGTTGATTACGATCAACGGGATTTTCTTCCCGATGTTCATCCAAGGGATGGCCGGTGTGCACCGCCGTTGGTACGATGGTGGCGTCACATACGAGCAACTGGCTGGACCGGTTTTGCATTGGAACAAGTTCATGACTGTATCCGCGGGATTGCTGGCGCTCTTCCAACTGCCGTTCATCTGGAATTTCTTCACGAGTTTCTGGCTTGGCGAAAAAGTTGGTCGCAATCCTTGGAACGCGACCACCCTTGAGTGGGATACGCCGACCCCACCCCCGCACGGAAATTTTGACAAGCCTGTGGAGGTTTACCGCGGGCCCTACGAATACAGCGTTCCAGGAGCTGCGGCAGACTTCATTCCGCAGACCCAGCGCCCCTAGTGCGCCTTGGATGGGGTTCTTCGAACCATCCGCGATCATCACCCGCCATTTTGTCTTATGTTTAGCAGGATTCTAAAATATCTTCCCTTCTTCAGTGACGCAGAGGTGCCCTACACGGTCACTGCGCGGCCCGACACTGGGCTATACAGTGCCAAGCTCGGAATCTGGCTGTTTCTGGCGTCTGAGGTGATGCTTTTCGGAGGACTCTTCTCCGCGTACATCTTCCTGCGTATTGGCGCCGAGCCTGGGTACTGGCCGTCCGGCCTCCTGAATGTGCCGGTGGGAACGGCAAACACGGCGGTTCTGATCGCGTCGTCGGTCACCGTCGTTCTCGCGTGGGCGGCTCTCAAAATGCGGCAACTCGCCAAGTACAAGTTCTACATGGCGATCACCATTCTGTGCGGGGCGTTGTTCCTCGCGGTGAAGCTGAGCTACGAGTGGCCCGCCAAGTTCAACCATTTTGGCATCTTCGTGCGCCAAAGCGCTGCATCAAAGTACGAGGAGTTTCTGGGGAACAAACATCTCTCGGAGACCGGTCAGGCCCCGCGCTGGGAAATATCAGGGCATCTCCTTGATGCCCCGAAGGGATCGCCTTACGCCGAGCAAGCCCATCACAACGCCGAGCACTTCGCGCACGAGACGCATCGACACGACGCGGTGACTGAGGCGGACGACGATTATGTGATCCAGCTCGATCCCGTGAACGCTGATCCGGACAGCAAGGAAAACGACAGGCCCCACTTTCTGCCACGTCCCCTGAGCGCGAAGATCGCCGTGATCAAAGCCGCGGATGTCGAGTCAGCAAGCACCTTTGCGCCACGGCACAGCACTTACTTCGCGACCTACTTTTTGATCACCGGTCTTCATGGTCTTCACGTGCTCGGCGGTGTCTTGGTTTTCTTGTACCTTTGGCTTCCGATCAAAGGTGGCACGAAACTGTACCAAACCAATCCGGAGCACCTTGCCAATCGCGTCGAAGTTGCGGGGCTGTTCTGGCATTTCGTCGATCTTGTTTGGATCTTTGTATTCCCCATCTTTTATCTCCTCTAATTACCGCAACCATGAGTGACCATCATTCGGCGCACGGCGCGCATCAAAATTCCGGAGCTGCTGTGGATCACAGCCACGAGGCGGCTCACATTGCCGCGCACATCGGCGCATACCTCAAGGTCGGAATCGGACTTCTGGTCCTGACCGGAGTGACCGTCGCGTTGTCGTATGTCGACTTTGGTTCACGCGCGAACAACATCATCGTTGGGATGATCGTAGCGACTTTTAAAGCCAGTCTGGTGGCCGCAATTTTCATGCATCTCAAGGGTGAAAAAATGACGATTTGGAAGTTCCTGATCTTCACCGGCATCTTCGCCGCGGGTTTATTTTTTCTAACTTACCTCGCGCACAGCGATCCGATTAGCGGAACCTCGCATTCGAGTCACTCGTAGTTCCTAACAGGTCATTTGTTATGTCTCTCAAAGCATTCCACGTGTTTTTCATCCTGGTATCCATCGTCTTTGCCGCCGGGCTTTCAGCTTGGGCGTTTAAAACCGGCGCATCGGATGCTTTAGGGTTTGCAAGTGGAGCTTGTTCTCTGCTGCTGCTGGTTTACGGAGTAGGGTTTCTTCGCAAGGCTCGGAGTATCATCACATGAAAACACGAATTCTCTCACAACGTGTATTTCTGGTTTGGGCGACAACCAGTCTGTTCGTTGCATCGCTGAGCCAGGAAGCCTCTGCTTGTACCGCTTGTATGGGCGCCAGCACGGGCCCTATCGGTGAAGCCGCCAACGGCGCGATCTTCGTGATGCTGGGAGTACTCGCCGTGGTCCTCGGCCTGATTAGTCTTGTCGGTTATTCTCTAGTGAAACGGGCGAACCTGCCCATGCCGCCCCACGTTGAACTCGTGCGTTCAATCGCGGGCTCCAACCTATCATAACGTTATGTTGAACAGACTGCTGGGAATTGTTGGAAACGCCTCGGAGCATGGGGTCTCTGTGGATCACATGCTGGAGGTCTGCCATTGGTTCATGTTGATCTTGGGAGTGGGATGGAGCGCCTACCTCGCTGTCGCGTTGTTTCGTTTCCGAAAATCGAAAAAGCCGAAGGCGGATTACCATGGCGTGACCGGAAATGCCTCCTCCCACGCTGAGTTTGCGGTCGTCCTCATCGAGGCTGCTCTTCTTCTTGGCTTCGCGCTCCCACTTTGGGGTAAGCGTGTCGTTGATATTCCCGAACAAGGCGAGGCGCTTCGTGTCAGAGCGGTTGGGGAGCAGTATGCTTGGAATTATCACTATCCAGGACCGGATGGAATGTTTGGAAAGCAGAACGCCGCTTTTGTGACTTCAAGCAATCCTCTGGGGCTCGATCCATCGGACGAGGCCGGCAAGGATGATGTGGTCTCAAAAAACGAGTTGTTTGCAATCAATCAGAAGCCACTCGTGTTGGAGATCACATCCAAGGATGTGATCCATGCGGTGTCAATCAAGCACATGCGGATCGCCCAGGATGCAATCCCCGGAACGAAGATTCCGCTGTGGTTCCGCCCGATCAAGGCGGGTAAATATGAAATCGTTTGCGCGCAGTTGTGCGGCGCGGGACACTATGCGATGCGTTCGCATCTGATTGTCGATTCACAGGAAAAGTTTGATTCGCAGATCAAGGAGTTGAGCGCGATGCAGCATCCCGCAGCCGCACCGGCTCCAACGCAGTAAATCCTGATACGACGATAAAGCTTGGCCGTTGCCCCCAGCGGTCGTTGAAAACTGGGAGGGCTAGAGGGTGCATTTTCCGAGTGCACCCTTTTGTTTTCACCGCTGAAACCAACACACGTGAATCTCAAAACTCTCAACCGACTCGCTCAAGCAGCCGTGTGCCTTGTCTTCGGCCTGATCTTCGTGGGTGGGCTGGTCACAAGCTGGCAGGCAGGCATGGCGGTTCCTGACTGGCCGTTGAGTTTTGGAAGCCTTAACCCGGACGGCTGGTGGGCGAATTTTCCGGTCCGCCTCGAACACGGCCATAGGTTGTTGGCGGCTTTCGTGGGTCTTTTTGTCGGCGTCTTGTGTGCGTCTGTTTGGGGAAACTTTCGAGCCCTTGGATTTGCGGCTCTCATTTCGGCAATTGTCCCGGTAGCGGCCCGTGCCATGGGAGCGGAGCCATGGATGATGGCGCATCTTGGGGTCTGGCCTGCGGCTTTCGTATTCGTCATCACGCTGCTCCTCGGTGCCGGCCAGCGAATGTCGCTGGTGGGTGGAAGCGAGCGCAAACTCGCGCTTGCTGCATTCGTGCTGGTTTGTTGCCAGGCGACTTTGGGCGGACTCCGTGTAACTCGGGAAACTGCCGGTGCGATTGGCGTCGCCGAAGTCCTTCGTATCGTGCACGGATGTGTGGCTCAGGCGTTTTTGATGCTCCTAGTGGCCCTGTCGGTGCGCATTTCATTGATTCAAACGCCAAGCTGCGAACCAAAGGAGTCGTCAGCGTGTGCGCCAAATCCTCTAAAGATCGTTTGGATCGCCGTGGCGCTGGTTTACATGCAGCTCATTTTCGGAGCCACAATGCGTCATCTGGGCGCCGGCCTGGCCATCCCGACTTTTCCGGCGGCTGACCCAAGCGGGAGCTGGGTTCCAAAAGTCCACAGCTTTTACACCGATCTCAATTTTACGCATACACGTCTTGGCGCATTTGTTGTTGGATGTGCGGTGTTGTGGGCAGTCCTGAAAGTGGGCCGCTTCTCAGCGTCGAATGCCACGCTATCGCGCGCGGCGATCCGCAGCG
>JBILKY010000320.1:0-4196 GCA_044376395.1 Chthoniobacteraceae bacterium | reverse complement strand
CCGGGAACCTGCGCGCGCTCTCACAGAAACTGGTGCATCTCGCGATGCTTGTGCGTGACCGGACTTCCAACGACGTGTGGCGCGCCCTCTCCGAACTGGATGCCGCAGTGCACGCGGGTGTGAACGAATGTACCGTGGGCGAAGTGATCGGCATTCTCAACCGGGTCCTGATGCTTTCAGCCAGTTTCAAGGGGATCGCACGTGAAAACATGACCCGCTCGCAGGCATGGCGCTTCCTTGACATGGGACAGCGCGTTGAACGCGCGATGGACCTCTGCATGTTCCTGCAGCGCACGCTGGCATCGCCGGACGCGGCACATCCAAGTTTATTGGAATCCGTGCTCGAAGTCGCCGACAGCACCATCACTTACCGCTCCCGCTACAACCTGCTGCCAAACCTGATGGCAGTTTACGATCTCGTGCTCCTAGACGGCACCAACCCGCGCTCCCTGCTTTTCCAGCTGCTTCAGATTCAAAAACACATCGAGCGGCTCCCCCGCATCGGGCACAAAACTCTCCCAGAGCCCGATGAACGCGTGATTTTGGAAACACTGACGCGCGTGCGCCTGCTGGATCCCCATGAACTCGCGGGCGCAGGAGGTTCTCTCACGGACAGTGAAACCTTCCGGACACTCGAGTTTGTAATCCGCTCTCTTCCGAACTTCTCTGAGATTCTCTCCGCGAACTTTTTCAGCCACTCCAAGGTTTCATCCATCAGAATGTGATGCGGTATCAAATCACACACAAAACAATCTACGAGTACGCGGAACCGGTGACTGTTTCGCATAACTCTGCACGCTTGAAGCCCGCATGCGGCCAGCAGCAACGGCTCTCGGATTTCGAGCTTCGCATCTCGCCTCAGCCGGATCGGATGAGCGAACGTACGGATTATTTTGGAAATGCTCAGGCTATTTTCAGCATCCGCGAACTGCACACCCGCATGGAGGTGTGCGCCACCAGCCGCGTCGAAGTGCAGCAGCAGACGCCTCCCGTGGCAACGCTCTCGCCAGTCTGGAAAAGCGTGGCGGCGCGCTTCCGGGACCCAGTCTCCCCCGAAAACGCGGAAGCATACGAATACTGTATGGACTCGCCGATGGTGCGCAGGAATCAAGAATTCGCCGACTGGGCGCGTGCCTCTTTCTCGGATTCAACCACCCTGCTCTCGGGCACAGCGCAGCTGATGACGAGACTTTTTTCCGAGTTCCAATTCGATGCCGAGGCCACGGAAGTCGCGACTCCTCTGCTCGAGGTGTGGCGCACGCGACGCGGGGTTTGTCAGGATTTTGCGCACATCGCGATCGCCTGCCTGCGCTCGCTGGGCTTGCCTGCGCGGTACGTGAGCGGATACCTGCGTACAATCCCCCCTCCCGGACAGCCGCGCTTGCAAGGAGCTGATGCATCGCACGCGTGGATCTCCACATACTGCCCTGTTAACGGATGGACCGACTTCGACCCGACCAACAACCTGATACCCTCCGACTCCCACGTCCGCGTTGCCATCGGGCGCGACTACTCGGACGTCAGCCCGCTGATCGGAGTGCTCAGCGGAGGCGGCTCACACATCGTGCGCGTCGAGGTGGATGTGGTGCCCGAATAATCAGCAGAACGGCGAATCCGCGGCACGAGAGTCGGAAAAGTGAGTCGCCGAAGCCGGCACGCTGGAGCCGCCAAAAAACTCAGCGCCTTCCGTCGTACCAAAGCTCGCACGACTCCTTGTCAGTGAGTGTCTTCCATGGACGGAGCGCCGTCCGCACCAGAAGCTTCAGAATCTCAAACGGCGTGTATAGGTGCAGCTTGCGGTCCGAAGTCAGCAGCGGCGCAGAGGCGATGATCACGATTCCCTTCCCCGCCCTCCGAACCGCAGGCCGTAACCGCCTCACAAAGTCCAGTTCCTCGCCCGCGTAGAACCGGCAGTCAAACCCGCCCAACTCCCGAAAAACGCCCGCCTCGACAAACAGAAACGAGCCCGCGATGAGCCGTCCCAAACGGCTGATCATATTCCAGGCCAGCGCACCTAACTTCGCCCGGGGATCGATGGAATTCATCGTCACAGTGGATCCACCCGCGAGGACACGACCCGAAAGAATCTCATCCATCGTCGCTGAGAGAAGTCCGTAGGACGGATTCGAATCGGCGTCGATGAACAGAAACCAGTCCCCGGTGGCGACGGCAGCACCGGCATTGCGCGCCCTTCCAATTTGATTTACGGCTTCGAACACCACGGCGTCCGCACCATTCGCCCGCGCGATGTGCGGTGTTGCATCGGTGGAATTGTTGTCGCACACAATCACCTCGGAGCTCCACCCGGCACGATGAACCGCCTCGCGCGCTTCGCGCACGGAGGCGAGCGTCGATGGAAGCAACTTCGACTCGTTGAATGCTGGAATGATGATTGAGAGCTTCATTAACGCCCGACACCTTGCCGACTTTGCAGGCACATGACAGGAAAAACCCGTCCAACTAGGCGCGCAATTGCCGCCTCGGCAGTCGACAGACTCATGCGATCCATCTTGTTGCGGGATTCTTTGGAAGGTTCTAAGTCGCTGCACAACGATGATCCTCGGCAGCGCGAGCTGCATCCATTGGCAGGAAGTGCCTGTCCCCGACTCAGTCCCCTTGCTCAAGGTTTGACATCTCATGATTCAACCACCGGCTCATCGCCGCGATGCCTCCGGCATCAGATCCGGAGTTTTATGTGAATCTGTGTATTGGGCAGTACCAAGCAAAGTCACGACGCTATGCCGGAGCCATCAAACTACGTTAGAGTGCAGTGGTGATTGCGCCTTCCGAGGTCGGGGCACAGTGACAGGAAGCTTTTGAACTTTTATGATTCCAGATAAAAAGGCGCTGCGCCGTCAGCTGATAGAACATTTGATGGAGCGGCTTTCCGGATTCGACAAGTCCGCAAGAGAGGCGCATGCCGAGGCGACCCATGAACAAAACAAGGCGGAAAACAAATACGACACCCGGGCAATCGAGGCGTCTTATCTGGCCGAGGGGCAGGCGCGGCAGGCGACCGAGGTGGCCGGCTCGATCCAAGCGCTCGAGGGAATGATCCTGCGCGACTTCACCCAGTCGACTCCCATCGCGCCCGGGGCGCTCGTGCAACTGGAGTCCAACGGCGAGGTGGCCTGGTATTTTCTGGCACCCTGCGCGGGGGGAGTGGAGTTGGGTGCAGGAGGCAAGCCTGTGCTGGTCGTCACGCCTCAGTCGCCCCTGGGCGGGGCGATGCTGGGACTTAAGACTAGCGCCAAATTCAAGCTGCAGTTTGGCCGGGAGCAGGTGCTGTACATGGTCAAGTCTGTGCACTGAGTCGCTCTTCTACGATAGGGCGAAGGAGGCACCTCTAGGCGATTGGGCTTCGCGCGGTGGGGACGATGGCGTTTTCTAGCGGGATGAGCGCTGATTTTGCAGAGTTGGATTATCGTCAGACCCCCCTTGGTGATTTGGTCCTCCGGCGGCGCAGGCTACGTAACCTTGATGGCATCGAGGTTTTTGAGGTCAAACTCGGTGAAGACTTCCTGATGTCGAGCCTCTTTCATGAGGTGGAGGTGGCGCTTGCGGACCTGGGGATCGCACGTTTGGAAGGCGGAGATTTTGACGTCGTGGTCGGAGGGTTGGGCCTTGGGTACACCGCACGCGCGGCTTTACAACACGCGAGTGTCCGCTCGCTGGTGGTGATCGACTTTTTGCAACCGGTCATCGACTGGCACCAGCAGGGGTTGGTGCCGCTCGGAAAGGAGATCACCGCCGATGCTCGCTGCCGGCTCGTTCAGGGGGACTTCTTTGCTCTAGCCGCCGACCCTGGGCGCGGATTCGATCCCTTCACCCCGAGCCGTCGCTTTCACGCAGTGCTATTGGACATCGACCATTCGCCCAAAAATCTGCTGCACGAGCGGCATGCCGACTTCTACGCGGAGGGGGGCCTGCGCCGGTTGGCCTCACAGATTTATCCGGGGGGAGTGTTCGCTCTCTGGTCTGACGACGCGCCCGATCCTGAATTCCTCGCGGTATTGGGGAAAGTGTTCACGGGGTGTGAAGCGCAGGTAGTGCGTTTCCACAACCCGCTCTTGGAAAAAGACTCGGCGAGCACCGTCTACCTAGCGCGCAGGTAGAATCGGTAGGATTTGGGGGGGCATTCGGCATCCAGAATCTCAAGTGAACCTCGTTGCAGTGTTCGGACTGTTGCTCTGATG
>JBILKY010000082.1:0-12831 GCA_044376395.1 Chthoniobacteraceae bacterium | reverse complement strand
TCAAAATCCTCCTTCTCGATCCGCATCGCGTCCACAGGCGCTTCAGCTAGCACCGTCGCGTTGCGGACGCCGGTCCCAAGAAGGGCCATCTCACCGACAATGTCGCCGCTCTTGATTTCTGCGATCCTCTTTCCGTCACTCTCAGTCGCCGCGTCATTGCGGATGAAAACGCCTAGTTTACCGTCCTCCACCAAATACATCGCGTCGCCGGGATCGCCCTGTTTGAAAAGGTAATTTCCCTGATCCAGATGGAAGTCACGGATGTACGGAAGCAACCCATCGATTTCCGAAGGAGGCAGCGAGCGCAACAGCGCGTTCTGACCGAGGCGCTGGAGCAGGCCGGCGCTTTCTTCACGCTTGAGATCCAGCGCGAACTGGCGAGCCGTTGTCTTGTGACGCGCCGCGCCCCCATGGCTCGCAACAAGTCGGTTGCAGCTAAAATACACCAACCCGCCCGCGAGGAATCCTCCTGCAACAATCCCCCAAGACTGCAGGTTGGAAATGCCTTCATGCACCAGATGCTCGGTGGTTCCGTAGGCGAGGTCGATCGCCAGGGCGTTCACCAAGGCTCCCGATCCGAACGCGAGAATGTTCGCAATGAGCTTCTCACTCGCATGGAAGGTCAGACCCAGCCACGCACCGATCACGACGGAAACCATCGCCGCCACGGCCAGCCCAGCGGCCATCAAAACCCGGGTCGCGGACAGAGCCATTTCGCCATCGGCGGGCGAGGCGGAAGCTAATAAAGTAAACATCATAAGTGTAAGGTTAGAATTCGACCCAAACGAAACATTGTTCTTATAACTGCTCAAAGCCAGTGCAGCAATAGCCAAAGCCGGGGCTAGCGCGGTAGGGGGGGCGCGGATATCCGCTCCAATCTTGAAGTTGCGATAATCCCGTCGAGGCACATTCGCCCAGCGCGTCGCGCATGTTGCGCAATAATTTAAGAGTTTAAAAACTCCCTAAGCAAGGCCCGCGCATGCGGTATACTTAAATTACCATGGGTTTGTTCCCCGCATTGAGCCTCGTTCTGCTCGTCGCCGCCCCAGTTTCGGCAAATCCTGCGCGTCCCCTTACCTTTGTCCACGATGTCGCACCCGTCCTCACCAAAGCCGGTTGCAATGCGGGCGCCTGTCATGCGAAGGCCGGCAACGGACAAAACGGCTTCCGCCTCTCCCTCTTCGGCTACGAACCAGAGGAAGACTACGAGCACATTGTGAAGGAAGGGCACGGCCGCCGCATTTTTCCAAATGCGCCCGAACAAAGTCTCTTGTTATTGAAGGCGAGCAACGCCACGCCTCACGGTGGTGGAAACAAGCTTCCGCAGGGGAGCACGGGGTATCGGCTCATCGCGGAGTGGATTTCGCAGGGGATGGTTTATGGCAAGGAATCCGATGCGAAGCTCACCCGCCTCGAAGTTTCGCCCGCGTCTTCCACAAGGCCCATGCACTCCACCGAGCAGCTCAAGGTCCTCGCGCACTTTTCCGACGGCCAAACCCGGGATGTCACTACTCTCGCCATTTACGAGCCGAACGACAAGAGCATGGCCGCCGCGAGCGAGACTGGATTGATCCGCTTCTCAGACCTGCCGGGCAACGTGTCGGTAATGGTGCGGTATCAAAATCTAGTGTCCGTACATGCGGCGTCTGTACCGCTGGGCGCGCCTGTGATGACTCTTCCGACGGCGCGTAACTTCGTCGACGAACTTGTGTTTGCGAATCTCAAGCGGCTTGGCATTCCGCCGTCGGACCTCGCTGACGATTCCACTTTCGTACGCCGCGTCACTTTGGACATCACCGGCCGCCTCCCGACGCAGGAAGAGGCCTGCGCATTCATTGAAAGCAAAGCCGCTGACAAGCAGGACACGCTCATCCGCTCCCTGCTCGACACGCCTGAGTATGCCGATTTTTTCGCCAACAAATGGGCGGCGATCCTCAGGAACAAGCGTATCGACAAAGGCACGAAGGCAAGCTTCGCGTTCCACTCTTGGGTCCGAGACGGAATGCTCGCCAACAAGCCCTACGATCAAATGGTGCGTGAGTTGCTCGCCGCCACCGGGGATCCGGTGTCGAACCCGCCCGTGGCTTGGTACAATCAGGTGAAAACACCGGAGCAGCAACTGGAGGATGTCTCACAGCTCTTCCTCGGCGTGCGCATGACATGCGCCCAGTGCCACCACCACCCGTTCGAACGTTGGAGCCAGCGGGACTACTCGGGCCTCGCGGCCTTCTTCAGCCAGATCGGCCGCCGACCCACGGCCACCGCAGGGCAGTCATTGATTTTTCACAAGCGAGGCGTCGCTCAGGCCGAGCACAAGAAAACCAAGGAACAGGTCAAGCCCGTCGGGCTCGGTGCGGAGCCGAAGGAAATTTCACCGGACGAGGATCCCCGCATCCAGCTTGCGGACTGGATGAGTGCGAAAACCAACCCTTTTTTTGCGAAGTCACTCGCGAACCGGTACTGGAAGCACTTTTTCAACCGAGGACTGGTTGAGCCCGAAGACGACATGCGAGAATCCAACCCGCCATCGAACCCTGAACTACTGGACGCACTGGCCCGTCATTTCATCGAGAGCGGGTACGATTTCAAAAGCCTGATCTTCGCGATCACGCGCTCTAATTCCTACCGGCTTAGCTCCGCGGCAACGCCGCAGAATGCGGCGGACCGGCAGAATTTTTCGCACTATTATCCGCGCCGTCTGAATGCGGAGGTGCTTCTCGACAGCATTGACCGCGTGGCAGACACCACCACGGATTTTTCGGATCTACCCTCGGGGACGCGCGCGATCGCGCTTCCCGACAACAGCTACAACAAGGCCTCGTATTTTCTGACAGTGTTCGGGAGGCCGGAGGGAGACAGTGTCTGCGAATGCGAACGGGTCCAGGCACCGAACCTCTCACAAAGCCTTCACCTCATCAATGCAGCGGACATGAAGACGAAGCTCAACAAAGCCAGCGGACGCGCAGATCAGTTTGCGAAGGCGACTAAACAGGACGAGGAGAAGCTCAGGGAATTGTACATGCTCACCTTCTCCCGCGAACCTAAGGAGGCGGAACTCTCCGCTGCGCTGGCGCATCTGGGCATCCAGCGAACCAATGCCGAGGGGGCACCACTGGATCCGCTCGCGAATAAAAAGATCGGCTACGAGGACATCATCTGGGCTTTGTGCAATACGAAAGAGTTTCTCTACAACCATTAAACGCTTCCCCGAATTTATGAACACCCGGACCCTTTCCACGGCACTCACAGCGCTCGCGCTGGGATTTGCCTGCGTGGTGCACACACACGCGCAATTGGTTATTCTTCCGGCGCCCCGCCTGCTCACAACCATGCCGATGGGCGTGAAAGCCGGAACAACCGTTGAGATCACCATCACGGGTGAAAACACTGAGGAGGCTGAGCTTCTTTTTTCGTCTTCTAAACTCTCCGCAGCTCCGATGAAAAATCAGGACGGCACGGTGATTCCAAACAAGTTCGTGGTGAGTGCTGCGGCGGACGCGACCCCTGACATTTGCGAAGCGCGCCTGATGACGAGACGCGGCATTTCATCCGCACGTGCATTCACCATTCATGAGCTTGATGAAGTTGTGCGCGAAAAGCCGAATACGACAGTACAGACCGCAATGGCAGTAAAGCCGAACAGCATCTGCAACGCGACAGCCACAACGAAGGCAGTTGACTATTACTCGCTCCAGGCCGCCAAGGGTCACCGATATGCAATCGAGTGCGCAACGTCAGGCATCGATTCCAAACTCACGCCCGTGCTCATCGTCGCGGATGCCTCCGGGCGCGACCTTTTGGTGAACCGACGCACGGGCTTTATCGATTTCACCGCGCCCGCGGACGGAACATACCTGATCAAGGTGCACGGCCTCACATTCCAAGGGGGGGTGGAGAACTTCTACCGGCTTGTGCTGCGCGAATTGGGGGCGAACGATGCCGTGACGTATCACCCGCGCACAAGGTCGGTATCCACAGCGTCCCTTCCAAGACCCGAGCATACGCCTTCGCTGCAGATCCGTGAGGCGGAGCCGAACAACGCACAAGCTCAGGCGCAAAAAATCACATTGCCCTGCCGGATTGAAGGCGCGTTCGCCACGGCGGGCGACGTGGACACCTACGAGTTTGAGGCGAAGAAGGGCGACATTTGGTGGGTGGAGGCTGTTTCCGAACGACTGGGCTGCCCCACGGATCCTTTCGTGCTGGTGCAACACGTGACCAAGGAGGAGGGCGGCGCCGAGAAGATCAAAGACCTCGTTGAGTTCAACGACATCATCAGTCCTGTGAAACTTTCCTCCAATGGTTATGCATATGATGGACCGGTGTACGACATCGGCTCAGCGGACGTGCTCGGTAAACTGGAGATCAAGGAAGAAGGCGTGCACAGGATTCAAATACGCGATTTGTTCGGCGCCACGCGCGCCGAGCCAAGTAACACTTACAAATTGATCGTTAGAAAAGCAGTTCCAGACTTCGCGCTTGCCGCTTGGGCGCTCCACATGGAATTGCGCAATGGTGATCGAAATGCGGTTTCAAAGCCGATCGCCCTGCGGAAGGGTGTCACCATGGGGTTCGAAGTCGTTGCGGTGCGCAGGGACGGATTCGATGGTGAAATCAACCTCAGCATGGAAGGGCTCCCGAAAGGCGTGCGCGCAACCGGTCTCCGGATCCCTGCGGGAAAAAGCGTCGGTACAATCCTGATCACCGCGGACGACGATGCACCCCGCGGACTTTCGCTGGCGAAGATTCACGGCCACGCGACCCTTAACGGTACCAATCTGACGCGCGAGTGTCCTACGGCTTCGACGGTTTGGCCCGTTCGGGACGCAAGCCAGGAAACGCCGAGTCCCAGACTGATGGCGGACACGCCCGTCTCAGTCGGCGGGGATGAAATCACGCCGCTGAGCATCCGGCCAGTGGAAGACAGAGTTTGGGAAGCCATCGAAGGGGAAAAGCTCACCATCCCTCTCACGCTAGTCTGGCGGGGTGATTTCTCAGGAGGTGCCATTAAGCTGAAACCGCTCGGGTTGGACTTTGCAGGCATCAAACCCTTCGACGTGGCGGCCAAGGCGGCGCAAACGGAGGTGGTGATCGAGCCTTCGTCCCTGAAGATCCCGCCGGGCGATTACACATTCTCGGTGTATGGCGGTTATGTTTCGAAATATCCATCCGTTCCAGCGCCGCAAAAGCAGATGGAACTCGCGGCGAACGCGCCTGCAAGAAACACGGATTCCTCTAAGGACGTGAAGGACGTGAAATCCGCAGCACCAGCTGCACCAGCCGCTGCGGCCGAGGCGCCGAAAGACATCGTCGACATTGTTTTCTCCGAACCCATCCGCGTCCGAGTGAAGGCTGCCTCCGCCAAGTAATGCGATACCGAGGCCCCAGTCTCCAGAAAAGCGGGCGCCCTGCCCTCGTGGCTTGGATGTGCGCCACGTTTTTAAGCGCCGCTGACACACGTGCGCAGGATCTCGATTTCTACAAGGACGTTTTTCCGGCGCTCGAATCGAACTGTGTTTCTTGCCACAACAAGACGAGTGCGAAGGCTGGGTTGAATCTTGAAAGCCCGGAGTCCATCCGCAAAGGCGGCGACTCCGGACCCGCGCTCATACCCGGAAAAAGCGCCGGGAGCCTCGTTGTGAAATCGGCTGCGCACCAGACGGAGACGGCCATGCCCCCGAAAAACAACAAGTCGGGCGCCGTCGACCTGAGCGCAGCGCAGATCGAGAGACTCTCCAAGTGGATCGATCAGGGTGCTAAAGTCTCCGTGAAGGAAAGTAAGCAGGTGGTGTGGAAACCGCTTCCAGCAGGTGTCAGTCCGATTTATTCGGTCGCGCTAACGAGGGATGGAAAGCTCGCGGCATGCTCGCGAGACAGCCGTGTGTTTTTATACAATCTCCAGACCCAGAAATTGTCGGGTCAGCTTGCAGATCCGAAACTGATGGGAAAAGAGACAGCGCCACTCGCGCACCAATCCGTTGTCCAATCGGTCGCATTCAACGCGGCTGGCACCCGCCTTGCGACGGGCGGATTCCGCGAGGTGAAAATCTGGAAACGCGAGACCATTCCGGGAAACCTCCGTCCACTCTCCACCGCGCAGGAACAATCCAGCCAGAAAACACAACTGACACCCGATGGGAAATGGTTGGTGCGTCTGCTCCAAAGCGGAACTGTCGAGGTATCGGAGAGCGCGTCTGGAAAGGCAGTGCGAAGTTTTCAAATCGATCAGCCCGCGGATCCAACGCTTTTCCGAATTTCGCCAGACTCATCCCTGCTCCTCGCTGCTTCGGAAAAAACCGGCGGCGGAATATGGTCGCTCACCAGTGGGAGCCAGATTTCTCTTCCTGCGCCGATCCCGCCTTTGACCGGAGCAGGCTTCAGCCACGATGGAAAAATGCTGTTCGCAGTGACGGAAGCAAAAGCCGTCCAGATTCTTGACATTGCCGCAGCAGCAGGCGGGGCCGGGCCGGTCACCACGCGGGGTCTTCAACTCGAAGTCGGCGCCTCCATCAAATCTGTGCACAATGGACCCACCAAGGACACGCTCTTGGTGCATTCAGCTGAAAAGCTGCTGCTCTGGTCGATCGCACAGCAAAAATCACTGCATGAATTCAAATCGGGCACCGTCACCTGCGTTTGCACTTCATTCGATGCGAGGCAAGTTGCCGTGGGGGCCTCCGACGGGACGGTGCGAGTTTTCGATGCTGAATCTGCAAAACAACTACACGAGTTCCGCAGCACCGCTGAGACCGCTGCGAAACTGGCGGCGCTTGACTGGGAAAACAACCGAGCCGCGCTCGACACCGCATTCGAAAAAGGTGTCCTGGCGAGGCTCGAAACCGAGAGCAAAGACCTCGACAATCACGCTAAAAAGACTGGAGACGCTGTTGCCGCTGCGAAGAAAGCGCTGCCCGAAAAAACCAAGGCCCTTGCAACTGCAGCCGAATCCACTGCAGCTGCAAGAAAAGCAAACGAAGAAGCGCTAGGGACTGAGGCCGACGCGTCCGATGGCAAAGCAACGGCGGCCCTTGCAGCGAAGCGCAAAGAGACGGCTGCCAAACTCGACGCGGCCCTGACAGCCGAGAAGTCCGCCACAGCGGCATTGGCTGCGGTTGAAAACGCAATCCGAGATGGGGACGAAAATCTGAAACGCATTGACGCAGGAAAAGCGCGCAACACCGCTTTGGTGGCTGCGTCCAACGCAGCGACAGAATCGAGCAAAGCGTTGCAGACAGCGGCCGCGGCGAAAATGGCGGAACTAAAGAAGCCAGAGGCAAATCCAGGCGCGGCGTGTGTTTCTGTGAAGATCTCTACAGACGGCGGTCTGGTCGCCGCCGTTTTGAGTTCAGGATCCATCGAGGTTTGGTCAACAGCGACAGGGGCAGCCATCGAGGGCGTGTCAGCCGGCCATCCGATTGTGAGCGCCGAACTGCAATTCACCGCGGCCGGCCGGTTCGAATGCATCACGCCCGAACGCGTGCTCGTTTCCACCTCGCAACCGCCGCGGTGGGTTTTGGAGCGGATACTCGGAACGCCCAGCGGCGATGAATCCATCTCGGAACGCGTCAGCGCTGTGCGCTTCAGTCCGGATGGCAAAACACTCGCGGTCGGGAGCGGTGAATTTTCGCGAAGCGGCGACGTGCACCTTTGGGATGTGGATTCCGGCAAATTGTCGAAAGTTTGGCGTGAACGACATAAGGACGCCGTGCTTTCGCTGGATTTTTCGTCCGACGGGAAATGGCTGGCAAGCGGTGGCGCTGACCGGCTCGCGAAGGTGACAGAAATTGCCAACGGAAAGCAGCGTTACGCGCTCGAAGCGCACACGCACCACGTGATGGGCGTCTCTTTCAGGGCCGATGACAAGACTCTCGCCAGTTCCGGTGCCGACGGGGTCGTCAATGTATGGGACATGGAATCGGGCGAACGCAAAAAGAAGATCACTGGTTGGAGCAAGGAGGTGACCTCTTTGCAGTACATGGGGGCAACGAGCCAGCTTGTCGCGTCCTCTGGCGACAATCAGGTGCGGATCATTGCCGACGATGGCACCGAAGTCCGCGCCATGACTAAGCTGCCCGAGTTTATGCAGTCAGCTGCAAGCGCTCAAACGGCCAGCGTTGTTGTGGCGGGCGGCGAGGACAGCGCCCTCCGCGTATGGGATTCAACCTCCGGCAAAGAGCTGATCACGTTCAGCCACCGGTAGGCGTCTCTCGGCTATCTTTTCCACCGGTCCAGCATTAACATCTCCAAACAGTCCACCCCCCCAACGCCTATGTCGGAGCACCCAGAAATTTTCTCAACCTGCCGCGGCCCACTGGACCGGCGCGGGTTCATGCGCATCGGATTAACGGGGTTCGCCTCACTCGGCCTCCCAGGCCTGCTTCGGATGCGCGCTGCGGCTCCCTCGAAAACCAACGTCCAGCGCACAGCGGTGATCATGGTGTGGAAGCCGGGCGGCTGCTCGCATATCGACACCTACGATCCGAAACCGGACATCGGATCGGAATATCGCGGCCCGTTCAAGACGATCCCCACGAAGGTGCCGGGACTGCATTTCACCGAGTTGCTGCCGATGCAGGCGAGGATCGCAGACAAGTTCACAGTACTGCGTTCGATGAACCAGAAGGCTGCCGGCCATCCCGCGGGCTCGATGCAAATGTTGTCGGGCGACCCGGACACGCGCGACAAACCCAAGCCGAGGCTGCCCGACTGGATGTCTGTTGCCGCATACCTACGCTCAAAAGAAGGGCCTCGCACCAATCCACTGCCAAACTACGTCGGTGTGTCGCCGGTGATCGAATACAACGGCCCGACCTACGTGGGCGCCGCATACGCGCCCTTCGCAGTCACAGGCGACCCGAACAGGCCGGAGTTTGAAGTGCCGAACATCGGCTTGACCAATCCTTCGGAGGCGAGTCGGCTGGGCGACCGGATTGCGCTTCGCAAGGCTTTGGACACGCTTGAGAGAAATTTCGACACGGCTGGCGAACTCGGGGCGCTCGACGAGTTTGAAGCGCAGGCCATGACGCTTCTCACAAATCCCGCCGCCCGCGACGCATTTGACCTTTCGAAAGAAGACGCCCGGACGCGCGAGCGTTACGGGCGCAATCGCTGGGGGCAGCAGTTGCTGCTTGCCCGCCGGCTTGTCGAGGCCGGCGTGGAAATCATCACCAGCAGCCTCAACGGCCCGTTATGCGGACGCGTCAGCAACTGGGACGACCATGCCGTGAACCATCACGTGTTTGATGCGTTGAGGTTTCGCTCGGTGGCTTACGACCAGGCTGTGTCCGCTTTGATTGAAGACATCTATGCGCGCGGCCTCGACAAGCGCGTGCTTGTGGTTGTGACCGGCGAGTTCGGACGCACCCCAAAGATCGAGTATAGTCCCAGCACGGGTATCGGCGATGCAAGCGCTGCCGCTGGGACCATTCAGCCCGGCCGCGACCACTGGCCGCGAGCGTTCAGCAACATCTGGGCGGGCGGCAACATCCAGACCGGCGGAGTCATCGGTGCAACCGACAGGCGTGGCGAAGACGTCATCGAAAGACCCTGCGGACCTCATGATTTCCTCGCGACAATCTACCATCATCTCGGCATCGACGGCGCAAAAGTCGCCATCCCGGATTTCAATGGCCGCCCTACGCCGATCGTCGACGACGGACACCCAATCCCTGAATTGATGGGACGCATCACTCAAGCGTGATACAGCTTCACGGGCGGGCGAATCTTTCTAGAGCCCTTCCGCGCTGGAGCTGTGCGGGCATGCAGCGCCTCGCGTTGCGCCAAAAAAGATTCGGCGGGCCGCCCTCTCCCTCTGGCTGCACAAGTCCGTGTAATCAAGCCAGGTCGCCTCAATGCGTGCCCGGATCTTTTGCGTCTCACAGAGCGCCTCCCCGGGCTGCTCCACAATCGGGCAGACCGAACGGGATGCCTCGACGAACGCAATTTCTAAACGCTCAAATTCCAAAACAATCGCATGCAAAGTGTCCGCAAACCCGGCCAGTGCCTCGGAACGCAAGCCGGACAACTCGTGACTGAGTTGGTCGATTTTCTGCTCGGCTGCGGCGCATGCATGCAGGAACTCGTCGAATTCCGGGACGCGTGCTTTCCGAGATGTCATGCGTTCAGCCGCCCGTCTGGAGCGTGCAATCCATCGGCGTATCTGGTTCGCAAGAGCACCGAGCACGGAAAAAGCCGCTGCATCGAGTGCGCGGACTGCTGAGAACGAAATCAGGAACCACTGAAGAACCAGCACCGCAACAGCCACACCAACTGCCATGGCTTCACTTCCCAAAAATCCAAACGCTGGTGCTTCTGCGAGCATGATATCAGATGGCCTCGAATTTGACGATGCGTTCAACGGCCGCTGGCGCTCAGCTTAATTGATTCGTCACGCGCTTCAACGGTGAATCCAATTCCCCGCCGGTGTGAATCACTGCCGATTTGCATCACTCGGCTTTCTCTTGATCCGCAGTGCGCATCTTAGCAAGCTGGCAGAGCAACCAAACTGATCATTATGAATGCAAAAATTGGATTTGTCGGCTTAGGCCGCATGGGCGCCAACATGGCGCGCCGACTCAAAGATTGTGGATACACCGTCAGCGCAGTCTTTGATTTGAACCGCTCGCTCGCGGACAGCCTCGCCGCAGAACTGGGGGCGACGGCTTGTTCAACGCTCAAGATGGTCACAGCTTCTTCCGACGTGATCATCACGGTGGTGACTGACGACGCGGCGATGCGCTCGATTTTCATTACACCGGGTGACTCTTTGCTAGAAGGCGCCAAGGGGCGGGTCTTCATTAACTGCGCGACCGTATCTCCGGCGGTGCACCTGGAGGTGGAGAAAGCAGCTGCGGCCGCAGGAGCCGAGTCACTCGAGGGCTGCATGGCAAGCAGCATCACGCAGGCCCGCGAGGGATCGCTCTACCTGATGATCGGAGGCAACCCAGAAGTGTTCGAGTCTGTAAAACCGATCCTCGAGAAACTCAGCGCCAGCATGCGTTATGTCGGCCGTGCTGGAGAAGCCGCCAAAGTAAAGGCGCTTGTCAACATGGTGATGAATATCAACACCGCGGGGCTCGCCGAGGGACTCGGACTCGCAGCCGCGCTTGGTTTGGATTTGTCGATGATTCGCGAAGTGTTCTCGCAGACTGGCGCGGCATCCCGAGTCCTCGTCACCGACGGCGAGGATATGCAAAACCGAGACCACGCGTGCTTTTTCAGCGCATCACACGCCGCAAAGGACAGCGGTATTGCCCTTTCGCTGGCTCAGCAAGCGGGGTTGGAATTGCCACTTGCCGCGGCAACCAAGCGGCAGTTCGACAAAATGACGGCGCTTGGCCTTGGGGAACTTGATAAGTCAGGAGTCGCAGAACTCACCTTCTCTGGGCGCGGTCCGGCGTCGAGTTAGTCCCCGATCAGTCGGGATTGGACTCGACGCAGTTTTGCAACGCGGACTGGCTCAGCAGTCGTTGGAGCGCAGCTTCCCGGGCGCCTGTAGACAAGGAGTCCTTCTCTGCGGGCAGGGTTTCTATCCAGCGTCGTGTGTCGTCATCCCCGATCTGTGTCAGGGTTTGAAACGCCGCGACGCGCTCCGAAACACGCTGAGCAATGCACAGACGTTCGCAAATGACCGGCTCAAACTCAGTCCAGCACTTCGCTGCGACCAGTTCAAAAACTGCAAGGCGATTACGCACATGCGCTGAAGGATTCGCTGCGATGGTGAGCGCGCGATGTCTGACCATGCCCCACAAGGGCGCATGATCCGTCCCTGTTTGGACGATGGCTTGTAGCGCAACGCCGCATAAAGGCCTTCTCAAATCCTCCTGAAGCACCCCGCTTAAAACGCGCAAAGCATCAAAATCGCACGGTTGATTCGAATAGAATGCACCCAGATGCCGGATGGCGAATTCCCGCTCGGACTCAGGCAAGGTTGAGTTTGCCGCGAGCCCTGTCAGGCCGGTTGAAAGCTCTTCAGAAACCTTTGTTTGATCCCTGCGACTAACTGAACGCCGCAACCAAGAAAGGGCTTCGTCAATACCGAGCAACCATTCACCTTCCGTTGCAGCATCGTAGTTCCAGGCTTGGCGCAGGAAGGCCCAAACAACTGCCCGCGACTCAGGCGTGGATTTGCTCGGATCGGTTGCGAGTATGCTCGCGATCAGCGGGGGGGCTGCTGAGAGATGAATGGCCTGCGCCACTTCTGGGTCCAATGGGTTGCTCAGGTCGTTGAGTGACAGATCCCCGGCGGTCAAGCTCAGATCCATGCTGTGAGCTATCAAGGAGCAGAGGGCGGCGGATATGAGCGAAGTACAGCGACTGATATGGGAAGACGGAACAAGCGGGTGAATTCGTATAGTCGATTTTATAGTCGATTGAATGGCCATGACGCTCCGCGTTCAATCGAAGCGATCTTAAGCGCGTCTCTTGCGAGAAATCCGCGCCGGATCGGGTAGCCTCGACCGGGTACGCCGTTAACCAGAAAATCGGCGCTTGTGAGAGACGCGGATGGCTGCATCTCAAGCATCGGCAAGTCGCCATTGGCAGGCACTCGTGCACTGAATTAAGGCTCCGGATATTTCCGAGTAACCGCCGGCAGAGCCTTTAAGCCGTGTGGCGCACGAGCTCCATATACCAAAACATCAGACGTGTGAGCGTGTTTTGATGCTTTCGAGAGCCCCACTGGTTCCTGAGGGCGCTCGATGGATATCAAGCACGATTACCGGCACGAGGTTCTTCAGTTGCGGCCAAAAACGACAAGCTCTCGGTTAATGTTCATATTCAGTTGCGCACCGCGGACGGCATTCGCCTTTGTTGCGACTTCCTTCTGGAAGC
>JBILKY010000081.1:0-12839 GCA_044376395.1 Chthoniobacteraceae bacterium | reverse complement strand
GCGGATCAGGAAATGATGCAGCCCAGAAACCGCCAGCAGCGGCGGCATCGCCGCGTTGTGGCGATCCACGCCGCGGTCGCTCAGAATGATCAGATTCACGCCCGCATCAATCTGCAGGCTAGCCTGCATGCACAACTCGTCGAACGCAGCCTCCAAGCCCTTAGCCCCCTTCGAGGCCTCGAACAGCGTCGGCAATGTCACCGACCGGAATTGCCCGTGTGCGACGTGGCGCAATTTGGCGAGCTCCTCGTTGGTGATGATCGGCGTCGGCAGCTCAATCAAATGACAGCTCTTGGGCGTGGGCTCCAAAAGATTCCCCTCCGGCCCGATCGTAGTGACGGATGAAGTGACGATTTCCTCGCGGATACAATCGATTGGCGGATTGGTCACCTGCGCGAAGAGCTGTTTGAAATAATCGTACAGCAGTTTCGATTTGTTGGAGAGCACCGCGAGCGGGATATCAGTACCCATGGACCCCATGGCCTCGACCCCGTCCTTTGCCATCGGCACAAGCAACTTCCGCTGGTCTTCAAAGGTGTATCCAAACGCCAACTGCCGCTGCAGCACGGTTCCGTGATCGGGTTCACGCACCTCGGGTGCGTCGGAGATGTCCGCCAGCTTCACCAGATTCTCATCCAGCCACTTGCGATAGGGCTTCTCGGAGGCGATCTGCTTCTTAATTTCCTCGTCTGCAACGATCCGTCCCTCCTGCATGTTCACGAGGAACATGCGGCCCGGCTGCAAGCGGCCCTTGCTGGCGACGCGCTCCGGTTCAACCGGAAGGACCCCGGCCTCGGAGGCCATGATCACGTAGTCGTCCTTGGTGACATAGTACCGGGATGGACGCAACCCGTTGCGATCCAAGGTCGCACCGATCATCGTTCCGTCGGTGAACACCACAGAGGCGGGGCCGTCCCACGGCTCCATGAGGCACGAGTGGTACTCGTAAAACGCCTTCTTCTCGTCGCTCATCGACTCATGACCACTCCAAGGCTCCGGAATCATCATCATCATCGCGTGAGGAAGCGAACGCCCCCCCATCACCAGCAGTTCCAGAACGTTGTCAAACATCGCGGAATCCGAGCCGCTGGTGTTCACAATCGGCAAGATTTTGGAGATGTCATCCCCGAACGAGGGGCTTGCGAGCATGGGCTCGCGCGCCTTCATCCAGTTGACGTTGCCGCGCAGCGTGTTGATCTCGCCGTTGTGGGCGATGTACCGGTAGGGATGCGAGCGCTCCCAGCTGGGGAATGTGTTGGTGGAAAAGCGCGAATGAACAAGGGCCAAGGCCGTTTCCATCGAAGGATCAGACAGGTCCACGAAGTATTTACCCACCTGCTCAGGCATGAGCATCCCCTTGTAAATCAACGTCCTGGAAGAAATGCTCGGCGCGTACCAGAACGAGTCGAGGCCCGAGCTCCGGTTCTTCTGGTGGGCCACTTTTCTGATGACAAACAGCTTGCGCTCAAAGTCCAAGTCGCTCGCGCAACCTGCGCCGCGGGCGATGAACACCTGACGGTGCACCGGTTCGCTGTCCAACGCTGTTTTCCCAAGGGAAGAGTTGTCAGTTGGCACAGTCCTCCATCCAAGCACCTTCTGACCGTGCGCCGCCGCCACCTCCTCGAAATTCCTCTCGCTCTGGGCGCGGATCTTCGGGTCGGTGGAAACGTAAAGCATTCCCACCGCATAGTGGCCGGGATCTGGAAGGCTGATGCCGAGACCCTTGGACACCTTGTTTAAAAAAGCGTGGGGGATCTGCAGGAGAATCCCCGCTCCGTCCCCGGTATTCACCTCGCATCCACAGGCCCCGCGGTGATCCAGGTTCACCAGCATGGTCAGGGCTTGCTGAATAATCTCATGGGTTCGTTTACCCTTCATCTGGCAAACAAATCCTACGCCGCACGCATCGTGCTCAAACTGAGGGTCATACAGCCCCTGTTTCTCGGGAAGTCCGGGATTATTCATTTCTTTATTTGGATGTTAGTACGTCCGGGGGGGAACCGGCTGGACTATGTCCCTGTGACTTTGGGGCAGGCACAGGGCCGCGGGAGTGTAGTAGGCATTACACTGATGTGAAATTAATTTTTCGCCCGAGGGGCCCCTTTTCCGCATCCCACCCGCTCGCGGCTGCGACCGCCCGTTCCTCTCACTCTGCCTTTGCCTTTTCAGCAACCGGAACTCGACGCCAAATTCAGACGCCACCAATGGCAATCAACCCCCTCCTAACATTCCATGAGGGGCCCGGCTTGCGGTGTGCAATAATTCAGGAGTTCCCGTTTTACCCGCCTTCCACCCCATGTTCGTCTACTCCGAAACCCCGCGCGCACTGCTGCAACGCATGAGCGAAGCGCTCTCGCAGATCCGCGATCCGCGGGCCCGTCACTGGCTGGTGATGCCAAAGCGCGGCCGCGCGGAGTATGTTATGCGCCAGTGGGCGGATCGCGCAGGCATCGCCAGCCACACGCAAGAAGTCCAACTCCGCGAATTGATTGAACAGGCCGCTTCCGGCGCAGGGTCGCGATTCGACTTCGAGCAACTCAGGTTCGCCGTCGCGTCCGCCCTCCCTGAACTCGGCAGCCACCGCGACTCCCCGGTGCCGAAAGGCATTCCGCTAAAGCCCGTCTCGGCGGCAGTTCTCGACTGGGCAGCCTCGATTGCGCGCGCCATTGACGAAGCCATCTTTTGCAGGATCGAAACAGAACGCTGGGAGACGGGATCTTTTCTGGAAGCAGTCGCCGAGCACCCGAGCGTCTCGGCTTCGTTAAAATCACATGTGGGCTGCATTGATCCAAACAGCTTCGCTCGAAACACCGCGCTCTGGATGAAGTCATGGGTAAAACGCGGCGGGATCCCGCACTTGTGGATCCAGATCGACGCGGGCCTCCCCATGATCCAACTCGAACGGCTCAACCGTTTCCTCGAAATTTTATCCGAGTCACACGCCGATCGAGTCCATCTTTTTGCTTTGTGCCCGAGCAACGAGTACTGGGGCGACTGCCAGTTGCGCAGGCGGAAACGTCAGTCAGGAGGGCCCGCCGAACCCGACCCGGAATTCCATCCAGGCGGCCTCCTGTGGGCCTTCGGTCGCTGTTCCCAAGATCTGCACCGGCAGCTCGCTGAATCCCTGTTTGCGTTTGGCGACGGCGGCGAACACGTTACAAGCAACCCGCCGCCGAATTCACTGCTTGGCGCGCTCCAGCACTCCTGTCGTAGCGCCGCGCCGCCGGCGCCAGACGAACTGCACGCCCTGCTCCCAAACGATGCGTCCCTCACCGTCCACGCCGTGAGAAGCACGCTGCGCGAACTCGAAAACTGCCGGGACCGGATTCTTCAGGCAATGCACGAAATACCGGACCTTCGCTACGAAGAAATCCTGATTCTGCTAGCCGACCCGAAACGACAGGCGCCCCTCGTTGAGGCTGGCCTGCGCACGGATAACACAGCCCACCACTGCCTTCCCTTCCGCTTGCTGGGCTTCGGACAGGCGGTTCCCTCGTCCTTCGCGGAAGCACTTTCCATTCTGCTCCGCAAAATCCGAGGCCGTTTGAATTTGGAGGACATTCAGGTCTTGCTTGAAAACCCGCTCATCGCTGCGCGATTCGGGTTTGCAGAGTCCACAGACTCCGGAAAGCACCTCGTCGAATGGCTCCGCGACGCGGGTTTCCGCTGGGGTACAAACCCGCACCACCGTTCCGAGCACCAACCGATCGCGGAAAACCGATGGAACCTTGCCTGGGCTATCCAGCGACTTGGCCTCGGCGCTGTCACTGCGTCTGCACAATCCTCACACGTATTTCAACTCCCGGGCACGCAAGGCGCGACCGTCCCGCTCGATCGAGCCTCGGGGCTCTCGGTCCAGGAGCTCGCACAATTGGCGAGATTCGCGGCAGCGCTGGAGCGAGCCCGGATTCTTTGGACGAAACCAGACACAAAACCCGTGGGCGAATGGAATGCGCAAATCAAAACGCTGATTGAAGATTTTCTGGAATGCTCCGAGCCCGGGCCCACGCAACACTCCACCAAACTAACAAACACGATGTTGCCGGCACTCGCGCGCGCAGCCGAGGGGGCGGCCCCCGAACTCAACGCGGACGGCTACCTGCGGCTTCTCGACGAAAAACTCAAAACGATCGGTGAATCGGGAGCGCGCGGTCCGGGCGGAATCTGCGTGGCGGATCTTCGCGAGTACGCGGGGGTGCCGGCGCGCATGATTTTAATCGCGGGGCTGGACTCCGAAACGTTTCCGCGCCGCGAGGAACGCCCCTCGTGGCATCCCTTGAGCGCGGCCCGCAAAACCGGCGACCCTTCCGTGCGAGAAGCGGATCGCCATGCAATGCTTCTTGCAATCATCGCGTGCGAGGAACGACTGGTTTTTTCGTACCAAGGTGGTTCGGATGAGGATGCAAAGGAGCGGCCGCCGTCAACGGCTCTCGCAGACCTGCTTCAGGCAATTGACTCGTACGTTGTAAAACCCGAGGACGTTTCCTCTACGCCGCCGCACACGCACATCCTCTTCCGCCATCCGCTCAATGGATTTAGTCCAGCCGCATTTTACCCCGAGCGACCCGCGAGCGCCCGAGGCCACCTTGAAGGTGACTTTAACGCCGCCCGCTCACTCGCTGGGAAGCGCGGACTTCCCGCGTTCCGTGGCCCGTGGGCGCACCCGCTCCCGCCGGAACCGATTCAAAACGGCACGCGCATCCCGCTGCAAACCCTGCGCACGCTGTTCTCAAAACCACTGCAACTTTTTCTTCGCCGCCTCGGCGCAGCGCTTCCTTCGAAGGAGGACACGCTAGCCGCCGGAGATTTACTGGACCTAGACGGGCTCAAGAAATGGCGCATTCGCGACGACCTGCTTACCGCAAAACTCGAGGGAAGCTGCGTCGACTCCCTCAAGAGAAAGTTCACAGCGGCGGGCGACATTCCGCGAGGCGCGCTGGGGGATGACCTTGTCGAGGGACTGCTTGAGGACACGCCTGACGCGCCGACACCCGCTTTCACCCCCGGGGATCGCATCACTCGCTTACTACAAACCGAGGTCACGCACCCGTTGAGACCAGGCTACCGCTGCGTCATCGAAGGCGAACTGAGGCCCGGTTGGTACCAGTCCAGCACCCCGGGCACCGCCGTCTACTATTCCGCATCCAAAACATCACTCGAGAAACATCTATTGTTTCTTCTCGAAGCACTGCTTCTAGCAGCGGACGGCGGCACTGACTCCGCGATCAAAAATCCCCACGCGCCTGAAGCCCGCGCAGCCGAACACTGCTTCCACTTCGCTGAGGCGCGCTTCAGCAATAAACGCCCGGAGCGAATCAAATTGCCGGAACCGCACCTCGCTCGCACCTTTCTGGGTGCCCTCCTGCCGCTCTTGGAGGCAGCGCAAAGCCTGCCGCTTCCGTTGTGGCCAGACTCCTTGGAAAAAATGTGGAAACAACAACAGCCAAGCGCTGGAGCTACCCCCGAGCAAATCCGCAGCGCGTTGGAAATCGGACGCGAAACATGGGAGGGCAATCAGTTTTCCGCCGCCCTACCCGCCTCTGAAGCACCAGAAACCCAGTATGCGTTCCGCGGGTGCGAGAATCCATTCCTTTGGACGGCGCAAAGCAGCGCGATTGATTTTCTCCCACTCCCAGAAACGCCGATCGCGTGGAGGGTCTCGGCATTTTTACACAGCTGGAAAACGGAGGCCGAAAAAGCTCAATAAACCTCTCATGACGTACAACAGTCAAAGCTTCAACCCACACACGCAGCCTTTGGAAGGTGCCCACTCAATCGAGGCGAGCGCGGGCACCGGGAAGACGTATTCCATAACGCTGTTGTGGCTGCGACTGATCATCGAAAAGGATCTCAACGTCGACCAAATTCTCGTCAGCACCTTCACCAAGGCCGCAACCGCAGAGCTCAAGGAGCGACTCCTTAACGCACTGCAGAACGCGCTTTCGGAGGCTCGGCGATTGCAAAATGGCGCTGCTTGCGGTGACAGCCCTGAAGCGCTAATTCTTCAAAATTCGCGATGGGCGGACACCGCAGACTGGGGCTCGATCGCCCTCCGATTATCCGACGCCCTCAGCAGCTTTGATCTCGCGCCCATCTCAACGATCCACAGCTTCTGCCAGTCACTGATCGCGCGTCACTCGGTAGAGCTTGGATGCGACTCTGGTTTGACGCTAGTCCAAGATCATACAGAATTTTTGGAGCCGATCTTGGACGACAACATCATGCGCTTCACCGAGCACGGTGCACCGGATGTCAAGGTGCTCAAAAAAATCGGATCGCGCGTCGCCCTCCACCCCAATGCGAGCCTGCTTGTTGCGAATCCGGTTCCGAGCGGTCATGATGAGCAACTTGCCCAGAAAATCCTCACCGAGGCACCAAAAGCCCTTGCATGCCTCACCAACAGCCGCACCAGAGGCGCTGCTGAAAACATCATCGAGGCTTTTCGCGCTACAAGGCAACAGGACCCTCTAAGCGAAGCGGCGGCAAAAAACCTACCGTCTGAATTTTTAGAGCTGTGGAACGAGTACGGCGAACTCAGAGCGCAAACCAAGCGGCACGCGGCCGGGGTGCTGGCGCATCAAGTGAGGCGTGAGTTTCCGGAGGCGAAGGCCCGCGCCTCGGTGCAAGGGTTTGACGATCTGGTGCTGACGGTGCACCGCGCACTTAAAGAGCAGGGCGCGGGCGGACCGCTGGCGATGGCCGTCCGCTCGCGCTTGCGCGCTGCCGTCATCGACGAATGCCAGGACAGCGACGCTCTCCAGATCGAAGTCTTTGAACAGATATTCGGCCACAATTCGACGATATCATTCATCGTAATCGGGGATCCGAAACAGAGCATCTACAGGTTCAGAGGCGCTGACCTTGCGAGTTACAAGCGTCTCGCGGGCGATGCGAAGCCTGCCGGAAAAATGCTCTGCAACCATCGCTCCGACCGGCCGCTCATTGAAGCAATCAACCAGCTATACGGCCATGCCTACAAATTTCCTGATGCCCTCAACCAACAAGCTCAGACTTTATACACGGAGGTAAGCGCAGCGCATGAGTCGCGGATTGAGGATCCCGAGAAACTCGCACCACTAATCATCCACTGGAGCGATCAAAAAAAGCGCGGCGCGGCCCAGCAAGAGCTCGCGGAGATGGTCGCGAGGGAATCCGCACGGTTGGTGGGTTCCGGAACGCGGATCGTGGACCGTCACTTGGGCGGCCTGCGGCCCATCCACTTTGGTGACATCGCGGTCCTTGCTTACGGGCACCGCGAGCTTGGGATCATCAGACGGGTTCTGACGCAGGCGGGCATTCCATGCCAGTCATCGGGCAACAGTCTCGGAAGCGTATTCAACAGCACCGAAGCTCGCGATGTTCACGTATGGCTACAACTGCTTGCGGCCATCGACGAACACGGTGATGTTCTTGGAAAACTCCTCGCATTTTATGGAACCCCTCTTGGTGCTCGGGCAGCGCAGGAACTCCTGCTTCTTCGAATTGACGCCGGACAACAGGCTGCGATGTGCAAGGAATTCCGCAGGGAAGCGTCCCAGTTTCGAAAAACGGGACCTCTTCCTTTGCTGCTCAAGCGCGCGCAAACCGACAAAGTGATTGCCTCCAACCTCAAGTTCGCAGACGGAGAACGCCGCTATACCAACTGGCGTCATATCGGAAGCCTGCTTCAGCAGGAACATGCGCGGGGCAAGCGCAGCCCGCATGAGCTTTCCCAGTGGCTTGGCAGGCTTATCGCCGCCAAGGCTCTTAACTCAGGCAACGAGCCCACTGACGGTGAAAGTGCGCTCATGAAGCTGGAAACCGACAGCGCCGCCGTGCAGTTGGTGTCTGTACACGGGGCAAAGGGCCTCGAATACCCAGTAGTGTTTTGCCCGTTTCTTTGGTCCCTGCAGAGCAAACTGCAACGACGCAAGGATCAAAGCGCGCTGTTTCGGACTGCAGACAACTGGTGCGTTGACGTGGGGTCGCCTGATTTTGGATCGCATCTCGAAAAGTCGATCAATCAGGAATCCGAAGAGGAGCACCGCAAGTTGTACGTCGCCCTGACCCGTGCGAGGCACAGGCTCTACATCGGTCTTGCACCGATTGAGGACAACGTCAGTCATGAGAACGGCGCTGCCCGCTCGCCACTCGCTGCATTGCCAGGCCTCGGACTGCGCGCGGATGACGTCGGCTCTTGGCACGCGACGCTGAAAGGGATCCAATACGCCACACTCGAATCCGCCTCCCCGGGCGAGCGGCCTTTGGACTCACACGACCAGGCGGTGGACTCAACCGATCCCTCTGATGCACAACCGCTCCAACCTCCACCTGCGCCCCGCCCGTACAACCACCTCTTAAAGCGCACAACGAGTTTCACCACCCTGTCAAAGTCGGATCAAGATCACGATGTCGCGGCAGACCGCGATGCCGAACGAACAGACTCTGCGCCGCCGACACAGAGCTCAACCGTCGATTTGCTCAAGCCTCTCGGAAATCCTGGTGCGGAGCTCGGCGATCGATTGCACAGCGTGCTGGAGGACTATCTCGGAAACCGGAAACATCTCAAAGATGCGGTCGCCGAATGCAAGTCTCCTGAGATTTGGGAACATTCCATGGGGGAAATCCTGCGTGCAAAACTGACGTTCGGGGGCCATGCACCAGTCTCTTTGGACGAATTGAGAGAGGGCTGCATCACGGAAATGCAATTTCACTTGCCAGTCAGCGCACTGGATCCCGGCACGCTGTCTGCAGTGCTTCTGAGGGATACGGAAATCCAGGGTAATGAGGACCGCTCCGGGTGGGCGGCAGACATCGGCGAGCACTGGACGTTCGGCGAGTTCTCCGGGTATCTGCAGGGATTCATCGATCTGATTTTCGAATACGAAAACCGCTGGTTCGTCGCCGACTACAAGAGCAACATTTTAGGCGGCTATGACCCCGATTCAATGGGGCGCGCCATGCTCGACAAGAACTACCTGCTGCAGGCACGCCTCTACGCACTCGCACTCCACCGGCACCTTCAAGTGCAGCTCCCGGACTACGATTACGCAAAGCACTTTGGCGGCGTTGCGTACCTCTTCGTACGCGGATTTCCGTCCGATGGAGTTTGGTTTGAGCGTCCGTCATTGGCGGCCCTCGAAAGCCTCGGCAATCCATTTTCAATCGCTTCAAAATGACCAAGAGCAACGCCTCATCCGGATCTGGCGAATTCATTGATCTCGCACGACTCACCCTGTGTGCAGGGCTGCCCGCTGGCAGCACCGGCGCTAGCATGCGCATCGTGGAACTGCTGGCGGAACTCCTCTGCGCGGCTGCGAACGGCAAGGGTGCGAGAACACTCGCAAGTTTGCGCATCACAGAAGCGGAACTTGAAGAGATCGGCCGGTTCGAAAAGTTTTTCACCATCGAGCACCACCTGCTGCGCTTGCCGCGTTACGCAGCCAGCGCGCGAGAAGTCCGCGTTTTTTTCGAGTCGCGGGCAGCGCGGGGCGATTTTCAGGCGCGGTCGCGCGACAAGGACGAAGCAGTCCGGCAGGCGCTCGACGCGATTCTTCCACACGAAGCGATCAAAGATTCAAGCGGTGCGACTGTTTTCGAAAACACGCACCAACGCATTGCGATTGCGGCGCTGTGCGACGCGCCGCTCGGCGTACTCACCGGAGGGCCAGGCACCGGAAAAACTACGACTGCAGCGGCCCTGCTTGCCGTGCGCAAGCGTCTGAATCCGGCACTATCGAATCAAGATGCGCTGATCGCGGCACCCACAGGAAAGGCCGCCTGCCGGATCGCGGATTCGATCGCGAAGTCGGTGCGACACCTCAAGGACCTTACGCCCGAGGAGACCGAATTCCTGTGCGGACTGCGTGCCCTGACACTGCACAAGGCGCTTGAATGGGGCCCAGAGCCCCCCGAACGCGGCGGTCCGTTTCGCCGAAACGCCGGACGGCCTCTGGAGGCAAAACTGATTTTGATCGACGAGGCAAGCATGGTGGATTTTTCCCTGATGCACGCGCTTGTGAAGGCGACTCCGGCTGACGCATGCATTGTGTTGCTCGGTGACAGCGACCAACTGGAGAGCGTTGAAGTGGGTGGTGTTCTCGCGGAACTGGTCCAGCGCGGCTCTCAAAGCGCGCCCGAGCCCGAGGCCTGCGGACGCATCGCGGCACGAATTGGATCTGCGCCAGAGGCCGTTGCCAAACAGATCGCTGCGGGTCTTCCGCCCGCGACGCGGGGTCCGCACGCCACGCTTCCCGGAACGGTTTTCGGATTAAAATACAGCCGAAGAGCCATGCATGCGCCGTGGATTTTGGAACTGGCGAATCTTGTGCGACCCGGAACCTCGCATCCATTGGCTTGTTTTAAAACATGCCTGGGCGTAAATAGAGATCACCTGCGCTGGCACGATAGCCAAACTGGGGAAGCACGTAAACGCGTTGTGTACCCTCATTGGAGCGCTTGGCACTCTGCGTCAATGCGATGGTGCAAACTCTCCGATCATTGCACTGAGGCCGAACTCAACGAACCGCTGCAACTGCTCTCAGATTTTCAGTTACTATGCAGTACCAACCTGCAGGTTGACCGCGCGAACGCCGAGGGCGTCGCAATCCTCACTGATCCAACGCACAAGCGGACGGCCGCAAGCGTGTCGGCGCTTCCACATGGCTGCCCGATCATCATCCAAACCAACAGCCACACCCTCGGGCTCACGAACGGGGACGTTGGAGTTGCGATTGGTCCCGCACCGGGCAGTGCCGCAACAGTGGCGATTTTCAGCTCGCCCGGGGAGGCTCCCATGCTGATTCCCCTGCCCCAGTTGCCACTGCACCGACCTGCATTCGGACTGACGATTCACAAAAGCCAAGGCTCAGAATGGGGCAGAATCGCCATCGAGTTGCCCTCGAAAAGCGAGTCGGCTTTGCTGAGCAAAAACCTGCTTTACACTGCGATCACAAGAGCGAGCCGGGGAATTGATATCATCGGACCGGAAGACGTGCTGCAAGCTGTGCTGGATGGTCAGTAGGAGTCGGGCGGGACTCAATCAGACCCCAACCCGACTTCCACTAATATCCATGCTGAACGCGCGCGGAATCAGGCGATGATTTCTGTGATCGGCTTGCCATGGTCGATCTCCAGACGCTTGCGCCCAGGAATCTCAAGCTTGCGCGAATCCAGCCCCATTTGCCGGAGAATGGTTGCGTGCACGTCGGTGACGTAATGCCTGTTCTCAACCGCATGAAACCCAAGCTCGTCAGTGCAACCATGGGCGACGCCGCCTTTGATTCCCCCGCCCGCCATCCAAACGCTAAAACCAAAGATGTGATGATCGCGTCCGTCAGCGCCCTGCGACCCCGGGGTGCGGCCGAATTCCGTTGCAAAGACGACCAGCGTTTCTTCGAGCAGGCCGCGCCGATCCAAATCCGCAAGCAGTGCGCCAATCGGCTGATCCACTTGGAGTGAGAGTTTCGCATGGTTCGCCTTGAGCCCGCCGTGCGCATCCCAAGCGCCCGCGCCACCGCCACCGTGCTGGATCTGGACAAAGCGCACGCCCCGCTCCACAAGCCTGCGTGCGGCCAGCATTTGTGCCGCAAAATCGCGGCAATGCGGTTGGTCCAACCCGTAAAGCGCCTTGGTTTCCTCAGTCTCTTTCGCGAAATCCAACACCTCGGGCACGGAGGCCTGCATCCTGTAAGCCAGTTCATAGGAGGCGATCCGAGCGGCAAGTGCCGAATCACCGGGGTACTCCTCGGCCCGCATCGCATTGAGCCTCCGAACCAGATCCATGCCAACGCCGCGGGCGGCGGCAGAAGCGCGCGGATCGGGCCGACCGAAGTCGAGCGGATTGGCGGGATCAATTCTCATCGGCACCGCATCATGGACTGGTCCGAGATAGTGACCGTCCTTGTTGTTCCAGTACTCGCGAGTACCGATGGAGATGAATTGCGGGAGATTTTCATTAAGGGTGCCGAGTCCGTAATGCACCCACGCACCGAGCGTCGGAAAATTACCGTCGACCATATGCCGGCCGGAATGAAACTGCGTTTGCGCGCCGTGATTGCTGTCGGTTGTATACATCGAGCGCACGAGTGCAATTTTGTCGACGTGCGAGGCGATGTGCGGAAACCAGTCACTCACTTCAATTCCACTCCGCCCGTGCTTCTGAAACCCGATCTGAAGTGGGAAAATCTTGTTCCGCTGGTTTCCATTGGCGTCAGGGACAACGAGGCGTTCAAGCGCAAGCTTTTTGGGGTCCTGCACGTCAGAGAACGGTGTTTCTGCAATGGTCTTGCCGCCGTACTTGGTGAGCATCGGCTTGGGGTCAAAGCTCTCCATGTGGCTGACACCGCCGTTCATGAACAGCCAGATCACACTGCGGGCTGCAGGTTTGAAATGCGGCAGCCCGTCGGGGGGAGTCCACAGCGCGGAAGACGCTTTTGCCTCGCGCTCCAGCATCGCGCCGAGCGCCATGCCTGCAAAGCCCAAGCCCGCGTCACTCAAAAACGCACGGCGGGTTCTGCATGTGATGTTTGATGCTGAAATGGGCGATACGTTCATGGCGGATTGGAACACGAGTCGCGCTAGCGGAGCGTGATAAAATCGTTGTGATTTAACAGCACCCAAATGAGCTGCGCATGCACATCGAGCTGCCCGGAGTCCTGCGGCGCATGCGCCCCTCCAGGCGGCACCGAAACACCCGCAGCGCGAAGTGCAGACAACGCCTCCAAGCAAGCGGTCAACTCCGGATCCTTGGGGGACACACCAAGTACGTACTCGTAGGCCGCGCGCACGAAGATGAAATCTTCAATACTACCCCCGCTCCGTTCCAATAAGAGCCGTGCAATCCGGCGCGCGGATTCCTC
>JBILKY010000319.1:0-4224 GCA_044376395.1 Chthoniobacteraceae bacterium | reverse complement strand
TGGTTCCAGCCATCGGGGGCATACCCGATTTGCCAGGCTTTTGCCGTTTCCGCATGAATTCCCCGGGATTGAAGGTAGTCGCGCGCGATTTGAGCCTGAGGGCTTTTGAGCAGGTTGCGGTGAAAAAGTGACGCGGCTTCCAAGTGCAGCGCAAGTAGGCGGTTGCGCATCCCAAGGCGCAGCACGTCCTCGGAGGAAAGTTCGTCCATCTGGATACGGATCCCAGCTTTCTCCGCGAGTTTCTTTACGGCCGCCGTGAAGTCGATGTGCTCGTAATCCATCACGAACCGGAAAACGGATCCTCCTGCGCCGCATCCGAAGCATTTGAATATCTGTCTCGCCGGATTGACTGTGAATGAAGGGGATCGCTCTTGGTGAAAAGGGCAGAGCGCCTTGTAGGTGGTGCCCGCTCGCTTCAAAGGAAAGTAGCCGCCAATAACTTCCACGATGTCATTGGCATTGGCGACTTGCTGGATGGTCTCCTCGGGGATTCGGGGCATTTGGGGTGATTGAAGCTTACACGATGCCAGCGCGGATCCAAGCTGCGGACGACGGTCAGTTTTTCGTCTCGCCCAGCTTTCGAACTTTGGCAAGCGTTCTATTTTCCGCCGTGCCCAAGCTTTTGGAGTGGTCTTGCGGTAGCAGTGGTCAAAGGGGGTGTGATTTTTTCCCAGACCCATCCATCCCGCGGCCGAGATCCGTCCTCCATGGCTTGTGCAATGTCGGATTGGATTTGATCGATGGGAAGCAGTCCGGGGATGATGTCCGCAGCTTCTTGGTAATCCTCGAGCGCCTCCTTGAAAAAACCTAGAGCTGTCCGGGCATGCGCGCGGACGATTAAGTAGCAGGCACGTTGCTTGGATCGATCCGGGGCCGCGATGATCGCAAGGTTGATCTGTTCGAGGGCGCCGGTGGGTTGCTTGGATTTTAAGAGAGCGAGAGCATCTTGGTAATTGCGTTCTGCCGCGCTTCTGAGCTGAAAAAAGATCTGCTCCAAGTGCTCGTACGACTCCCGTAACTCTGTGTTGCTTTTAGCCAACGCATCTTGGCTTGTCCGAAGTTGTTTGCGATCCTTCGCAAGTCGGCCAAGAAAAAATGCTAAGACAACTTGAGATAGCAGGAAGAATGTACCAATCAGGATCGCCTCTCTTTTTCTTCGGCCAATGAGCAGTTGAAGCTGCCTAAAAAAACCAGCCTGCTCAGCTTTCGGGGCATATCCGTTTTGGAACGAATTGATGTCCGCTTGGAGCTCTTCCACGTTTCGGTAGCGCTCATGGACTTCAAAAGCCATCGCTTTCTCCACGATGGCAATCAAACCTTCTGGGATACGACTTCCGGGGCAGTGCAACAGTTCTGGGGCAGCGGTGCCATCCGGGGCGGTGAGACGAGTCATGGCGCGGAGCGGGATCGTGCTGTCTTCGCTTATCATTTGAATGACTTGCGCAGCGCTGGTCAGAAATACCGGGGGGCGAAGCGCAAGAATCGAGTATAGAATCATCCCCAGAACATAAATATCCGCTCGGGGCCCTACGTCTGGAGATCCCACTGCCTGCTCTGGGGATAAGTATGGAGGGGTGCCTACGACAGCACCATCCAAAGTATGAAATCCACGGGATGCGTCATCGTTGATTTGAGCTTCTACGTGTATCGCCTCGGACTTTGTGGATTCTGAAATCTCGGTGCTCGCGATCCGCTTTGCCAAACCCCAGTCCATCACGAGGACTTCGCCGTAAGCCGCGACCATGATGTTGGAGGGTTTCAGGTCGCGATGCACGATCCCCTTCGAGTGCGCGAAGGCGATCGCATCGCATACTTTTTGAAATACGGTAAGCAGAGCGGACAGGGGATAGTTTTTCAGGGTTCCTGAGTCCCCCTGCCTGAGTCCTGCAATGATCTCCTCGAGGTTCTGCCCTCGGACGTATTTCATTGTGTAAAAGGTCTGTCCCGCCGGCGAAATGCCGAGGTGGTACACCGGGATGATGTTCGGGTGTTCCAACTGGCCCGTAAGCTGGGCCTCGCTCACAAACCTCATGAGCTTATCGGAGGCATATTCAAACCCAGGCCGTAGTACCTTCATGGCTACGCTTCGGCGAATATGCTGGTCTGTGGCCTGCAGCACCAACCCCATGCCACCCTCCGCAACCGTGCCCGTCACTCTGATTGGATCGCCTGAAAGCTCGCGGTGGATGAGCTCCAATCCTAACTCGGGATCTGCGAGCGCTGAAGAGATTTGCTGTAGTGTTTCAGCCTCAAACTGCATGAAAAGACGGGCGTCTCCCACGTGCACCTCAGTCCCAGATTGGATAGGCGTCGGCAGTGAAACAGTCTGCCCACCGATAAATATTTCAGCGATTGTGTCGATGGATTCCACAACCAGCCGGTGGCCCGAAAATGTGAGCTTCGCGTGCATCCTGGCGACGTTTTCTGCCTCAAGCACAATGTGACAGCTCGGATCGGCGCCGATGATGTATTCGCCTGGAGGAATTTTAAAAACGCGCAGGCAGTCTTTGCCCAGCCACACTTGGACCTCGGCAAAAAGGAGTGCTTCACCTTGCAGCTGCTCTGGGGGTGGAGTTTCGAGCGTTGCAGTCGGCATTTGAATATTAAGACCCCGCAGGCGCCGCCGTCTTTGATTAAACGGCTCCGGCCTTGCGCACGGAGCCTGCAGGTGAGCAAGCCCCATGCCGAATCACCGACAATATGTTTTAAAGTCAATGGCGCATATGGATCGCGCGGCGTCGCTCTGCGGCACCCCTAGCGGACTTCAATCCTGTGGGCAGATCTCTTTGATTCCGGATTTTTAGGTAGATGCACCGTAAGGATACCGCTTCTGTATTCCGAAGAAATCCTGCCCTTGTCCGCCTCTGGCGGAATCGTGAAAGTCCGCTCAAATCTGCCGAAGGCCCGCTCCGTCCGGTGGAAAGTCATGCCTTCCTCGATCTTTTCGAATTTCCGCTCTCCCCTGATCGAGAGGGTGCCGTTCTCAATGTTCACCTCGATATCCTGCTTGGAAACGTCGGGAAGCTCAGCTTTGAGCACAAACTCCTTCTCGTCCTCACCGATATCCACCGAGGGCGACCACTGCGCGAATGTGACTGGTTCCGCTCCTTTGGACGGCCACATTGAAAATGCGCGCTGCATGCTCCTTAACAAATCTTCCATTTCATCGATCCCCGTGAATCTTGTCGCAGGCCGCAGAGTTTCGATCTCCGCGCCCTTTCTAAACGGATTCCATTTCGTTAGTGTGTTCATTTGATTCAAACGCTGGCTTCCGGCAGTGCCCTTGTTATTCGACTGGCTACCCTGCCGATTGGTCTGGCCAGTCAACCTCTCCTACGGACAGGGGGAGTAAGCTGGGGGTGTAAAAAACTGAACTTGCAGCCATAGTCCCGGATCACGCAGAGATCTTACACTTGCGCCTGCCCCTCCCAATGCGTGTCGTGCAGAATCAACGCCACGCGAGGTGGCGACATCGAGCCAGATGCAACACACCGGCGGGTGGTGGGCTTTTAGAACGATAGAGCGACAGGGCCGCTAAGACCTTTGGATTCGAGCACAGCTTCTGGTCTCAGGGGGCAATGACCGTGTGAAGGATGGCTTGTTGGGTTTCAGAAAATGCGAGCCATGCGTTCTGCTGCAGGGCCAGAGCGTCTTCCCCGCGGATTTCGGACGGATGCCACAGCCCCTCAGGGCTGAGCCCCGTCAGCGCCGCGTACAGGCAGCAAGCGGTGAGGTAGGCGCCCTTGGCCGTTGCGTGGATGCCGTCCCTGTAAAGTTCCTTAAACCGCTCTTCCGTCGGGGAAACGCCGAAAAACTTCAGCCACGCATGCACGCTTGGCGCAACCGCCGAACCGAGTCGTTTCCCGAGCCAGATATTGGACGCGTGAAATTGCGAAAATCCATCGGGATACGGGAGTGACTTGGACGCCGGGCTTTCGTAGATCACCAGTCGAGATCCGTGGCTGCGGGCCAGCGCTGCATACGCATCGCCGAATTCAGCGAGATCCTCGCGGCTCGTTCGGTAAAAAGTTTCAACAACAACCACATCCCACGGTTCGGCAGCGATTTTTCCGCGCGGGGTGTCCGGCGCGTCCCCCTGGCTCCAAAAAGCCCGCATGCCCGTGCCCATGCGTGCATGGTCTCCCGAGATAATCCGAGGCGTGCCAGCGGGAGCCGAGGATGCGAGTTGTTCTACCAAAAGGGGGACATTCCCGAGCAGTGTGT
>JBILKY010000318.1:0-4261 GCA_044376395.1 Chthoniobacteraceae bacterium | reverse complement strand
GCAAAGCTCGTATCGATAGCCGTGTTTTTTTCGTCTGCTGGTTTCGAGCGGAGCACCCGCAGCTGCTCTGGTTGCAACACTTTGACAGCCGCTTCTGCTGTCGTTGCCATCGGATCCGCGCCTTTCAGGTGCCGCTCAAACCAGTGGAATGCACCAGTGTTGAGAGGTTGCACATCCTTGTGCGGCCCCTCCGCAATTTGGAGCCCCAAAAACTTGGACGCCCCCAGCACAGAGTAAAGCGAGCGCACATTGCGGAAAACATCGACCACTCCATCCAGCGGAAAGATAGGGTCCTTGTCCGTATTACAAACCAGCAATGGACGCGGGGCGACGAGCGCGGCTACCCGGTCAAAATCCCACCTATAAGTGTTGATAAAAAACATGCAGTCACAGTGGCCGTCAATGCAGTTGCCAACCAAATGGTCTCGCAAGTTGGTGATGCCCGCAGTCGGTGCTGCAGCGCGGATACGCTCGTCAAGGGCCGCAATCCACCAGGACGTCGCTCCCCCGCCACTCCTTCCTGTCACCCCAAAACGCGCAGGGTCCACCTCAGTGCGCGTCTCGAGATAATCCAGCGCGCGTATTCCGTTCCACGCCTCGACTCCCGCAGGAGTGTATCCTCTGGCTTGCCACCACCACTTGCCCAGATGGTGCGTCCCGTGATGTTCGCCCTCAATTTCACCAAGCTGAAGAGTGTCCACCATCAGGCAAACATAACCGTGCTTTGCAAACCAAACCCCGTGGTGATGGTAGCCTGTCTTATTTCCGAAACTCACTCCTTCTTTTTTCATTACCGAGTGACCGCAAACGTACAGGATTGCAGGTGCGGGCTGTTTCAGTTCAGGAGGCAGGTACAAATTCGCGGTCACATAAAGTTTTGGCATCGACTCAAACACGATACTTTCAACCCTGAATCCGTCTCCCTCGAGCAGTCCTGTCTTTTGAGCATTGAGAGGCGTCTTCGTTGGCATCGGATCGAGCCCCATCATATCGGCAAGCTGGCGCCGGGATTGATTCTTCTGGGCATTCCAGTGATCAGCAGAGGTAACCGCCCGGAGTGAACTCGCCTGCTCAATTTTTGAAGTTTGAACTTCCCAGTAAAGAGCCAGCTGCTCAGTGGGGTTCGGCGCCGATTGCAGCGGCAACGCAATGCTACAAAATAATCCGGCGAGACATGCGACTGTTTTCATCAGGGGGTGCGCAAGCCTGACAGAGAGCCGCCTCCAAAGGCGAGTGATTACAGCGTTTTACGCGCGCAACACTTGCGCCGCGGGGAACCTTCACAAAAATCGCTTCCTGGCTTTCTTAAACATGCCGGAAATTCTGGCGGATCCAATTAGTCTGGTGTGCTCAGAAGACAGCATAGTCGCATACAGACTTTTGGATGACCCGCGCACCACGAGAGGCTTACGCCATGACTCATCGATTGGTGGACGGGCCCCGAAACGCGACACGGAGACGGTTCGGTATCTTCAGTCAGCGCCACACTCTCTATGCATTGAGTAAGCGCAGGAGAAATATCGCTATTCTTCTTGGTGAGAATTTCGAGGTGCTTAAAATGGAACGAAAGATACTCCGCCTTCTCTGACCCCGCGCATGGACAACCCCAGTGATGCTGGGCTTTTTTCACGAACCCGTTCGCCGACGGGAACCGCACCATTCACAAACTCGAAGAGGTTCTTGCTGGGTTTACCCAACTCCACCGCGACAGCATCGTCGCAAAGGCACTTTCCGACTCAACCACCGTTTGGCTTTTACGTGCACAGGCACTACCGCTGGAGCCCAATCGGTGAATGCCCTCCGTGACGGATCGTGCCTCGAAAATCCCCGAGTGAGCCGGAATATCTGATATCCCTCGAATTTAATGATTTCAGACATTGGGATCTGGGGCGGGCTCGGTAAAATTCCACTTGTGGCGTTTGACAATGCACCCTCCGTTGGGCCATCATTACCGACCCCCGAGTTTTCACTGTCCGCCCTGACAACGACACACACTATGAACAGCCATCTCCTCGAAGAAGCCCTTAAGCATGTCCCTAATCAACAGGTGCTTGTTAATATTGTAAGCAAACGAGTGCGGCAGCTCAATCAAGGCAGCCGTCCGTTGGTGGACGCCCCAATGCGGGCGGGTTTCGCGGACATTGCTTTCCAGGAGGTCATCGAAGGCAAGCTCGGCTTGACCTACCCAGAGCAACCGAGCATGACAGCCGCCGTTTAAGGGGCCGTCGGGCCTGCGTTCGACTCGGAGTTGACCGAGAAGCCAGCGGCGGGAGGGTTTTCGGCAGGGTAAAGGCGGGTGTTGGTAGTTTCCCAGAAAAGTTCGCGAAGTTCATTATTGGGTTCAACTGGAGCAGGTGGTTATGGGGGTCGAAATTTCTGTTAATCGTAAAGCTCTAAGAGATTTCAATATCATCGACCGGATGGAGGCCGGCGTGGAACTCAAGGGCACCGAGGTCAAAAGCATCCGGCAGGGCCACGCGAATCTTCTGGGTGCTTTCGCGCGCGTCGAAAACGGCCAGGTCTGGCTGTACGACCTCGAGATCAAAGCCTACGAGAGGGCGAGCCACACCCAGCACGAACCAAAAAGCCGCAGACGGCTTCTTCTGCACCGCCGCGAGATTCAAAAGCTTTTCGAACTAACTCACATCAAGGGGCACTCTCTGGTGGGCCTCAAGCTGTACTGGAAGGCCCACCGCGTGAAGGTGGAGTTGGGCGTTGGCTCCGGGAAAAATAAGGCGGACCAGCGCATCGGTCTCAAGGAGCGCGCGGTAAAACGCGAAGTGGAGCGCGAGGTATCGCTCTTCAACCGCAAGAGAGGTGTCTAGGGGGTAACCCCTTTGCGTTCGATCGATTTTCACCGCATTATCGACGAAAAAATGTTGCTTGGCTTGGGGTGGGGACTGTAGTTTTCGACCCCCGCACTTTCGGCGGAACCTGTTATTCCTGGGTAGCTCAGTGGTAGAGCGATCGGCTGTTAACCGATTGGTCGTAGGTTCAAATCCTACCCCAGGAGCCAGAGTCGTGGCTCCCATGACCTTGGAATTGCCTCGGATTGCTGATCCCGCAAATATCGCGCCGATAAATTGAAGCAGCCGACCCAGATACCGGCCGAGTTCTCACCAGCACCCTTTCTGGCTTTAAGCCAGCTGGTTCACTGATCATCCTCAACTCACGACCCGACCTCCGCCCCATCCCCACTCCCCCCCGCTTATGAACATCAACCGTCGCCGCTTTCTTTCTACCAGCGCCACCGCCATCTCAGCCTCAGCGTTGGTGCACACCGCCCACTCGGTCGACTCGAACGCAACACCAGCCACGGGGCTGCGCGATTCGGTGGATCCCTCCTACAAAATCCGTAACAGAGGGATCCGGCACACTTTAATGGGTTGGTGCTGGAAGCCCATGGACACTCTGGAGCTCGCGAGACATGCAAAGGAAATTGGCCTGACTGGGATCGAGGGAATTGACCGCAAACACTACGGGGCGGTGAAAAGCTTAGGTTTGGACATCTCGTTGGTTAGCTCGCATGGATTCTCAAACGGCCCCTGCAACCCCAAGTTCCGCGAGGAGGTTGTCGCAAAACTCACCGAAGCCATTGATGTCGCTGCCGATGTGGGCTGCAAAAAGGTCATCACCTTCACCGGGATGCGCTTCGATGGCATGGATCCGGAAACGGCGGCAAATCAATGTGTGGAGACTTGGAAGTCCGTGCTTTCACATGCTGAGAAAAAGAAGATTACGCTTGTCCTAGAACATCTGAATTCCCGGGATTCCTCACACCCAATGAAGGGACATCCCGGGTATTTCGGGGACAACGTAGATTTCTGCGTCGAGCTCATCAACCGCGTCGGCAGTGCCAACTTCAAGCTGCTTTTCGACATCTACCATGTGAGCATCATGAACGGCGACGTGATCCGACGATTCCGTGCGTACAAGGATGTCATCGGCCACGTTCACACCGCAGGCAACCCGGGCAGATGCGAGTTGGACAGTCAGCAGGAGATTTATTATCCCGCCGTGATGAAAGCCGTGACCGAGGCTGGATACCACGACTTCGTGGCACACGAATTCATCCCTACATGGCCGGATCCGATTCTCGCGCTCAGGCACGCCGCCATGGTGTGCGACGTCTGAGCACACCGCTCGTCGACTCAACTCACCCGGCTCAGTCGCGTCGAACCGGACCGAACCTCTTATCCACAGCCTGACGCGCAACGTTGAGAGATGGATCCTTGATCTCTTCCATCTTCGCCAAAATCTG
>JBILKY010000317.1:0-4271 GCA_044376395.1 Chthoniobacteraceae bacterium | reverse complement strand
CCCCTTGTCCCGACACCAACTTTTCGAAATGTGCGCGGGACTGGAAGGTCATCCGGACAACGCGGCACCCGCTGCCTTCGGCGGATTCACGGTGGCTGGAGGGCGGGAACTCGCGCGCTTCGAGGTCAGCCCCGCACTGTCCTTTGTACTGCTCATTCCGAACTTCGAAATCAGCACACCTGAAGCGAGGAAAGTGCTCCCTCAAAATCTCGACCGTCTATCGGCCGTCGCCAGCTGCGCGAATGCCTGCAGAATCACGGCGGCGTTTGCATCCCAGAATTACCATTTACTAAAGGGCGCATTCTCAGACGGACTGCACCAACCCTTCCGCGAATCACTCATCCCTTTCCTGCCGGATGTCATTCGGGCCGGTGAAAGCGCCGGGGCACTCGGAGGATTCCTTTCCGGCTCGGGATCCACCATCTGCTGTGTCACCCTTCAGGATCCCGAAAAGGTCGCGCGCGCTATGCACGCGGCGGCGCACAAAGACGCTTACACGGCAATCACGACCGCGGACAACGAAGGCGCTGTTCAACTCTCATAAAATCGCTGCTGCGCCATTCTGAATAACACGGCGCAACCCCACAGAACTCCGTCCTCTTAATCCTGACTTCATGGGCCGCCGCCTCGAAGATTTCGAACAGTTTGCCATCGAAGTGATCCTAGATCGCCGGAAAGGAAAACGCGCGGCATTGCTTCGTGTGCTCCTGCTCGGATTAAGCACGCTTTTTCGAAGAATCGTGCAAATGCGGCTGGCGATGTACCGGAAACGGTTTTTGAAGTCACGCACCCCGGGGTGTCTGGTGATATCGATCGGAAACCTCACAGTCGGCGGCACGGGAAAGACGCCCGTTGTCGAAAAGCTCGCACGCACGCTCAAGGATGCGGGTCGCAACGTCGCGATTCTGTCTCGCGGCTACAAATCAAAACGTCCGCCCCTCCTCAGAAGATTGCAGCGCAAATGGCTCGGACTCGACAAGCGAAAGACACGGGTGGTTCACGATGGCGAGCGGCTGCTGATGGACAGTCGGTTCGCAGGGGACGAGCCTTTCATGCTTGCGCGTTCGCTCGGCGACAGCGTGGTCCTTGTGGACAAGGACCGTGTACGGGCAGCCATCGAGGCCGTGGCCACCTTCGGCTGCGACACGCTCCTTTTGGACGATGGAATGCAATATCTCCCGTTGCATCGGCGGGTTGAGATATGCCTCATCGACCGGCAATCCCCTTTTGGAAACGAGCATCTGCTGCCCCGGGGCACGCTCCGTGAACCGCCTGCGAACTTGTCGCGCGCCAACTATATTTTCCTCACCAAATCAGACGGGTCTGATTCAAGCGAACTCATCGAGCGCATCCGCCAATACAACCCCACCGCTGGAATCGTTGAAACAACGCATCAGGCGTTGCATCTCAGAAACCTGTACGCCGACGAGGAACTGCCGCTCGAATGGCTTCAAAACAAGCACATCGGAGCCATTTCTGGAATCGCGCGACCAGAGAGCTTCGAGAAAAAACTCATCGATCTTGGTGCAAAACTTCACATCACGGAAAGGTTCGCTGACCACCACAGATTCAGTGAGAAGGAGCTAAACCATTTTCTCTCTCGCTGCGTACGCCGCGATCTTGCCGCTGTGTTGACCACCGAAAAAGACAGCGTCAGATTTCCGCACAAACCACAACAACTCGACGTACCTGTTTACTTCCTGCGAGTCGAAATCAAGATCCTAAAAGGGCAGGATGTCTGGGATGATCTCATTCATCGCATTTGCGTCCCGCCGCCGATCATGGCACCGGAGCAAATTTTTTAGCAGCGCCTTTTGCAGACCTCGATCAGACCTCGATCAGACCTCGGCAGCACGGAAAGCGCCGGCGAGGCCGCAGCAACTTAACCCCGCGCGACAACCGCAGCAAGTGGCAGCAGCTTGAAGCAAACAAGCGCCACAAGCATACCCGCGATGCCCACAATCGTTTCACAAACAGTCCAAGTCTTGAACATCTGCTGGACGCTTAATCCGAGACAATCCTTCACAATCCAAAAACCAGCGTCGTTCAAGTGCGACAAAAACAGCGACCCGCAGCCGACTGCCACGATGATCAACGCAACGTGCGCCTGGGTCAGTTCCGGGTGCTGGGCAAGCACCGGGACCAGAAGTCCCGAAGCCGTCGTAATCGCCACCGTTGCGGATCCGGTCGCCACACGGATGAACGCCGAGATCAACCATCCGTAAAGCAACGGCGACAAATGCATCTGATCCCCGAAGCGGCCGATCGCATCCGCGACTCCGCCGTCCCGCAGCACCCGCGCAAATCCTCCGCCGGCGCCAACCACAAGGATCGTCATTCCCACCATCGCGACGCTCGACTCGGTGGACTTTAAAAGCTGCGGCAGCGAGTACCCGCAATTCGATCCAAGCGACCAAAGCGCAAAGCAAACTGAAAGGAGAAGAGCCATCGTGGGATTCCCAATGAAGGTCAACGCTTCACGAAGAACGTCGCCCTTTGGCAAAGAGAGTTCAGCCACGGTGGAAAGCAACATCAGCCCAACCGGCAGCAGAATGGAAAACAGCGTCACACCGAAACCGGGCATCTTCAAACCTTCTGCCACCGAATCCGTGCGAAGCCCAAGATCGGGTGGATTCGCAGCGACGTGCTTCACCGCCCACTTTGCGAACAGAGGCCCCGCCATCGCCGCAGTGGGAAGTCCGACGATGAACCCCCAAAACAGAACAAGACCAGTGTTGGCATGCAGTGCCTCGACCGCAACCACAGGACCCGGATGCGGCGGCATTACTCCATGCATCACTGAAAGGCAGGACAGCAGCGGCAGAGTCAGACGCAAAAAAGGCTGTCCTGTTTCGCGAGTGAGCATCAGAAGAATTGGGAGCAGCAGCACCAAACCAACAGCGAACCAAGTGGTGAGTCCCACCACGAGGGCGAGCAACATGATGCACCACTGGATCCGCTCTTTGCCGAACCAAAGCGCAAACCGCTTCGCGAGAATTTCAGCACCACCCGAATCCGCCAGTAGTTTTCCCAACATCGCGCCCAGCCCCAGAACGGCGGCGATCCCGCCAAGCGTCGCACCCACCCCGTCTTGGATCGACTTCGCAACCGCCTGCATCGTGTACGGCTCAAGCCTGCCTCCCGCCACCTTCACCGGTTGCTCAAGCAGCACGGCACCACCACCAACCAAAAGCGAAGCGAGCACCAACGCGATAAAGCCGTTCAGCTTTAAGCGAGTCACCAGCAGCACCAATAACGCGACGGCACCGAGGGCAAGCCCGATGAGCTTCCAATCTTGGGGGTTCATACCCATAGATCCTTCTTCAAAGAGCCCCGCTAAGGAAAGCTCTGATTCCACAAGGGTCCCGTGCTCACTCCTGCTTCACCGCCGTCGCCGCACCCTTCACTTGGCTGGACGAATCCTCCTTGGAGTCGCCCCCGCCGGAAGAACCTGCGGACGGCTTCGCTACTGCATCCTTCAAAGACTCCTCCAAAGCCGGGTCCGGTTCGAACCCCAGATCCAAGGCACGAAAGTAGTGCCTCCGAGCCAGCTCAACGGCGACCGGTTTTCTGCGCAGGTAAAAAACCGCAAGATTGAAATGTGCCCCGGCATCGTCAGGCTCGATCTCAAGCGATCGCCTGAGTTCCTCCTCCGCCGCCTGCACCCATCCCCGGCGACCCAGCGCTAATCCAAAAAAGCGATGCCCGCGCGCATTCTTCGGCTCCAAGGCCACTACCTGTGCAAAAGCCGCGATTGCAGCATCGAGCTTCGACTGTTCAAGCACTGCCAACCCCAAGCCCAGCCATACAGCAGGATTTTCCGGGGCCACTGCCACCGCACGCCTCATGAAAGACTCTGAGTCAGCCCACTCCTGCTTTCGCTGTGCAATCCAACCAAGATTCACCAAGGCTCCAAGGTGGGAAGCATTCCATTCAAGCACCCTTGCGAAATCACTCGCCGCAGCAACCGAGTCATTCTTGGACAGCGCCATGATCCCAAGCTTGTAACGCGCTTCGATTGATTCGGGATCGGCAGTTCCCTTTGAGGGAGCGTCCTTTGGCGGAGCGTCAGCGAGAGCGGGATCCTTCTTCGGTTGGCTTGGTTTAGAATCCTCCGCACCAACGCTCAAAGTAAGCGCCAGACACACGGCTGCCACGCTCAACCACGCCGCCCGACCACGTCGAAAAGAAGGCCAGCGAATCAAAGGACAAACGCCCATAAGTTGATCTCCCCTCGACGGTCAGGCGAGCACACCCGCCGTTTACGCCGA
>JBILKY010000316.1:0-4276 GCA_044376395.1 Chthoniobacteraceae bacterium | reverse complement strand
CTCGCAAGGGGGTAGGTCGGCACTACAAGCACTTTTGAGAGAACCAACGCTGGAAATGAGCAGCTTACAATTGCGCAAGGCTCGAAAATAGCCGCTTTTTCACTCGAGTCCGCGAAGTCGGGCTAAGCCGAGCGTACCATTTAGATATACTGATTTCGGAGAACCATCCGGATTGTTGCCCGGTTCAGCATCTGTTCTTGGAACGATAGTATAATTCTCTGGATGTACTCGATGCGTACCTTTCTGATAACCATTTTGTCGTACGTCGCCTTGGTGATTTTGCCAAGGGGGTCTTGGACCGACACGATGCGGTTGCCCTTGTCATAGGTAAACTTGGTCTTGGCGGCTTCACTCCTGTTAGCGGCGAAACGAATTGCCTGTCCCCTGATCTCTGACCTCGCTGACCTCGCCCTCAAGGTCAACGTCGCCCACCTTGATGTGGTGAAACGCAAGGCCTTCATCCACCCAGCGGCTCGGTTCGCGGCTCACCCAATAATGCCGCGACTTAATTGTCATCGTCTTGAGCTCCGGATACGTATCACGCACCAGCGCCGAGCGGGAACGCCTCACCTCGTCCTTGCGGGGTCTCTTCAATGAAGCACCCCGCATTGAGTCAATGACACACAAGGTTGATCTTCCGCGCCAGAACTGCCCCATCAGGCAGTTTGCCAAATTTTGTGTGTGGGTCGGGCTTGCTCGGTTTCAATTTTTGGCGGTTTTAACAAATTGCCTTTCTCGGGCGATCACCGCCCCGATTGCTCCCAAGACAATCAATCCAGACAACTCAGAGTGAATGCAGATCAAAAGCCGCCATGCATTCGATCGGTCGCGAATCTCGCGTTCGATACGTGCTGAAATGGCGCCGATCCCTCTGAAAATGAGCCTCCACAAACTCAACTGAGCCTAAAACCAGCCCCTCGGTAAAATGTCGGATCTTGCACCGCAGTGCCTCTCCGACACCCAGCCTTCCGCCAGCCAATCGGACAGATTCGAAATTGGAGGGTGCAAGGGACAGACACTCATACCACCAACCCTCCATGAAACATGCCGCGACGATTGCGCTCGTGGACGCAAAATAGCCTCGAAACGGCACGCTTGAAGCAGGTTTCAGCCTTCCCAGATGCGTGATCGACGCACGCATCGTGGCCTGCAAAGCGCTTTTTCAGTTTGAGGCGCGGCCTTTACTTCATGAATAGCCGCTCCCGCCTGAACTGGCAGTCGTCATATCAGCCGGGTTCCGTTTCAAACGGAGCAACCTGGAGAAGGTGGAGGCGGAATTCCTGCGGCAACACCGGCCGGGCCTCCGCGACATGATCGCGAATGATCCGCGCCAACTGCGTGTCCGTTAGATTCATCGCAAATAATAAAGCCCCGATCAGAGCGAAATAGAGGATGCCCATCACAAAGCGTTTCGCCGCGCTGATTTCATAAAAGCGCTTCTCTTCGACAGTCCTTTTCCGGAAGAGCGAAATCAGGCGGGGCACGGAAACGATCAAGATCAACCACACCAGAAAGTTTTGCGGTCGCATCCAAGCCATCCAGCCCATCACAACGACCCCGGGAATCCAAAGCCACCTCGAGATCGCCGTCACAATACGGCCTCCGTCCAATTGACCGACGGGAATCAGGTTGAACAAGTTCAGCCAGTAACCTGTCCAGGCCAGAGCCACAAACACAGGAGACCCGAATGCAATCCCAAGCAGATGAAGGGCCAGCGCGGAAGCCGCCCCGAGCAGCGGCCCGCCTATCCCCACCCAGGCCTCCATCCATGCGTCTCGAGGCGCATCCTTGAGGGCGATAAACGCCCCCATGAACGGAATAAAAACAGGCGCACCAACGTTCAGCCCAAACCAACGGGCGGCGACCAGATGCCCGCATTCGTGCAGCAGCAGCAACAGCACAAATCCCGCGGCATACTGCCAACCCCAGATGCTTGAATACACAGCCAGCATCAGCAGCATGGAGCCGCCCGATTTTAAAATCACCGGCAGAAATTTCAGACCCGGTAAGAGTAACAGCTTCAGCTTCGATCCAAACTGCAGGACCATCAATCCGACACCGGCGGCAACACTCGCCAATCTGCGCCATCCATTCCGGGGTGGAGAAGAAGGCGGTCTCTGTTCAAATGGATTCGATGGATTCATCACGATCGTGCAAAATTTTGACAGGGGTTGGGATACTCCAGACCGGTGACCTTCTTGACGTTCAGTCCCGTCGGGAAAAAATCGGTCGCATGCGCCAAATCATGCACGATCGACCCTGACTTTGGAATCTTCCTCGGCCAGCAGGCAATCCGAGGAGCCCGGATCCCGCCGGTGTTCTCGCCCCACGCACCGTTCATCGAATTTGCGTTTTCAAAACCGATTGTTTCCAGTCTGGCGCAAAGCAGGTCCCTAAAACGCCCATCTCTGACGAAATCGAAAAAACTCAAATCGGCTCAGCTCCTCGATTCTACAGCTCTCTACAGCTCATCAACGGTCGCCAGCCCGATCGACAACCTCATTTCCTCTATCCCTCCAGTTTTAAAGACGGTTACCCGGCCTTTTGCGGAAAACGTGTTCACGGTTCAGGCGCAAACGCACCTGCGGAGATTGCGCTGGCAGGTGTTTCGGCTCTATACCTCAGGCCATCCATCCCCTCCACCCCCTATGCGTATTCTTTCAACCAGTCTTCTCGCACTCCTCTCCTTTGGCGCCACGCTCGTCGCACAGGTCGCCCCCTACGACGTCTTCCCACCGGCCGCCCCGCCTTATTACCGGGTGCGCTATGAGGCGTCGACCAAGCCCGGCGAATTGATTTTCCCCGTCAACTACACCGTGTGGATTCCGCCCGGAGTGAAGACCGTCCGCGGCGTGATCGTCCACCAACACGGCTGCGGCGAGGGGTCCTGCAAGTCCGGCCTGACCGGGGCGTTTGACATGCATTGGCAGGCGCTCGCCGCGAAACATCAGTGCGCGCTGCTGGCTCCATCCTACGAACAGCCGGATAAAGCGGACTGCCAGATGTGGTGCGATCCGCGCAACGGCTCGGGCGCCGCCTTTCAAAAGGGCCTCGCGGATCTCGGCGCGCGTTCGGGGCATCCGGAACTGCCGAATGTCCCGTGGGCCTTGTGGGGCCACAGCGGCGGGGGCCACTGGGCAGGCGGAATGGTGCTGCTGCATCCCGAGCGCGTGGCGGCGGCGTGGCTGCGGTCCGGCGTCCCGCTCCTCGCGGCTGACCCGAACCGCGCAACGATCAAACCGCACACGGTGCCGGATGCGGCGCTGAATGTCCCGCTCATGTGCAATCCGGGCACAAAAGAAGGCGTGAGCGTCAAAGAAGGCCGGTTCGCTGGCGTATGGCCCGCAAACGAGGCGTTTTTCACGCATGTCCGCTCAAAGGGCGGCCTCATCGGCGTCGCAGTGGATCCATTGACCGCGCACGAGTGCGGCAACCAGCGTTATCTGGCTATCGCCTGGCTGGACGAATGCCTCGGCGCGCGGCTGCCACAGGAAACCGGCGCACCTCTCAAAGGGATCGACACCGGCGACGCCTGGCTTGCACCACTGCTGGGCAACGAGGCCAGCCCCGCTGTCAAATTCAGCGGCGAGAAAACCAAGGCTGTTTGGTTGCCGAACACACGCGCAGCCCGGCTCTGGATGCAATACGTCAAAGACACCGCCATTGGCGACGACACGCCGCCCCCAGCACCCACGAACGTGCGGCTCAAAGACGCGGAAATCACATGGCAAGCAACAGCAGATCTCGAAAGCGGACTTGCCCACTTCCTCATCGAGCGCGACGGCGAAGTCATCGGGAAGGTTCCGGAAGATCCGAAGAATCCGTTTGGGCGGGCTATTTTTCAGGGGCTCCAGTACAGCGACACGCCTGTGCAGCCGCTCGTGCGCATGTTGTTTACTGACAGCAAGGCGTCGACCAGTGGCAAGCACGCCTACCATGTGATCGCCGTGAACACCGCTGGCCTGCACTCCGCGAAGACCGCTGCGCAGGACTAACCGGCCCCCGAACTCCGGGACAACATCCGGCGGCGCTCATTCCGAAACCCAAAACGGGAACCGCAACGCGCAACCGCACCGAGCCGCGTCATGCAAGGCCAGTGTCCAATCTGCGAACGCCTCGAAACCCTCACGCGCCACCACCTCATTCCACGGACAAGGCATCATAACCGAAAAAACAAACGCGACTTTGACCGTGAAGTCGTGCAGCACACGATTGGCATCTGCAGGCCGTGCCATTCGCAGATTCACGCGGTTCTGACCGAGAAGGAACTCGAGCG
>JBILKY010000005.1:0-36738 GCA_044376395.1 Chthoniobacteraceae bacterium | reverse complement strand
TTTTTCACCGCAACCTGCTCAAAAGCCCTCAGGCTCAAATCGCGCGCGACTACCTTCAATCCCGGGGAATTCATGCGGAAACGGCAAAAGCCTGGCAAATCGGGTATGCCCCCGATGGCTGGAACCACTTTAGCAATTGGGCTCGGAAGGCCGGATTCTCCGCCCAGGAACTCATCGCGAGTGGACTGGTCACACAGAGGGATTCAGAAAACTCGGAGTCCGAATATTACGACCGATTCAGGGCTAGAGTGATGTTTCCGATCTGCAACGATACGGGCGAAGTGATCGCATTCTCGGGGAGAATTTTGGAAAAGGATCCCAAGGCCGCAAAATACGTTAATTCGCCAGAAACACCCCTTTTCTCCAAAGGGGCCGTTCTGTTCGGAATCCACCGATCAAAGCGCGCATTGATCCAAAGCAACTCGGCGATCGTTTGCGAAGGACAAATCGACCTAATCACCGCATTCGAATCCGGGATCCAGAACGTAATCGCCCCGCAGGGAACCGCCTTCACTTCGCGTCAGGCGAGGATCCTCAAGCGGTACGTGGAGGAGGTGGTCCTTTGCTTCGACTCAGATGCAGCTGGAGAGAAGGCAGCGGAGCGCTCACTCCCGTCACTCCTCGCAGAAAAACTGGCTGTCCGCATCGTTCTACTCCCGAAAGGTCAGGATCCAGACTCACTGATCCGAAGCGCGGGCCCCGAGGCTTTTCGGGGACTAGTCCAGAACGCGCGAGACTTCTTCGATTTCCAGCTTGAGCGCGAATTGCGTAAACCGGAATTTTCAACGCCCCGAGGGCGCGCGGCAAGCGCGCGCAAGCTTGCAGAGTTCATGAGTCATATTTCAGATTCACTATTGCTCGAAATGCAAATACAGCAGGTTGCGACGCGGTTGGATCTCTCCGCTGCTGATGTTGCCAGGTTGACCAAAGAAGCCGCCGCCAAGAACCGCAGCGGGCGGTTGGCCGCAGGTGTGCAGTCTGACGAAGAGCTCTCTACGAACCCGCACGCCGAAGGGCGAACTGGCATGGAACCCATCGACCTCTCAAAGGTCGATCCCAGCATGAAAATGCTGGCAATCGTACTCTTGCATTCCCCGGAATCCAGGGACTGGCTTCTGGCAGAGGATTGGAAAACAAAGCTCGATAGCGAACCGGACGCTGAGTTGGTTGAAACGATCCTCACAGCGCAGCACCTTCTTAAGGCGGAAGCCGGACCGCAAACTTTTCTCTCCACCGCTCCAAGCTACATCGAAGCCGCTCTCGTCCAGATCCTTGAATGTAATCCCCCTCCCCACCCACTCGCCGTTGCTCAGGATTGCCTCCAAGAGTTTGAAAAGCGGTCTATCCGCCGCAAAATCAATACCCTCAAGGCCCGTCAGAAAGAATCCAACTTGGCCTTGGAGGAAGCCTCCGGCCTCCACCAACAAATCCTTGACCTTCAGAGGCGGCTCTTTGATATTGCTCGGCCTTTTTCCCCTTTGCGGTGACCCCTCTAAACCGCTCGAGAAGGTTCCGATTCTCTTAGAAGGTCATGCCAATCAAAATACACTCAAGCGCTTCTGCGAAGGGCTCTGGTGCAATGCGACCAGCAGCCCTTCAGAATGCGAAGAAAGCGGCCGCCGTTCATAAAGCGATTAAATTAAAACCATCCGCCCCCGCGAAACCCAAAAGTAAAAATCGCTCAAACGTCTCGAAACAAACCACTTCAGGTCAATCTGCATCCAAGCACTTGCCCTCCACTAAATCTACCGCGCGTCCCATGCGCCCCAATACCCGACACTCTGTGACTGCCAAAGCGACCGCAAAAAAATCCTCCGCGAGTAAGTCTGCATCCAAAAGCGCACCCAACCCAAAAAGTGCCCGCACTGCCCCCGGGTCACGCCGCTTGAATTCTGGGGGAGTGCCCAAGAAGACTAAAATCAAGCTTAAGGTGGTCCGGAAACCAGCCCAGTCAAAAACAGCTCCTAAAAAGCGAGTCCAATCCAGTCACTCCGCGCCCAAAACGGCACTTGCTACTCAGAAAAAAAACGCGGCCGCACAAATTCGAAAGGCAACGCCAAAGCCAAACTCGAAACCAGGACAAACGCAGGGTCAAAAACCAACTTCGAAGCCCGGAGCCAAGCCGACGGGAAAGACTGCGGCACCGGCCGCTGTCAAAACCCAGCGACCAGCGCCACCGCTGAAAACTGGCCTCAAGACCGCCGATAAACAGGCCCCGAAATCCAAAAGCGCCACCACCCCAGTAAAGGCGAAACAGCAGCCCCCAACCTCGAGCAAGTCACTGAGTTTCCCAGAAGCGAAAACCGCTTCCGGCAAATCAATGCCCGCGAAGGCTGAGGCCGTAAAACCTGAACTTGGCAAAGCAGGCTCGGCGCACAAGGCAGCTCCCGAGAAACCTGCCAAGGGGTCGGCGGCAGTTTCCGTTGCCGCTGCGACGAACACCAACATCCTGAGCGCTGAATTTGACGTCACTGAAAAGCTACGTGAACTCATCCGTCTTGCGAAAGAACAGGGCTACCTGACCTTCGACGACTTAAACGAAGCACTGCCCGACAGCCTCAACGATCCCGAGGAGATGGAGGCGATCATGAGCCGGCTGCGCGGGATGGAGATCGAAGTCATCGAGGCTTCTGATGTGGACCGGTTTAAGGACGGGAAGAAGGAGCAGGAAGACGAGGACGAAGATAAAAACGCTGATCAACGTGCGGACATCCTCGATGACCCTGTTCGGATGTACCTGAAACAAATGGGGCAGGTACCACTGCTCACTCGTGAACAGGAAGTAGAGATTTCAAAGCGAATTGAAGACGCCGAACTGAATGTGCTCAAGCACATCAATCGTTATGGTTTCGTAGTGCGCCTATATCTCGACCTCGCGCAGAAACTGCTAGAGGGCAAGGAACGGTTCGACCGTGTGATTCAAGACAAGAAGATCGAGAGCAGAGAACGATACATGAAGCTCCTGCCGAAGATGATATCTTCGCTGGAGGAGGGCGCCAAGGAGGCTGCCGAATCCTACGAGAGCTTCCTGAGTTCCGGAGGAAAAAACGTTGAATCCAAGCCTTACTTGGAATTCAAAAAATCTCACACCCTCCTCCAGAAAAATTTCCCGAAATTTTTCTTCAAACAGAAAGTCACCGAAGAGTTCGTTCAATTGGCTGAGGAAACGGCCAAGAACGTGAGCAAGATCCGTGACTCTCGACGCAAGGGCGCGAAAGAGGCTGACACCGCTCTCAAGGCGCAGCAGTTGGAAACGTGGATGGGGACGGATGAATTCTTGTCCGACTACCAAGAACTGCGTCTGTGGATGCGACGGGCGCTCCGCGCGAAAACCGAAATGGTCGAGGCAAATCTTCGACTCGTGATCTCGATCGCGAAGAAGTACACGAATCGCGGCCTTTCATTCCTGGATCTCATTCAGGAAGGCAACATGGGCTTGATGAAAGCCGTGGAAAAGTTCGAATATCGGCGCGGGTACAAGTTCTCCACCTACGCAACCTGGTGGATTCGTCAGGCGATCACCCGATCAATTGCGGACCAGGCGCGCACGATCCGCATCCCCGTGCACATGATCGAGACGATCAACAAGCTGATGCGGGTGCAGAAGCAGCTCGTCCAAGATTTCGGCCGGGAGCCCACGCCCGAGGAAGTGGCGGAGGAAATCAATCTGCCGGTTGAACGAGTCAGGGCCGTGCTGAAAATGGCGCAACAGCCAATCTCGCTTCAATCTCCTGTGGGAGAGAGTGATGACACTAGTTTCGGCGACTTTATCCCAGACACCACAGCGGAAGATCCCTCAGACGTGACGGCGATTGCGCTCTTGAAGGAGAAAATCAGAGATGTTCTGGAATCACTCACGGAGCGCGAGCGTCAGGTCTTGGAGCAACGGTTCGGTCTGGTTGACGGTTACAGCCGTACACTCGAAGAAGTCGGCCGCCAGTTCCGAGTCACCCGCGAGCGGATCCGGCAGATCGAGGCCAAAGCCCTCAGAAAAATGCGGCATCCAACTCGGATTCGGCAGCTTGAGGGATTCCTCGACGCATCTGAGCTCTAACCGCAGTTCTCTTGGGCGGGGGTTGCTTGGCTGGCTAATAAAGATACGTTGCTGTTTAAAAAGCCGTTCCCTCGTAACTTTTAGCCAACTCTAGCGTTAGCTTCATTAGGAGGACACCATGCAACCTGATTCCCAGCCGGATCCGAATAAAGAAATTGAAGCGCTTACCGATGCCCTTCAGTCCATTCTCCTTCGGGCTGTTGAACCAAAGCTTCGGCCTGACTTTACGGATCGAGTGATTCAATCAATCCGACAACTCGGCCCCGAGGATAAGGTGCTTCGGAAAGAGGTCTTCAGGTGGAATCTGTCTAAATTCTCAGCAATCGCAGCAACTTTTGCCCTTGCTGGAATTCTGGTGTTTTTCGGCGTAGATTCGCGAAATAGGGTTCAAAGCGATGATGAAGAATGGATTGCCGCACTGAATGCATCAAACCTTACGACGGCTGATCTTCCCTTGATTGCAAACTTGGATGAATTACTGGAGGCCGAGATTGCAACCCATCTTACCTCACCATGGCTCGATTCTTTAAATCCCTGATTTCCAGACTGCTTTCATCTGGAATCGCGATGGCTGCGTTTCTATGCGTCAGTCAATTGAATGGCGCGGAGGGGGAGTCCAACTCGGGCTCGTTGCTTCAAACTGAAGGGAAAAAACTTCAAGCCAAGGTACAGACAAAGCTTGAGTCGTCGACGAACGGGACAACCGGAACTCAGGAACCGTCGAGTGGCGATGCGGCCCCGCAAAAGGGTGAAAAAAGCAAGGGGCTAAAAGGCGCCGAGCAAGAACACTTGTTGCGTACCATCCGCACACTCCCTCCTGAGAAAAGGAAGCAACTCTTGGAGAATCTAAAGGCGTGGCAAACGCTTTCAGATGATCAAAAACAGGCGTTAAGAGACAGGGATGGGCAACTTCGCAAGCGCGCAACTGAAGAGGCCTCCGCGCTTATCGCCGATTCGAATCTGAGCCCAGAGCAAGCTGAACAATTCCAAAAGCGGTACATAGAAGAACGCCGCAAGGTAGATACCTCCCTGAAGCAAGAGTTGGAATTGCGAAGAAAGACGGAGCTCGAGGAGATTGCTCAGCGCCTCCGCAAGGAGATTCAATCTCCGGAAAGCGACAAAAAACCCTGATTCGCGGTTTTTCCCGAAGTAGGAAAATACAGTTTCCCGCTTCACTCGATATCATCCGGCCTCTGGAGTTTTTTATTGCGACTGATTCTCAGTCTCACTAAGCTACACAACATGCCCCCACAGCCAACAGTGAATCTTTGCTCGGCCCGTTGCGGTGAAAAACTCCGCATCCTGTCGCTGCAGTCTGGCGTGGAAGAATGCAACAAACTGAGAGAGATGGGCTTTTGTGAATCCTCTGAAATTTGCAAAGTGATGGATGGTTCGGCGATCATTTGTTCGGTGTACGGCATGAGGCTTGCGATTGGACGGGCACTTGGCGAAGCTGTGCTCGTGGAACCTGTTATGGCATGACGCCAGCCCCGCTCAGCACTCTGCAACTGGGAGAAAAAGGCACCGTCTCTGGCTTTGAATTGGATTCGGAAACCCGCCAGCGGTTAAGCGAAATGGGACTCACAAAGGGTGTGGAATGTACTCTCGTGCGCATCGCCCCCATGGGAGACCCAATTGAGATCATGGTGCGCGGCTACCGCCTTTCGCTCAGAAAAAGCGAGGCCAGCGGCGTTCTAATCGCCAAGGGCTAGTCGAGCGCCATGGAAACAACCCACCCTGAAGTTGCGTCCAGCAAAGCGCGTAGAGTTGCGATCGCCGGCAATCCGAACTGTGGTAAATCGACGATCTTCAATGCCCTGACCGGATTGCGTCAAAAGGTCGGTAACTACCCTGGTGTCACGGTTGAAAAAAAAGAAGGGACGTGCTTCGGTACTCATGGTGAACCGATCACTGTAATCGATCTCCCTGGCTGCTACAGCCTGCAAGCTCGCTCTCCAGACGAGATCGTTTCGCGCGACGTGCTTCTGGGACGTCAACCCGATACACCCGTGCCGGAGGTCATCGTGATTGTTGTCGACGCAACGAATCTTGAGCGGAATCTTTACCTGACCGCACAGATTTTGGAACTGGGTTTGCCGGTGGTTCTTGCGCTGAACATGGTGGACATGGCTGAAAAGCAAGACATCAGGCTCGATCCCTCCGCCCTGTCCGAAAAACTTGGGATCCCCGTGATTCCGACCGTCGCGACCGCCGGGGTGGGCCTCATCACGCTCAGACAGGCGATCTCAGGAAAGCTACCTGCAGCCGCAAACTGCCGCGCGCCACAGCATGAGGCCGTTGAAAAAGAAGCCGGCTCACTCGGATCACTCTTGAATGTACCCGAGCGGGCAAAGAGGGCTGAAGCCTTACTGCTTCTCGGCTCCTCTGAAAAAGCAATATCTTCCCTTGCAGATCTGCCACTGGGCACGCGCGCGCAAATTGCTGCCTCCCAGCAAAACATCCGGGCTGCGGGGATTGATCCCGTGGCAGAAATCGTGGAGGCGCGCTACCACTGGATCAGCCAAATCGTCGCCGAAGCCGTCAGGGGGACAAACAACTCGACTGCGCGGGCCTCTGACAAACTCGACGCGGTTCTGACACATCGTTTTTTTGGCTGGCTCAGTTTCATCGGGGCGATGCTGACCATGTTCTTTGCGATATTTTATTTGGCTCAAATTCCAATGGACTGGATTGAGGCGGGGTTCAAGCTGGCTGGGGATTTTTTGCAAACCCACATGCCTGAAGGGGACTTTCGCTCCCTGGTTGTTGACGGCATGCTCGCGGGAGTTACGGGTGTGCTGATTTTTTTACCCCAAATCCTCATCCTGAGCTTGTTCCTCGGCTTTTTAGAGGACAGCGGCTACATGGCGCGCGCGGCATTCATGATGGACCGCTTGATGTCGAGCGTGGGTCTGCACGGCAAATCATTCATTCCAATGCTGAGTTCCTTCGCCTGCGCGATTCCGGGAGTGATGGCCACCCGTACCATCGAAAACCGCAAGGATCGCTTAGTGACGATTCTAGTCGCGCCATTGATGAGCTGCTCCGCTCGGATCCCGGTCTACACGCTGCTGATCGCCGTCCTTCTCCCCGACGCGCCGGCTGCGATGAAGAGCCTTATCATGCTTTCAATGTACATGCTTGGGATTGCCGCAGCTTTCACGATGGCCTGGCTATTTAAAAAAACAATTCTACGGAGCGAAACTCCGTTTCTCCTGATGGAAATGCCGCCATACCGAGTTCCATCGATCAAGGGGCTTTTATTACGAATGAAGGAACGGGCTCTCCTGTTTCTAGAGCGGGCTGGCACGGTGATTCTTGCGCTTTCAGTGCTGCTCTGGGCGCTCACCACTTACCCAAAACCCGAAAGTTCAAATGCGACTGAAAGTGAAAAAATCGCCTTCAGCGCCGCTGGCCGGCTTGGCAAGGCAATCGAGCCTCTGATCGCTCCGCTTGGCTTCGACTGGAAGATCGGAATCGGACTGATTGGCTCGCTCGCGGCAAGGGAGGTTTTCGTATCCACGATGAGCATAGTCTACAACGTGGAGTCATCCGACTCGCGAGACTCGGTTGAGCCATTAAAAGACACAATGAGAGCGGAGCGCCACGCGGACGACCGCCCAGTTTACTCCCCGCTTGTGTGCATCGGCTTGATGGTTTTCTACGTTTTAGCGATGCAGTGTGTGAGCACCCTTGCGGTGGTGAGAAGGGAGACAAACTCGCTGACGTGGCCGGCCTTTCAATTCATCTACATGTCCGCCCTCGCGTGGCTGGCGTCGTTCGTCGTCTATCACGGCGGGCGCTTGTTTGGGTGGCAGTGATCCCCACCGCCGACACACCGTTCGATCAAATTAAAATTCACGAGGCAACCATCATGGATAAAGCCACCGATCTCGCTTTGGTGATGATAACCGTAGCGGGCGCAATACTGACTCTGGTCGCACGAAAAATCGGCCGCCCGAAACCCCGAAACGCGCGGAACACCGACTGCAGCAGCAACTGCGGCTGTCTAAAATCCTCCACACCCTCAACCACCACACTGCATCCAATCACGCCCTCTGTGGCAGGAGAGCCGAGGAAAGGCCGGTAAGGCCGTTAAAAAGGTATGTCGTCGCCCTCGACGTCCAGATCCGGATCGGCAGGCCGCTTTGACTGGGCTGGGGCACCTGCGGATCTCTGAGGTGGCCGCTGCGACTGGCGTGGCGCCCCATCTTCCCCTTCCGCACCGCCGCTTCCTCCATCTCGGGAACCCAACAACTGCATCGCCTCTCCAACCACGCGCATTTTGGAGCGCTTCTGGCCCGTTTGCTTATCGTCCCAAGTGTCCAGCTTTAGCCGACCCTCGATGTACACTGGCCGCCCCTTGCGAAGATACTCCCCCGCGATCTCAGCCTGCCTACCCCACAACTCCACGTCCACGTAGGTGGTCTCCTCACGCTTTTCACCGGCATCTGTGGAGTAAACACGGTTGATCGCCAAAGCCAGATCCGCAACCGCTGTTCCCTTCGGCGTGTATTTCACCTCGGGATCCCTCGTAAGGTTCCCCATGATCATCACTTTGTTTAGGTTAGGCATAATGCTGGATTAACTGATTTTTAATCTCCAAAAGTCTGGATCCGAAAAGTTTCCCCTCTCCCCTCGTCTGAAGCTGCGCGAACTTTTTCTCCCAGTCCGACTGCCGGAACCGCTCCGTCTCAGATTTTCAAGGGAATCAAGCACAAGCCGCGTTCACCGCGACAGAAACCCGGTTTAAGCTGCTTTATCGCGGTTGGTCGCGAGCAAGAAGTACTGGCGATACACGTCAGAATCCAGTTTCAGCTTCGCTTGAATCCGCGCAATCGCGTCGGGTTGCGATTGGAAAACGAAATTCGCGTAATATCCACTACTCAGATCACCCGCGGCGTAAGAAAATGGCCGGTTGCCCATCTTTTGAACCTGCTCCACAACGGCACCTTCCTTCTTGAATTCAGCCTCGAGACGCTCGATTACTTCCTTTGCGCCGTCTTCGCTGCCCTTCACGTTCAAAATCAACATTCCTTCGTATCGCTTTTTCATCTGTAATAAAATAGGGTCGGTCAAAATGACCTACCGGATTGCGAAGGTCAATTAAAAGCGTTCATTGCCTTCATCAATCCATCGGATTTCGCGCAAAGAACGGCCTCCTGCGCGCGAGTAAGGACTTCCCCTAGGGCTTGGGTCTCCCCGGCACTAAACCGCCCCAACACGTACCCCGACGCCTCCGATTCTGGGCATGCCCCAATCCCCACCCGCAGACGGGCCACCTGATCTGTACCAAGCGATTCGAAGATTGATTTGAGACCATTATGGCCTCCTGCCGACCCCCCAGGGCGAATCCGCAACTTCCCAAGAGGTAAAGCCATGTCATCGGATACCACCAAAATCGCTTCAACAGGTATTTTAAAAAACTTGGCAATCCCTGCGACCGATCTGCCGCTTAGATTCATAAAAGTTTGCGGTTTGCAAAAAACCGCTCCCTCCCAGGATGCAATGAGCGAACTCCACGCCGTCTCCCTACGCCATTCGGCGCGACCGCGCATCAATCCGTCCAGAACCATAAACCCCACATTGTGACGTGTGTCCTCATATTCCTTGCCCGGATTTCCAAGCCCAACAATTAACCTGAATCCGGCAGAAACACTCATGCTCTTTGCCCGCTTTTGCTTTTCTGTCTAGAAACCGCGGATTTTTGGCCAAACATCAGAGACTCAAAATGCAAACACCCTCCCAGTCCTTTTCAAGACTCGGGAAGGTGCTAGCTGTTCGACTTCGTCTTCTGTGGAACGCGCTATTTCTTCTCCGCACCCTCTGCAGGCTTCTTCTCGCGCAAAACCTCAGGCTGAGTGGGCCCTTCGGTAGATGGAGCCGCCTCAGTCAAGTTCGGGGAAGTCACGCGGAGCACTGTCACATCGCCGTCGCCACGGAAGGAAACGCCCGCGGGGAACTTTAAATCGCGCAGATGCACCGCATCATTTAAGTTGAGAGCGCTCACATCCACAACGATGCGTTCAGGCAGGTCCTTAGGCAAGCACTCCACTTCAATGCTGTGCAACATGGTGACCAGCAACCCACCGAAGGTCTTGACGCCAACGGATTCTCCAACGGTTTCAACCACAACATGCGCGTGCATTTTCTCGTCTGCTGCGACCGCATGAAAGTCCACGTGGAGAATATCTCCTCGGACAGGGTGGTGCTGCACGTTCTGAATCAGTGCGAGCTTTGAAGCGCTGCCTGAAGCCGATGCGATCTCCAATTCAACCAAAACCTGCTCGCCCGTTGCATGGGCCAAGACATCTGAGATTTGCCGGCTTGCGAGCTGGAGGTTCATCGCTTCTTGAGTCGACCCATAAATGACGGCTGGAACCTGACCTGCCGCCCGAATCTTCTTCACGGAATTGCGACCTACTCCGAGGCGAGCATTAGCTGAGAGTTTAATTTGCTTTGCCATAGTCTTTGTACGTTATGCGTTCTTTTTTTTGCTGATTTCGAAAAGTGAGCTGACCGACTCATCGTCATGAACCCGCTTGATCCCCTCACCGATAAGTTCAGAGATGCACAGGGAGGAAATTTTGAACCCAGGGACCTCGCGAACTGGAACGCTATTGGTCGTCAGTAATTCGCCCAACTGAGAGCCTGCCAAACGCTCCACCCCCAAGTCGGAAATCACCGCATGACTGACACAGGCGATCACCTGATTAGCCCCGCGGTCCTTCAAAATTTTGGCCGCGCTCACGAGCGTGCCCGCAGTCTCGGTGAGATCATCCACCAGAATCACATCCCGCCCCTCGACTTCTCCGATGACGTTCATCGCCTCGGTTTCCGTGGCACTCTTGCGACGCTTCGCGACGATCGCCAAACCTGCATCGAGAGTCTGCGCATAGGCCGAGGCCATTTTCAAACCGCCGACGTCCGGGGAAACCACCACAAGATCCTTGAAGCTTCGCTTGTGAAGCTCCCGCACGATGACCGGCGCCGCGTACAAATGATCCACAGGAATGTCAAAGAACCCGGCGACCTGCTGGGCGTGCAAATCCATCGTCAACACGCGGCTTACACCCGCCGCGGTGAGCAGGTTAGCAATGAGCTTCGCGGTAATTGGCACTCGGGGCTGATCCTTCCTGTCCTGCCTTGCGTATCCAAAAAATGGAATAACCGCCGTAATTCGTGCCGCGCTAGCGCGCCGCACGGCATCCACCATGATCAACAGCTCCATCAAATTCTGGTTCGTGGGAGGGCACGTAGGCTGAACAATGAAGACATCACGTCCGCGAATGTTCTCGTTGATCTTCACGAAAGTCTCTCCATCGGGGAATGAAGTGACCGTCGCATCCCCAAGAGGCACACCGATGTACGCACAAATCCGCTCAGCCAGAACTCGGTGGGCCGAGCCAGTGAGGATCTTCATTTCTGTGGGTGCGCGAAACATAACGGCCTTAAAGAGGGGGGCAAGAGACTAGGAATCCGGGCCCGAAACACAAACCCAAAATCAACCTGCCCCACAGGACAGGCAAAATCGCCTGAAAACTTTCAGCGCCTTGGGCTCCGGGAAACCCCGTCCTCAAACTCAGCGGTCCGCAACCCCCAAACCGTGAATACGGCACCGATGAGCAATAAAAACAGCGAAAGAAAAACCCCGCGCGGCATACCAAAATTAAAGTCATCAGGCTCTCTAAACTGTTCTCCGACAATTCTCAAAACCCCGTAAAGCAAGAAAAATGAGCCGGTTAAAACCCCACGGGGCACGCTCATTCTGATGCGCATGAACCAAAGGACCAAAAACAGCAGCACCCCCTCGAGAAGCCCTTCGTAAATCTGAGAGGGATGTCTCGGCGTAAGGACTTCCCTCAGAACGGGCTCGTAAGCTCGTCCCGACTCAAGCCCCTTGCGCCAAACATCCAAAACCGTCTCAACCGGAGTCGCCGCCAAGGGAGTGCCCTGCAACAGACCGGGCCGGTCCCGCAACTCCGAGGGAAATTGCACCGCCCATGGAACGCTGGAAGCCCGTCCGTAGAGCTCGCCATTGATGAAGTTGGCCATCCGAACCAAGAACAACCCCAGAGGAGCAGAAACTACAAGACTGTCCCCGATTCCCGTCCATGAAACACCGTGACGACGAGAATAATAAAAGGTGTAAAGCACTAACCCCAAGATGCCGCCATGGCTGGCCATCCCCCCCTCCCAGACTCTCAGCGCTGAAGCAGGACTCTCAATCAGCCGCGAAAAGTCGTACAACAACATGTACCCCAGCCTTCCCCCAAGGAGCACGCCGAACACAGCCCCCCATGTGATAAAATCCTGCACCGCGCCCGGTGCAATCGGGTTGAGCCTTCGCTCTGAAAGCCACTGGTAGATCTTTTGACCTCCGAGAAACGCCAGCACGTACGACAAACCGTACCAGCGAATCCCAACGCCCTCAGAGATCTCCCAGAGAAACGGGCTCAGCTGATGTAGGTAAAAGGGACTGTCACCCATGATCAAAAGCCCAATTGGAAATACCGCTTCCTTGGAAATTGGACGTGGAACTAAATCCTGCGCGAAGCTTTCGACAGATCGCCGACAGGCGTCAGTCTTTCAGTTCCTGACCCGACTGGGCGTCGACGATGGTGAAACGCTCGTGGTGAAAGGTTGCATCCGACCTGAAAGTCATCCGCCCTTCGTACTTGCGCTCAATTTCGATCAGCAGCTCTTCATCCTCACTGCGAAGTCGCTGCAAAACATGCGGGTTCACCGTGATTTTTAGCTCGTGAACGTCCGGATGCTTTCTCAGCACTCGATGCAGGGAACGCTGCAACTCAACGCTCATCGTCATAGCACTCTTCACTTTGCCCCGCCCGTTGCAATACGGGCAAGACTCGTACACAGAGCCTGAGATCGATTCCTGAGCGCGCTGGCGGGTCATCTCCATCAGGCCCAGCGGAGAAATGGGCAGCACATGGGTTTTCGCCTTGTCGCGCTTAAGGCGGTCCTTCATCCGCTGGTAAACCAACTGCTGATCCTTTCGGCTCTTCATGTCGATGAAGTCCCCGATGATCAAGCCTCCGATATTTCTGAGACGCATCTGCCGAGCCATCTCATCCGCGGCCTCCAAGTTGGTTTGAAGGATCGTTTTTTCGACGTCTTTCCCTCCCTTATTCCGACCGGTATTCACATCGATGGCAATCAAAGCCTCGGTTTCATCAATCACAATGTACCCACCGCAAGGCAGCCAAACTTGCCGATGAAACGCATCATCAATCTGCTTTTGAACCCCAAAATTCTCAAAAATTGGAGCCGACCCCGAATAGTGCTGGATCCGTCCCTTGGAACGTTTGGAGATCTCTCCAACCAGTTCTCCCATTCGCTTCACCGCGGCGTCATCGTCGCAGTGCACTTCGTCAATCTCATCCGTCAAAAAATCCCGCACGGTGCGCTCCACCAAGTCAGGCTCCTCAAAGGCACAGACAGGAGCCGATCTTTTGTTGACCGTGTCCTCGATTTTCCTCCACTGCTCGAGGAGAAGCCCCAAGTCGCGCACAAAGTAACGGGCTCTCTGCCCTTCTCCGACAGTGCGGATGATGACTCCCATCCCCTCCGGAATATCGAGCTCTCTAAGAACCTTTCTGAGGCGATCCCGTTCCTTCGGTGACTCAATCTTGCGCGAAATCCCGCACTGATCGCTATACGGCATTAAAACCAGATAGCGGCCCGGCAATGATACGTTGGTCGTGATGCGCGGCCCCTTAGTTGAGATCGGCCCCTTGGTCACCTGAACCAACACCTCGCTGCCCACAGGGTAAATCTGGGGAATATCCTTCGCAGTGATACGGTCTTTCTTCTTGGAGCTTCCGGCCCGCTCTACCTGCTCGACGCCGCTGTCGAGGGCTGCAGGCAAGGCATCCCAGAAATGAAGGAAGGCGTTCTTTTCAAAGCCGATATCGACAAACATCGCTTTCAATCCGTGTTCGATGTTCTTCACCCGGCCCTTGAAAATGGACCCGACAATATTGCGATCCGTCTGCCGCTCAATGGAATACTCTTCGAGGACCCCGTTTTCAAGCAGGGCTACACGGCGTTCCAACTTTTCTGAGCTAATAATCAGGGTGTTCCCAGTCCGCCGCGGGGCAAGACCAAGAAGGCGTTTGACGCGTTCGGTCATGGAAATAATTTTTGGAAAAAGGTTAAAAAACACTGGAAATCAGCGCGGAGAGGATCCCGCAGGTGGAGGGGTGGGTTGGGGCGTGGGCTCTTTTCTAGGCCTGAACAGTCTCTCAAATAAACTTCTTTTCTCGGAAGATTCTATCTTTGGCGACTTTTGAGAAACCTTTCCCCGATCGTCGGCCTCCGGCTTTATATCCGGTTGCGCCTCGGATGCGGTATTTTTCTTCGACGGCTTCGCGGCGGGTTCCGCATGGTCCGCGGTTTCACGATCCGCTTGCGACTCGGCGCCAAAAATCGGGCCGGTCTTGTAATTGACCTCGTCAATCTGCTGGAAACTGCCTGGCGCGGGCTGAAGCGCTGACAAGCCGGGATCGTATCCGTTGGCAAGCGCACTGCACTGCTCAAGGATCCGCTGTGCAATTGGAGCGCTTACGGCCCCACCAGACTTTGCGCCCTGGACGAACACGGTCACCGCAAAACGCGGACTGTTGTACGGGGCAAAGCACATGAACCACGTGTGGTTGTCCCTCTCCTTTTTCCCCGCGACCTCACGCCAAAACTGCGCTGTCCCCGTTTTCCCGGCAACCTCCATCCCCTTCACTTGGGCCTTTTTGCCGGTACCACCGGGTTCGTTCACAACCTTCCACATCCCCCTTCGAATCAATTCAATCTGCTCATCAGAAATTCCCAACGCCCTCAAATCCGCCCTCAATTTCGGCATCGGACCGACCACCTTTTCGCCTGTCTCTGGATTCACAACATCATTGCCGGCCTCATCCACCACCCGCGAAACAAGTTTTGGAGCGAAACAAAGTCCGCCGTTTGCGACTGCAGCCGCCACCATGCACATTTGAACTGGCGAAGCTTCGACGGCACCCTGGCCGATCGATACGTTCGCAGTATAGCCGTTCGACCAGCGCTCTTGAGGACTCACCACGCGCAACCATTCCGGACTGGGCAAAATGCCGGCATCCTCGCCGCTCAAAGGCAAGCCGCTCCGCTGCCCCAGTCCGAGCGCTTCGCCGACTTCAACAATCTGATCAATGCCCGCCGCGTTGCCCCACTGGTAAAAAAACGCGTTGCATGAAAATTTCAGTGCATCTGAAAGCCCCACGCTTCCATGCGGCGGCAGATGCCGGTCCACCACCCAACACTTCATGAACTTAGCTCCGTATGAAACCCCGCCTGCGCAAGCAAAAGTGTTCTTCGCCGTGAGCCCCTTCTTCAGTCCCGCCAACCCCGACACCGCCTTGTAAGTCGAGCCCGGGGCGTATCCCTGAATTGCCCGGTTCGTCAAAGGATCGGTTTCATCCTTGGTAATCTGTTGCCAATGCTCTCGGCTGATATTCGGAATGAAAACGTTCGGATCGTAAGAAGGCACCGACGCCATCGCCAAAATCTCGCCGTTCGTCGGATCAACCACCACCGCCGCGGCGCGACCGACCCCGGCATCCCGCAACGCGCGCTCCACGATGTACTGCATTCTGGAGTCAATGGTCAGGTAAACATGGTTGCCTTGTTTGGGCTCCACCCGGCGGATCTCAGACTCGATGACTCCCTTCAAATTGCGCTGCAACACCCTGACTCCCGGAGTCCCCTTCAACCAGCGATCCATGTGCAGCTCGACCTGCGACTTCCCCTCGGAGTCCGGCTGATAAAAGGAATATTTCCGAATATCCGGAAGCTTATCGATGTCCACCGGCGCGCCTACATACCCCAAGATATGGGCTCCAAGAGCCCCGTAAACGTACTGTCTGACGGGGCGAATCGAGATTTCAACGCCCGGCAAGCCGACGTCGTTCTCTGAGAACTTGGCGATTGTCTTAAAATCCAATTCCTCGATGTAGGTAAACGGAACCTCAGAGTTGTTCCGGTAATGGCGCTGGAGCCGGCTGCTATTGTAATCCCTCGCAAGCTCCAGCTCATTGAGTCGCGGGACAATCGTGCTGTTCACGATCTGAACCACATCCTCCTCCCGCTTCTCCTTGAGCATCTGCCTGACGGGCGCGGTGTAGGTGGCCATCGGGGGCTTGCCATAATTCTGGCGATAGCCCCGCACCATGTCGGGGAGGTAAAAGTCCACCTCATAACTGGCTCGGTTTCCCACTAGTGTCAGACCGCTTCGATCCCGAATCTCGCCGCGCACCGAGGGAACTCGGACGGTCACCTCGGAACGCGAGGCCATTCGCTTTGCCCAACGATCACCGTGAGCGACCTCCAACCACCACAGGCGCCCCACGAGAACCGACAATCCCATCACCATGAGAACCGCCATGAAATAAAGGCGTAACTCGGGGTTAGGACCGCTTCGCGAGCGGCGGGTGTTTTGGGGTTTACTCATCGTAAAAATCCCTCCAAGTGCTCCGGTAGTGACGGTGCCTCATCAGTCGCGCCACGTATCCGAGCACAGCGAAGACAACCGGAGAAACAACCAATGCAACCACCCCTGCGCCGAGCACGCGCCCCCAAACCACCGGCGAAAAGTCAAACGCCAGCGGCTCACGCCTAAGGCAAATCAAGGCGTACTCGATCAATACGAGGCACGCGACAGCCACGCCGCTGAACAAACAGTGCACTTCCCAGCGCCCCCTCAAAAACAGCGGCCTCAACCCGCTCACAATGGCCCCGAAAACAGCATAGGCGCACACAGACCAACCCACCCCCAACTCAAGACTTTCCTCCACCCAGACTCCATGCAGCAAATCCCATGAAACCCCGCTAATGAACGCCAGCACCAACATGCCAGAAGTTGGAAAAGAGAGCGCGCCGTAAAAAAATACGATCGGCATCAACAAGATGCGCGCCCCCCAAGGGGGGACAGTTCCCAAAAAATGCTGCATCACAAGGGACACCAGCAGGCTCGCGATGATGAATAAAAAAAACATCACTACCTATCCCCCATCACGACAAAAACGTCCTGCAGAGTCGCTAAGTCCACAGATGGGATGAGAGCCGCCATCCCATCCAACTGCCGCACCTTGAATTCCTCCACGGCGCCCAGTTGGATCCCCGGAGGAAAAACACCGCCCACACCCGAGGTCATCACCTTCTGTCCAGGCAAGAGCCCCGCCTGTTTGGACAAGAAAAACAGCGACACCAGCGGAGTTGAAGCACTTGAAGCCCTTTCCCCACGCACAATTCCCTGTTCCCTAGAGTTCTCAACGCTTGCAGCAACCTTACAATTCTCATCAGAAATCAAGATCACCACGCTGGTGTGGTCCGAGACCGTGGTGGTCTTGCCCACCAAACCATCCTCGGTGAGCACGGGCATGTCCCGGCGGATCCCGTCCTCCGAACCGCGGTCTATCATGATTTGATTGAACCAAGTCGATGTATCCCTGCCGATGATTCTTGCTGAAAGCAACCTGAACGGCGCCTTCGCCCGGTAATCGAGAGCCTTCCGGAGCCTGGCGTTCTCCGCCTCCATCCCGCGAAGCGTCTGATTCGTTGCGCTCAACTCCCGGTTGCTTAGGCGCAACATTCGGTTTTCGTGCTCCAACTCGTCGATGGATTTGAGCCCCTCGCGAAGCGCATTGAACTTCCGCTCCAACGACGAACCCGATCGCAGAAACGGAGACAATAATCCCAGAAAAGCCGACTGCGCCGCCCGCATCGCAGTCGGATTCCCCGAACCGAGAATCAGAACAAGCACCACCGTCACAAAAACAGCCACCGCGATCAACTTGGAGCGAATCCTCATGATGAATTGCAGTCTGAATTGGTGGACACCTTCCAGGTGCCCTCGGCGTGACACTCGAAAACTTGGCTCAAACGCCTTCGCCTGAAAAAGCTTTTGAAAACATCACCGGGCTCAGTGACGGGTCTCTGTCACGGTTGACACCTGACGCAGGAACTTCAATTCCTGAAGCGCCCTCCCTGTGCCCTCCGCCACCGCACTCAGCGGATCCTCGGCCAAGTGCACGGGCAGTCCCGTTTCCTCGGTCAAAAGCTTGTCCAAGCCCCGCAGTAATGCACCGCCCCCTGCAAGCACCAACCCTCTGTCCACCAAATCAGCTGACAATTCCGGAGGGCATCGCTCCAATGCAACACGCACCGAATCCACGATCGTTGAAATTGGCTCCAGCAGGGCCTCTCTGATTTCCTGAGACGTAATCGTCAAAGTCTTTGGCAATCCCGCCACTAGATCGCGCCCCTTTACCTCCATAGTGGCTTCCCTTTCCAGAGGGTATGCCGAGCCAATCTTGATCTTAATATCTTCCGCCGTCCGCTCGCCAATCATCAGATTGTAGGCCCGCTTCATGTACTGGATAATTGCCTCGTCCAACTCATCCCCGGCGACGCGCACGCTCCGCGAATACACAATTCCAGAGAGCGAGATCAACGCCACCTCTGTCGTCCCTCCCCCAATATCAATAATCATGTTGCCGGCAGCATCCTGGACAGGCAACCCACATCCAATCGCCGCCGCCATCGGTTCCTCAATGAGATGCACCTCGCGGGCCCCCGCCCTCAGCGCACTGTCCTTCACCGCCCGCTTCTCCACCTCGGTGATCCCAGATGGAACCGCAACAACCACGCGGGGACGGGGTCGGAAAAGCGTTTTTTTCCCATGCACCTTCTGAATGAAGTGCCGAAGCATGGCCTCAGTAATCTCGAAATCAGCGATGACCCCGTCCTTGAGTGGACGGATAGCCACGATATTTCCCGGTGTACGCCCAAGCATTCGCTTGGCCTCGTCCCCCACCGCGAGAACCCGGTTGGTGCCAGCCTGAACCGCCACCACTGAGGGTTCACGGAGGACGATTCCGTGATCCTTGGCGAAAACCAACGTATTAGCCGTCCCCAAATCAATTCCAATATCACTGGAGAACAAACCAAAAAATCCATTCAACATGAGCAACCTCCTCTGGGATAAATCATTGTAAAACCTTAAACAAAGTCAGCCGACACCTTACTTCAGCATACGCCGATAGGCACTCTCAAATACGAAGCATGTATGCGAAGTTTGCGCAATCCGAGGGGCATTCTCGGGGTGCAAAAACACACTTTTGCCAATAACGTTCAGGGTTCGCCATCGGTCAAAGCAGAAATCCGCTTTTCCAACTTCGCACCCTAGACCGATGCTGAAACTCGGCCAATCGAAGGCGGACCTCACCACTGCGATTTCAAGTACATGATGCCCCGCCACACCCCCTCGGCGACCTCGGCGGAATTCTCCAACAAATCCTTGCATATCGACCCCACCCCGACCCCAGGCGCAGTCAGAACCAGAAAAACCGAGAAAACCACCAAGTTCATTATGTAAATCAGAACGAGCGAGAAAAAATTGCCGTGCATCCGAAGGTCACTTTGCCCCCGACGGATCATCCAAACCGTAAAACTCAGATGGAACGCCCAAGCGGCCCCTAAAAGCATGAACACCACTCTCAGGGGCGACAACAACTGCCCCTCTGGGACCAGAACCTTAAAATCGTAAAAAAAACTGGCCACGCCGAACAGCAGCAACAAGGCCACGCAATAGACTGGGTAAAAATACGGACTCAGCGTCACCCAAATATTCGGACTATCTGTCACAATGTGCCCACCCTCTTTGGACACCTTAAAGTCGGACACCCTGCCGATCGATAGCCACGTCCAGATCGCATGCGTCAACTCGTGCCCGAAAACATAGACCCGCATCGGACGGGGCGCCCCCTGCATGTACAAACTCCCCGTGAACCACACCATCCAAAGCACGACTCCCAAGCCAAAGAACCAAAAATCCTCAGTCTGCCAAAACCTGTTTTTCAGGGTTTCGCGGCCAAGAGCGCCAAAGACGGTCAATGTCCAAACCCACGCCACCGGCAGCAGAAAAACACCGACCACATTTTTCAACCAAACCACGGAAACCCGCCGCTCACCACCCAGACTACGGTTCCCCACCTCGCCGCCTACCTCACCACACTCCTCACGCCCCCAGTTACCACGCTCCTGGGCATGCGAACTTCCCTCCCCTCGAACCAACTCCTCTGAAACACCCGCGGCCGCCCTCAAGCCCTCCCGCCGTCTGTTCCCGGAGGATTTGAGGGATTTAGCGGGTTTCGCCGCTTTCGCAGACTTAGAGCCGCGCCTGCCCTCTTCAACCTGTCTCTGACCGGGGCCAAGAAATGGTTTTTTCGGGCTCAATGACGATCTCCTTTAACTGCTCTGCTTCTCCCTGTTTCCCGTAAAAACTACTGAGCTAACCCTCTGCCCGCTCCATTACAAACCTCCTGTTTGATTTAAGCGTCCGCTCGGCTCTTCGGCTCATTCTCGTCTCCGCTGAAAGCTTCCAACGAATCAACATTTGCCCAGTGATCGCGGCTCAGCGCGACAATCAATCTGAACCGTCACGCCCGCCCCATGTACTGACCCGTGCGAGTGTCGATTTTCACCACCTCTCCCTCCTTAATGAACAGCGGAACGGTGACTACTTTTCCAGTTTCGAGGGTGGCAGGCTTCTGCACGTTGTTAGCGCTGTCGCCGCGCACGCCCTCCGCCGACTCGGCAACCTTCAAATTCACCGACGCCGGCAACTCAACGTTCGCCGCCTTTCCCTCCACGAAAAGTACCTCCACAGACAAATTTTCGTTCAAATACTCCTTGGCCTCGCCGATGAAATCCGGATCGAAGGTCACCGTCTCGTAGGTCTCCGGATCCATGAAGTGATAGCCAGTGTTGTCCTTATAAGAAAAATCCAACTTCTGCCGATGCACATCTACGGTCTCCACTTTGTCCGTCGAGCCGAACCTCACATCTGCCGATTTCCCCGTGCCGATGTATCGGATAATCGCCTGCACAAAGGCCCGCAGGTTGCCTGGGGTTCGATGCTGTACTTCGAGTACGATTGCTGCATTCCCATTGTAGCGGATGCACATTCCTTTGCGTAAATCGTTTGCTGCGGCCATGGTTCAGTTTTTAGGTGTGATCCGCCAATATCGGCTAAGCCCACCTGCCATGCAAGTGTTCTCCGTCCAGCAACCGGCGCTCTCAGTGCGGTGCATCCTAACGCACCGGCACCCACTCCCCCCAAACAGGGGGTTCAGCCAACAATCTTGGATCGGCGCACTCACTTCGCTGGTACTTTTCCATTTCCACACCGACCCCAGTCCAATCCGTCACGTCGAAACTGGCCATCTCCCCAGCGCGCAATCGGGCAACATCAGTGAGTTGTTGGGTGCGCATGCTCCATGCGTAAACAAGGCAGTCCCCCACCCGTTCCCGTTTTCCGCCGTCCCTTATCAACTCGACCGAACCCAAATGGACGCTTGCGATGTGCTCCTGATAAGGCACGGATCCCGGTCGGGGCACTCTGGAAATTTCCCGCACCATTCCTAAAATGCGTACTTTGGAATTCTCGGGCGGACAATAGAAGGAGGCCGGCGGAGCCTCCCCAACCGTCAAAGGCAATTGCTTCCAATCTCCGAACATTAATTCACGAACCGCAAATTCCCAGACCACGATTCTCTTTCCCGCAAGCCGGTTCCTGCCGGAGAGCATTTCCCGCTGCAGCATCTGCCGCGTGGCGAAAGCACCGTCGCTGTTGCGAGTAATCGCATCCACCGAGCGTCCCAAGGCCACGCTCAAGTGCTCGGCAAACCCAGCGGCCTCACCCCATCCCATCCCATGAACCGAGTAAATGTTGGAAAAACTATCCCCCAACAAAAGCACATCACTCCCTGGATTTCCGCGCCAGAACGCGCCATGCACCCCCACCGGATGAATCGCCACACTCTCAGGCGCCCACAACTTTTGCGCCTTCCCCAAACCGAGCAGCGCGAATGTATCGCCCAACGCCTTCACTTCCACCGTAGCAAGTCGCTGAGGCACCGCGCCCGCGTCCTTTGAAACCTGGCCTCCAAGCCGATCGCCAACCGCCTCAGCGGCGCCCTTCGCAACCGCCTCCATGGCCTCGGGTTTCCAATGTGTATCGGTGAACAGAAACTGCCTTTCACCCAGCGAACGTGCGCGTGTCGAAAGAATCGGCGCGGGATCGTAAATAAAAACACCCGCTTCCAGCATCCGCGTTTTAAAAAGTTCAAAAGAGGCATTTTGACGAGTGTCCTCGTCGCCCCGCTGGCCACCGGAGCCAAGCAGCGCCGCCCCGGAGAGCACCGGCTTCACAGGCACGGGGACGACCATCAAATCCACTCCAAAACCCGCCAACTGATCTCGAAAGTCCACAATCGCCCTCACCGGGTCTGATTGCAGTCCACCCATGCTGCTGCGCCGTCGAATCCGCTCTGGATCCAGAAAACCCGCCCCAATCACGTACTCGCAATCCTTGCGAAAAAACAAATCTCCATCCGAACCCACCACCACCTGAGAGTTGCCCGCCCGTAAGTACGCTGTGAGGAAACCTTGCACCCGTGGACGCAGCTCAGAAGAAGCCCAAGAGCTTTCAATCAACTTGGCCTCCAATTCGCGAATCCTCTGTCCGTCGGGAAACCAATCAGGGAATTTCCATAAACCATCGCCCTCCCTTTGATTCGAAACGGCTGCACCGTGGCCACTATGCCTGGCATCGGCCGCAGCCCGAACCCAACCTCCCAGCCGGCCGGAAAGAACCTCCAGAAAACCGCCTGCGCATAAGAGAACGGTTCCCAAGAAGGCCATCACCCCCAGGGCTGGGCCCCCAGAACTCCGGCTCTCTAAATCCTCCTCCGCCTCTTGCTCCCGAGAGCGGCTAGGGACAGACACTTGAATGCTTGGATCCACAAAGCTCATCCTAAAAGATAAAGTAAATGAAGGGGTTATAATCCTGCGTCAGTAGCGCAACCAACCCCGCGCCTCCGATCAACAGCACGGCGCACGCCTTCGGGACGGTCAATTGCTGGGTCCACTCCCAAGTCTGCCTGCCGAAGACCACAACCAAGAGAGCAATCGCAAAACTAATCAAAAGGTGAGGCTCCCGCCAGCAGACTGAACCCCAACTCGGCCCAGAACCAACGCCCGCCATTGTTGCCAGGTAGTTCAGGGATGCGGGCAAGTCTACGGACCTAAAAAAAACCCACCCCACCAACACCACTATGAAAGTCGCCGATCCAGCAAGAAAACGCGGTATCCTCAACGAGATCCGCGTCCGGAAAGCCCGCTCAATCGCAAGCGCACCTCCGTGCCAAGCGCCCCAGATCAAATAGTTCCACGAAGCACCATGCCAAAGCCCCCCGAGGAGCATTGTCGCGAACAAATTAAGGTAAGTCCTCCCCGCGCCATAACGATTTCCCCCAAGCGGTATGTAGAGGTATTCGCGCAACCAAGAGGATAGCGAGATATGCCATCTCCTCCAGAAATCAGTTATCGAGGTCGCTAGATAAGGAGAGTTGAAATTTTTAGCGAAATAAAACCCAAACATGAGCCCCAAACCTATCGCCATATCCGAGTAGCCGCTGAAGTCGTAGTAAATCTGCAGGGCGTAGGCCACAACACCCGCCCAAGCCTCCAAAGCGCCCCTCGTCCCACAGTCAAAACTCGCATCCGCCATTTGACCACACGGATTTGCAAGCAACACCTTCTTCCCGAGGCCCATCCAGAAGAAAGCCATGCCCCGGGCGAACTTTGCCCCAGACAGCGTGCGTGCGCGCAACTGCTCCGCCAAAAACGAGAACTTCAAAATGGGCCCCGCGACCAGGTGCGGGAACATGGACACGAAACAGGAAAAATCGACGAAATCCTCCATCGCCTCCGCATCCCCCCGGTACACATCAATGATGTAGCTCAGCGCCTGGAACGTGTAAAAGCTGATCCCGAGTGGTAAAACAACCCGCAGAGTGCCTTCCAAGACCGCAGACTGAACCCCCAGGGCAGTGAAAGCGGCATTCCAACTCTCAACAGCAAAGTTGAAGTACTTGAAGAACCCGAGCGCGCAGAGGTTGCTCACCACAGAGCACTGCAGCGCAAGCTTTTGAGTGGGGCTCGCTGGCTGCCGCCTGCGGCCCCCCCCCTCCCCCGCTGGCTCCCGCCAAAACTGCCACCGGTCGCGGGCGATTACCAAGCTCAGCATCCAATCCAAAGTGGTGGTCGCAAACATCAGGACGACGAACCTGGGCTCCGCCCAGCCGTAAAAAACGTAGCCCGTCACGGCCAGCCAAAGGTTCCTTGCCTTCTGAGGTGCCGCTGCCAGCAAGTAGTAAACAGCAAGGCTGAACGGCAAAAAATAAAAGATGAAGATCTGCGAGCTAAAAACCATTTAAGTTTCCCACTTATCTAAACCAAACAAACCTCTTAATCTCCATACAAACCTCATTTTTCAGATTGCGTAATTGCAAGACTTCACGCCACAAAACTCACGCGATGCAAGTAGTGCCTGCCCCACCCCCTCGGAAGCCCCGGCCCCAACCGCCGGTCTGGCAATCCTGCTCCTCCGATATTTTCGGCAAAGCCATTAAGCCGAGTTTTTTTGGAAATCTGGGTGCAGCCGTAATGTTACTCGGACTCCTATGCGCCCCGATTCCTGCGGCAGCCCAGCAGCCCGCCTCCCAGACGGCGGTTAAAAAGGGTTTGAATGGCTGGCTATTCTTGTCATCCGAACTGAGCTTTCTGCGTGCCCCAGTATTTTGGGGCGCCGCCGCTCGGGGCATTTCCAGGTCCCAAAATCCAGACCACGCCGACCCCATGGTGGCGATCGAGGACTTCCACAAACAACTCAGCGCATCGGGGATCCAACTCCTGCTGATGCCCGTCCCCGCGAAGGCGCGGATTTACTCGGAGGAACTCGACCCCCAGGACAAATCCAGCTTGGCACCCGACCCGTTCGACAGCTTTTTTCAGCAACTGGATTCCAAACACATCCCCTACATAGACCTGCGTCCCGTCCTTTCACGTTCGGCCAACCCAAAGCAAGTAACCTACTGCAAAACCGACTCGCACTGGTCCGGGGCCGGCTGCGTGCTTGCAGCGCAGGCTGTTGCAAAACAACTAAACCAGTCCCACGGGGCTCTTTTACAAAAAAATTCCAGACAGAAATTTGTCGAAAAATGGGACCAAGTCGAGGCAGTCGGCGATCTCTCGGTCCTCGCTCCAGACCTCAACGCTCCGAAAGAGATAATCGCCATTCGCCGCATCTGGCAAGGTAACGCAGCCGTGCAACCCGACTCTCACAGTCCGCTGCTGCTGATTGGAGACAGCCACACTCTTGTGTACCATGACTTCATGGCGGAGCAGTCCGGCCTTCTAGACCAGCTTGCAAAGGAGACGTCCGTTGTCCCAGACCTCATAGGCACCCGCGGATCGGGGGCCAACGCAGTCCGAGTCACCCTGCTGAGACGTTCGATCAAGGATCCTAAATATCTCGCCTCAAAAAAAGTTGTGATTTGGTGTTTCGCCGCCCGCGAGTTCATAGATTCCGACCAAGGCTGGCAGACGATTCCAATCCAACACTAACCACCCAGAACCATGCGCATTCGCGCCCCTCTGTCTGCACTCATTCAAACGATCGCAGTTCTGGTGATTCCAACAGGGTTTCCGGGTTCATCGCTCGTTGCCGCACCGCCTAACGGAGAAAAGCCTCCGGCTGCCACCATCACAAAAACGGCCCCTGCCCCAAAGACAGACAGCTTTGTCACTAATGCTGAGAATTTAACAAAAAAAGCGATCTCTACCAGCCCAGCCCAGCCAACAAATCCGCCTGGTCAGAAACAAAAGCGAACCATCCTTTCTGGAACAAACACACCCACCCCAGTGTCTCCAAAAGGCTCAGAAAAAAGTGCCTTCCCGGAACCACTCCCAAAACGAGTCATCCTCCTCACGGATGAAGAGAATGAGCAGTGCGCCTGCGCGCAGACAGACCTATCCGAAGTCATCTCGGAAATTGTTTCCAATCCAATCTCCATCAAATTTGATCCGCCCCCATCCAACTCTCAGCCGAGAAAAGTTCAGGCTCCAAACAAGTCCGCCTACAAAGTTCTGGTTCTGGGAGACTCGCTCGGCCTTTGCGGATTCGGAAAATCGCTCGACTCAAAACTCCGCGAAAATCATAACATCACCGTGGTAGCCACATACATGGCGTGTGGAACGATCCCGTCAAGCTGGTTGAAGATCGGGCCGTACACCACGGCAAAAACCGCTTGTGGATTCTGGAGCATCGAAAGCCAGAACGGGTCTCCCCCAACGGAGAGCAAGGACACCTACGGGATGACCACGGGCCACAAACCCTCTTCACACCCAGTTCCAAAAGTCGAGTCACTTTTGGAACGATACAATCCCGACATCCTTGTCATGCAAAATGGCACAAATCTGCTGAGTCTTTTTTCAGATGGCGCCACAGTCATTCCCGCTCGACACGATGCGCAACTGCGCTCACATCTCGCCCCGTTCCTGAAATGCGTCACGAATTCCTCACATTCGTTGAAAAAGATCTACTGGATCGCGCCTCCGGTCTCCGGGAGATACTCAAAGGAGACTCAAGATTTCTTGGTTGAAAAGCTGTCCCTCTATGGAGGCCCAGTATGGCAGGTCATCGACAGCCGTGAACTGGTGAGCTACCCGTACAAAAGGGCGATGCCAGATAAGGAGCATTTTGTAGGCAAGGACATGGATACATGGGCTCAGAAAGTTTACGATCGCATCGCAAAAGACATTTCAGAAGGCGCAATTCCCTCGACCCCTCTCTCGAAGCAGAAAAGCACTGAAGGCCTCAGGGGTGCTTCCTCACTTGCGATAACAAAAACTGACGCCCAGTCACGAAGAGAAGTCACCGTAAGAGCAAAACTCACGACAAAATCTCGCCCCCTCACCAAGGACGAAATTCTTCCCTACCAAGAGTCTTTGGTAGGGCACGTTTACTCCATCGAGGATGTACTCAGCGGCGAGTACCAAGAAAAAGAAATTCTCGTAATGCACCCCGCTCACATCAAGCTCAAAGAAGAGCCCCTAGAAAAGTACGCGGTCGGCGAAACATACAAGCTCGAGCTTGTAGACTTTGAAGGCTCGGTTTGGGAATCGATAAAACGCAGCGATTCAACCGGCAAGCTCGACCTACTTCCGTTCATTCAAAAAGAAGATGAAGCGCGCGCACCCATTTTGAAACGATAGCAAAGCACGCCACCCCGTTTTTAACCGTCGCAATGCATTTCGCACGATTCATCGCCTTTATATTCGTCATCGCAGCCTCCTGCCCCTCCAAAGCATTTTCTTTCGCGGTTGGACCAAAATCCGCTTCGATTCTGTCCCCCAAAAAGGTGCTGATGATCGGTGATTCGCTGTCGGTTGGCTCGTTCGGCGACCGGATGCAAGACTTCCTGGTTTCTACGTTTAGCGACGCACAGGTAGGCTACATCGCGGCATGCGGCTCGTCGCCTGAGCACTGGCTCCAGAGCGAGCCCCTTTTCGTATCAAAGTGCGGATACCGGATCAAAAATCCAAAAGACTCAAGCAAATCTCAAGTGGGCCGCTATGAAGACGGAAAAGCCCCGAGGCAATACCCCGTTCCTAAGATCGAAACGACGCTCAACTACTGGAAGCCAGACTTAGTCATCGTCCAACTCGGAACAAACTGGTTTGATTTACTGGCGGAATCTCAGAGCGAAACAGTGATTGCGAGTCTCGACGCAATCCTCGATCGCTTCGCTCAAGCGGTGGAGAAAAGTCCGTCGCACCCGAAGCTAATCTGGGTCACACCCCCCGACTGCCACAAATTTCGCAAAGTGCAATCGCTCGTAACTTCCGCGATTAAACGAGCCGCCTCCCGCAACCAGTTTCGAGTCGTTGATTCCTCAAAGATGATTCATTACGAACCCGGTAGATCTGGCGGTGACGGCGTCCACCTTGCAACAGCTAGCGCGGACGAATGGGCTGAAAAAGTGACCAAGCAATTGCGTCCGATGATACCGACATCTGCAACCGTGAGAGCGCGCGCATCCTCCACTGGTACTTTCGCAGAAGTTATCGAATAGTTTCTCCGCACCTGCTGACCGCGGTCTGCAGATGACGAATCGAGTTTCACCTCGGGGAAAATATCGACCTACCGCAGATGGACTTACTCTCCCGCCGCCTCGCCAATAAACCCAGGCTCTGATTTCTCGAAAAATGCGCCGGTGAAATAAGCTAAAACGGCGGCGAAAAGAGATGCCAGATACACCAGCGGGATTGTCAGAATCCAAGTCCCCGCACACCACACCGCCGTGGCGCCAACCATCGCTGACATTGCAGCGCGGGAACCGCCAATACGGGTGAAAAGACCCATGACGGTGACGATAAATATCCCTGCGCTTCCAAAAGAAGACGCGCTTTGTACCAGCTCGTGAATTGAGTCGGACTGAAGGGCGAGAGCCAAAGCAAAAAGCCCCGCAACCAAAACACCGCCGCGGGCGATGTTTACCTTTGCCTTTTCCCCTATTTCTTTAAAGCAGGGCACAATCAAATTATGCGAAGTCAATGCAGCCGCCGCCAACAGAGTGCTGTCTACTGTGGAGAGAATCGCAGATACTAATGCTCCAAGAAAAAACACCTGCATCACCGTCGAAAGGTGTTTTTGAGCGAGCAACGAAAGCAGTTGCTCAGGCTCACGCAGTCCCGGCATCTGGCCTGCACTCAAAAGTCCAATCGCAACAGGCATCAGCCCCACCAGAACATACAGCGCTCCTCCGCACAGCGAGGCCCTCTGCGCGGTCGACGGACACTTTGCAGCCAGAATTCTTGAAACCAACTCTTGTGCGGCCAGCGACCCACAAATGGGCACTGCCCATGTTTCCATCTGCTGCCAGAATCCACCTCCATCAGAGAAGGACAGACGCTCACGCCCCACATTTGCGAAAGCTTCCACCCACCCACCAGAATCAGACACCACCAACGTACAAAGAACCACCATCCCAACTATTATAAAAATGCCTTGGAAGAAATCCGTAGCCACATCAGCTCTCAAGCCGCCTGTCGCGGTATACAAGATCGCCACAGCCGCCCCAACATAGATCCCAGCCTGCATTCCAACACCGGCAGTAGAGTCAAAAACCTGACCGAACGCACGGATCTGGGCGGCAGCCCAAAGGATCGATGTCGGCACCATCAACAGCACCGCCACCCGTTCCACTCCGACTGAGTATCTTTGCCGAAACAAATCAGCCAAAGTCGTGAATCCACGCTTCCAAAGCGGCGCAGCAAAAAAAGCCCCCATCACAAGCAAACAGGCCCCGTATGCGAAGGGATCCACTGCAGCGCCCGCCAACCCATGCTCGTAGACCTTCGCGGAGGCACTCACACAACTCTCGGCGCCAAACCAAGTAGCGAACACACTAAATGCCGCCAACGGCAATCCAAGGCTCCGCCCAGCCAAAAGATAATCCTGCTCGCTCCGAATTCGGGCGGACACGAGCAACCCAAGAGCGAGCTGAGCAACAACGTAAGCCACCACCCCCAAAAGAAGCAGATTCATGGAACCAAAAAATTTACTAACTCCAGCGATTGCAAGTATGTTTGCCACATGTGAAGTGAATGCGGGGGCGTGAGCTGGGAATGAACACTAGATCGCCCTCATTACGCGCATCAACTCACGGCCTTCCCGACCAGGATACGCCCGCTCTGGATCCCACTCGTGTACCAACTCAAAAGCCCCCGATCTCATAAACAGAGAATTAAGCTGCCGCTTGGTCACCCCAAAAGGCGGTCCTGCCTCCGGATCGGGCAACCCGGGATCCAAGAAGAAAATTGCAGCAAGCTCGCCTCCCTTTTTAAGGGCGCTCCGAATAGCCGAAACATAGTCCTTGCGCCGCCCCATCGGAATTGCACAAAAACACGTGTGCTCCCACACCCAGTCGAATACTCCGCGGAGTTCGCGGGGCAAGCTGAACAAATCCGCATTTAAAAACACTTCGCGACCGCGTTTTTTGAATCTGCGCGCTCTTGCCAGCGCCGTTGGGGAGATGTCAACCCCGACAACGGCTACTCGTGGCTGCGCAGCGATGGCGCGCACGTCATGACCAAGTCCACAACCCGGCACAAGAACACGTCCACCCATGGGTGCAGCCTCCAAGAAATCCACCAACCCCGGTGAAGGGGCGCCTTTGTCCCACGGCGTTTGCCTGCTTTTGTATGCTCCATCCCAGTCCATGCACCGAGCAGAGACTCACCCGAAGGATGAGGCAAGCCCGTAGATTGAAAACACCACCTACCACTGCACCCGCCAACGCCAAAAGGTTGGACCTCCCTCAATCGGTGAGGTTTTTTAGGTGATATTCCATCGCTCATACACCCGAATACCAGCACGCGATTTGCCATGTCCGTTCGCCTGATTGTCACACGCCAAAGCCTGCAATTCTTGGCTGAAAAAATGGAGCTTCATCAGAGCCAAAAAATCGCCGCACAAAAGGAGGCAAAAGTCGCAAAGGAATGGGGGGACCTGAGCGAGAACGCCGAATACAAAGCGAGTAAAGAAAAGTTCCGCCTCGCGGGGCGTCTTCAGCAACGCATGGTCCGCGACCTCAAAAAACTTGAGATGTCGGGCTACGAAATTGTGGACCCGATTGACTGGACAAAGGCGCCGTCTCCAGTCACCGAAGTCACCGTTGGCACTATCGCGAGGGTGGCCCAGCGTGGATACACCGAGGACTACCTCATCGTCGGCGCGAAAGACCAGCACCTGCCGATGGAGGGTCACATTGTTCCCGTGCCCTACACCTCGCCACTAGGGCAAGCTTTGCTGGGGGCATCCGCAGACTCGCGTGTGCAAGCCTCCATCGCTGGTGAAATGCGCACCCTCGAAGTCGGACCACTCCGGGCGCCAAACCTCGAGGAGGTCTGCCAGTTTTACCCGGATCTACTGCATTCCCTCTAGCCGCTCAATTCTGATCGCATCGCGAGCGCTAACCGATCCACCCTTTCAGGCGACGGGGAACCCCACGGAATTTTGCCATCGCAGGGAAATGCCATCCGGGGGGACTCACCCTCGATTCTCCGGTTGCACACTCACCGGAGAGTTGTCATACTCTCGCCTGCTGGTGGAAGCGCGCTCCGCATCTGGCCCCGGTCAGGCTTTGCGTGGGTTCCCCCAGCAAATTAGAGAAAGCCGAAGTGGCGGAATGGCAGACGCGCTAGACTCAAAATCTGGTATCCGCAAGGGTGTGTGGGTTCGAGTCCCACCTTCGGCACTCCTCCTTCATCTGACTGATCTGCGCGGCTCTCTGATATTGACATCTCCGGCGAGCACAATAGGATTGTACGATGACCAGAGTACTGTCTCTCCTGATGTTGATTCCTCTGTTGAGCACACAAGTTTGGGCAATTCGCTGGGGGCCTTTCGACCCGGCTCCAGCGCCAGTTCCAGTTCCAACTCCCGCTCCAGCTCCAGCTCCAGCTCCAGCTCCAGCTCCAGCTCCAGCTCCAGCTCCAGCTCCGGCTCCGGAACCGGAACCGGAACCGGATCCCGTTCGTTCGCGAAATCTCACCTCCATCAATGGCACTTACGGAGTCGCTATGCGCGGGATGAGGAAAGACCTGCAAAACGTCTCCACCCACGACAACTGGACCACGACGACGACCCCGAAAACATCCGACCCATCGGATCCATTGTCGGGAATTGTGTATTACGAACCGGATCCGGGCTCGGACGACATTGTCAGCACGACCGCTGTGCTGTATCTTACGGTTCCTGCAACGGGCATCTGCAGCGGGAAAGTCATGTTATTTCACAGGGGACTCATGTACTTCGGGACCACTACCGGACTCGTCGAGCGCCGCAGCATGAAGATCACGCTCCTCAGTGAGTTGTCGCATTTCACGATAATGTCCGGTGCGACTTTCGGTTCTAGACAGACGTTCGTCTCAAACACGACCGTAAACTCAAACCCGACTTTCGCTAACAACCAAGACGAGCTCAACAACGGCGGTACTCTCCTGACCACAGGTTCAGGCGGAACTGTTAGCTTCCTACCGCCAAGTCGGACGCAAACGAACGCGGGACTTGCGCCCGATTCAGTTGCTGGCCTAGGGGCGCTCGGCTCACCTAAGGCGCTGCTTGACCTAATGCTCGCTGGGGAAATTAACCTCGATCTCAGTTTTGACTCCTTAACCGGCTTAATCAACGTCGATGGGTTTGCAAATTATGTGGAGGTTGGATCTGACAATCATACCACAAATATCAGTAACTACGGCAGCCACACCCGAGACCCAAGACAAGGGATCAGACGTTCAGTTTTCCGAGATGTTGTCACAATGAAAGCAGAGGAACCCGAGATTGATCCCACAACTGGACAAAGGGCTACGTCCACCATAACAACGGTTGCGATGTATGACGAAAGCAGAGTGATTCAACCAGAGAACACTTCGTTATTCGTCCTGAATGGAGTGAAGCTCAAAGCGGCTGGATCAAGGCAATCAACCGACGTTACTCCGCAACGACCTTTCGTTACGCCAACGGAAGGTACCGCTTGGCAAATTGGAGAAACGATTCCTCCGGTAATTAAAGGCATTGGTGGCACAAACTGATGTATCTGCGCGGAACAAGCAGATAATCAACCCAGCACTTCTAAGCTTGAACAGCTTAATAAAAAACGTTTGAGAAATTGTCCACAAGAGGGCCTAGGTTTTACGTTATTTGAGGTGGTCACAAGCCTCTTAGTGTTAACAATTCTTGGGTCTCTAGTTTTACCATTATACTCAAACTTTCAGTCTAAAGCCCAGCGCCTTAAGTGCCGCGAAAACATACAATCTGTTGGTCTTGGTATCTCTTCTTACCTGGCAGACCACCAAAGATGGCCGCAGATTCAACAAGAGCGTTCCCGGGTCCCTAATTCAGTAGATTCTCCTGAGGCTACTCAATGGATTAATTTGCTCGCCCCCTATGGCATCTCGGAGTCGAACTGGCGGTGCCCCAGCATTGAAAGCCAGATGAGGGCAACAGGAAAAAAGGAAGCGATGAAAATCAAACGGCTTGATTATGCTCCAACCGCTTTCGGTTCAGACCCAGACGCTCCAAGAAGATGGCCGAAACACCCTTGGTTAGTCGAGCGCGGGGCTCCGCACGGAATTGGGCCATGGATCCTCTTGTCAGACGGGAGCATCATCACCTTCGAAGACATATTCACCAATTAAATCATCATTGTCGGAAGAATGAATTTTCTTCGACGATCGTGATCTCTAAATAATCTGTTTAATCTATTTAATCTATTGGAATGCTCCCCGAACTAGTCGGCCGAATCGTTTCCTCAACAGATCCAAACTGCCTCCTCAAATTCCTCTGGAATTTTGGCTTCAAAACACTTGTCAGCGTCGAGCGATTCAAGTCCCGCATCCGGCGAGGGGAGTATTTTCCCGCTTTCCTCTATATATCGATCCTAAACTCCTGCAATCTCCGCTGCCAGGGATGCTGGGTGGACGTCGAGGCAGAGCGATCAGAACTGGATGTGGACGCAGTCTCAAAACTCATCACAGAGGCAAAAACTCAGGGCAACCGCTTCTTTGGGATTTTAGGCGGTGAACCCTTCCTGCACCCGGGGCTGCTCGAGATCTTGGAGCGCCATCCAGACTGTTACTTCCAGATATTCACCAACGGACAGTGCATCACACCGAAGATTGCTCGGCGCCTGACAGAACTCGGAAACGCCACACCTCTGATTTCAATCGAGGGCCGCGAGATTGTAAGTGATCAGCGGCGAGGCAACGTGGATGTTTATCAACGCACGCTCAGAGGCCTCGACGCCTGCATTGCAGCCGGTTTGCTCACGGGCGTTTCGACCTCGGTGTGTCAAACAAACATCACCGAGCTTTTAAGCGTCCAGTGGCTGAATGAACTTATCCGCCGCGGTGTGCATTACGTCTGGTACCACACTTATCGGCCCGTTGGCCCTAAAATGAACCCGCAACTCGCATTGAACGAAGACCAACTCGTACAGGTGCGCCAGTTTGTGGTCGAGATGCGCGCCAGCATGCCGATCGGAATCGTCGATGCATACTACGGGCACGACGGCAAAGCGCTGTGCCCGATGTCAACCGGCATCTCCCACCACATCAGCCCTTATGGCGACGTGGAGCCCTGCCCCATCCTTCAATTCGCCAAGGAAGACATCAGGGACCCGCGAGGTATCGTTGAGACCATTCAATCCTCGCAATTCTTGAAAGACTTCAGGGAACTCACCGCCAGCGCGACCCGCGGATGCGTCGTGCTCGAGCGGCCGGACCTTGTCCGCGAATTAGTGTCAAAGCACTCAGCAAGAGACACAACCGCCCGAAGGTCCGCAATGGCGGAAATTGAGCTCATGCAACCACGCCTCAGCCAGTGGCTGCCCGGCCGTGAAATTCCCGAAAAACACTGGCTCTACAAATTCGCCAAAAAATTCTGGTTCAACGACTTCAACGCTTACAAGCAGCTCCCAAAAAACAGTGAACCGGAAGCCCTCGCTCGCCAAACGAGGCCCGCAGCCTGAGAAACTTACGCCTCAAAAGTTCGCATGGAAAAATTCCAGGCGGTTTTCAGAGGTTCAAATGCGGTTTAATCTGACATTCGGACTGCATCTGGCCTAAGCTCATCCCCATTGTTGCGTTGTCTCATTTGCCCCCCTCATCCCGTATGTTCGCCCCCGCGCCTGTTGTTGAATCCGAAGTGAAGCCTACCACGCCACCCGTGCAGTTCGCTCTCCCCCGCCCAGTGCCAGTGCAGCGGTTTCGCAGTCCAAAGAAAAACATCCCCCAAACCCCTCAGGAGCGGAATGCGATCCTCCTAGCGGTTAGAGCGTATGTGGAGCGTGAAAAGCCAGTCCCTCCGCTTCCATCGTCTGAATTACGCTCACACGCGGAGTTGCTCGTGGCAAAACTCGGGATTGCGCCCATTTACACCGATTACACCGGGGTCTTGATCAACAACGAACTCTGGCGGGAATCCCTCGCCGCCGTACCTTACGAGAGACGCCTTTTGCTGATTCCGAAGTGCCTGCGCGTTGAAAGCAAATGCCCGGCACCATTCGATGAATTCGGGCTGCTATGCAAGCAATGTGGACTCTGCTCAATCCAAGACCTGCAAAATGAGGCTGAGCGGTTGGGCTATGCGGTGCTGGTGGCAGAGGGATCGGCGATCGTGATGTCGCTGATTCAAACGGGCAAAATCGAGGCTATCGTCGGCGTCAGTTGCCTGAGTGTTTTAGAGCGTGCTTTCCCGTACATGGAGGCCGCTGCAGTCCCTGGTGTGGCAGTTCCGCTGCTGCAGGATGATTGCATCGACACGACCGTGGATCTTGATTGGGTGTGGGATTACATTCATCTCACCAGCGATGACAAAACGCGCCGCATGGATCTGGGAGCGCTCCGCGAGGAGGTTGACTTCTGGTTCACTCCGCTTTCGCTGGACTCAATCATGGGCCCCGCCAAGGGCGAGTGCGAGGTTCTGGCTCGAGAATGGCTTCAACGCGCCGGGAAACGCTGGCGTCCATTCCTCTCGGTGGCAGTCTATCAGGCCCTTCAGCAGGAACCCGGAAACGCCGCTCCGGATTCGCTGAAAAAAATTGCAGTCGCGGTGGAATGCTTCCACAAAGCATCACTGATTCACGATGACATCGAGGACGAAGACGCATCACGCTACGGGGAAGCCACGCTGCACGAATCGCACGGCGTGGCGATCGCGCTGAATGTTGGTGACCTGCTCATAGGCGAGGGATACAGACTTCTATCGGAAAGTGGGTTCTCTCCCGAGCAACGGGTGGAAATGTTGCGTATTGCGGCACACGCACAGCGGGACCTATGCCGGGGCCAAGGGGCTGAGCTCACATGGACCAAATCACCACGCCCGCTCAGCTCTTTGGAAGTGCTCGAGATTTTTGAGAAAAAAACATCTCCTGCCTTCGCCGTCGCGCTCCATCTTGGAGCACTCGCGGTTGGCTCGGACGCTCACGCCAAGATCGAAAAGGTGCTTCACCAGTACAGCCGCGCCCTGGGCATCGCTTATCAAATCAGGGACGATCTCGACGATTTTTCCCCCAGCAACCAGAACGCCTCGGATGATCTCCACGCAGCCCGTCCAGGGCTGGTGCTTGCGGCGGGTTGGGAGCGGGCGAATGGCACTCCGAAAACGATCTTGGAATCGCGCTGGCGGCGCGAGACGACACGCGACTTGGATACCATCCGAAAGGCACTCGCTGACTCGGGGGCACTCGAGAGGTGCTCTGATCTGTTGGAGCGCTACAAAGAGGAAGCGATCCGCTCGCTTGCAGAGCTTGAAAATGCAAGCCTTAAAGGACTGCTGCGGAGAGTTTTGGGCAAAATTTTTAACGACACCGAAATCAAAGGGTGGTGCAAAGAATTCGAAGCTGCCAACGGAAGGATATCTCCTCCCCTTCCCCAATAAGCGTGGACCTAAATTCTTGCGGAACTCCACTCAGCCTACGATGCTATAGGGGTTATCAGAGTCCGCCCGCACGCAAAAAACATGCCCATCCGGCAGACTCGAACTTCATGCCATCCCCATGAAAACCTTCCGCTCCATTTTTTACTTATCGTTGATCGCCTCCCTTTGTTCGGTCTGCGATATCCACGGCGCCCCTTCGCGCACATCCCGAAAACCGAAAGACGCGGCAACCGCCGAGGCTCCCAAGGAAAGTCCTCCAGAGGACCCTGCGGCGCTGGCGCCTCCAATG
>JBILKY010000315.1:0-4287 GCA_044376395.1 Chthoniobacteraceae bacterium | reverse complement strand
CTTCTCCACTACAAGCACTCGCGCCAATTTTTACTCTGTAGCATGTCCGAGTTTTACCGGCGTCTCTCTGTAAATTTTTTCAACCTACAGACCAAACTGCGGAACTCGGGTTAAGCCTGACCAACGGATGAGGAGCGATTGCAGGAAAGGCCGTAATTCTGAGTTACAAATCGCAACCTCCGATATCCTCTCGAGAGGCTCAATTTCGGCCTGTCGCGGGGACGCATCTATGCGACACACATTCCACCTTTCTTCACATCAGCTCGGCCATCAACCACTTGTGGGCAGGCGTCACACAATGAGATCACGCACGATTTTTGCAGGAAGCACGCCTGTTAGGCGCTGGTCGAGCCCTTGGAATTTGAAGGTGAACCGCTCGTGGTTGTACCCGAGCAGATGCAGGACGGTGGCGTGGAAATCGGCGATGTGCAGCGGATCCTTGACGATGTTGTAGCTGAAATCGTCGGTCTCGCCGTAGATCTGTCCGCCGCGCGCTCCGCCGCCGGCCATCCACATGGTGAAGCATCTCGGGTGATGATCGCGTCCGTAGTTTTCGCGGGTAAGCCCGCCCTGGCTGTAGATCGTCCGGCCGAATTCGCCGCCCCAGATGATGAGCGTGTCGTCGAACATCCCGCGTTGCTTCAAGTCCTCGATGAGCGCGTGGCAGGGTTGGTCGACGTCTTTGCACTGGCTGGGCATGCGCCCATTGACGTTCGCGTGATGGTCCCAGTTGTTGAAGTAAATCTGGGTGAACCGGACGCCGCGCTCTGCGAGACGACGGGCCATGAGTACGCTGTTCGCGAAGGAACCACGCTTGCGCGCCTCCTCGCCGTAGAGCGTAAAAGTGGATTCGGGTTCGTTGCCGATGTCGGTGAGTTCGGGCACGCTGGCCTGCATGCGGAACGCCATCTCGTACTGCTTGATGCGGGTGTGAATCTCAGGATCCCCGACCGACTGGTAATTGAGCGCATTCAGCGCGTTGATGTTTTCGATGGTCTTTTGCCGGATCTCGGACGGCACGCCGGCGGGATTGTTGATGAAGAGAATCGGATCGCCTTTGCTGCGGAAAGAGACGCCCGCATGCTCGCCTGGGAGGTAGCCGCTCGACCAGAGGCGGCTCGAGATGGCCTGTTCCTGTTCGCGGTTGGTGGGCGTCGCAATCAGCACCACGAAGTTGGGCAGGTTGTTGTTTTCGGATCCGAGTCCGTAGGAAGCCCACGAGCCGAGGCATGGGCGTCCTGTGATCTGGTTGCCGGTCTGCATCGCGCAGATGGCGGGCTCATGGTTGATCGCCTCGGTGTGGAGCGAGCGCATCCAGCAGATGTCGTCGGCGTTCCGCGCGAGGTATGGCAGCAGATCGGCGTTCATCCACATGCCGCACTTGCCGCGCTGCGCGAACTCGTATTTCGAAGGAGCGATCGGGAACCGTGCCTGACCGCTGGTCATGGTGGTCAAACGCTGTCCCTTGCGGATGCTTTCCGGAAGGTCCTTGTCGTACCAGTCCTTCATCCCCGGCTTGTAATCGAAGAGATCCATCTGGGACGGGCCGCCGACCATGTGGAGATAAATCACCCGCTTGGCCTTCGGTGCGTGGGTGGGCAGCGTCGCACCCGGCGCTGCTTGCGACGCAGACTGGCCCAGCAGCGATGAAAGCGCCGCCGCGCCGAGCGCGTTGGAGCCGCGCGCGAAAAATCTGCGGCGCGTTTCGAGGGAGTTCCATTCTTGTAGGAGTGACATAACGGTGTGGGGTTATTTGTTGAGCACCTCGTCGAGATTCAGTAGTTGGTTGCAGACCATGGTCCATGCGGCAAGATCCGGCTTGGGAAGGCTCGGGTCCGGTTTGGATTCGCCCACCGCGAGCAGCGCATCCGCGTCGGCGGCGTTTTTGGAGTAATGCGTTTTAAGACTCGCAAGCGACGCTTGCAGGATTGTTTTTTCAGCCGGAGACGGCTGGCGGCACAGGAGTTTTTCAACCGCAGCCCTCATGCGGGCTTCGTCGTCCGCAGCGGTTTGCAGGCAGCTCTGCGCGAGCACGCGCGCGGCTTCGACGAACTGCGGATCGTTCATGGTGACGAGCGCCTGGATCGGCGTGTTGGTGCGGTCGCGCCGCACGCAGCTTGTTTCACGGCTGGGCGCGTTGAACAATTCGAGACTCGCGGGCGGAGCCATGCGCTTCCAGAAATTGTAGAGCGTCCGGCGGTAGAGATTTTCGCCGCTGTCCTGCTTGTACTTTTCGGTGCCGAGCCCGACCACCTCCCAGATATTTTCCGGCTGATACGGCATCGTGCCGGGGCCGCCCATGCGCACGGAGAGCAGGCCGCTCGTTGCGAGCGCGTAATCCCGCAACATTTCAGCGTCCATGCGGAAGCGCGGGCCGCGGCTCAAGAGCGCGTTGTCGCGGTCTTTCTCGAGCTTCTCCGGCGTGATAACCGACGCCTGCCGATACGCGGCCGAGCGCAGCAGGAGGCGGTAAAGCTTTTTGACATCCCAACCGGACTCGCGGAACTCCACCGCGAGCCAGTCGAGCAGCTCCGGATGCGTGGGCGCACTGCCCATGATCCCGAAGTCTTCCGCGGTCTTCACGAGCCCTGAACCAAAGAGCTCCTGCCAGATGCGGTTCACCGTGACGCGCGCTGTGAGCGGATTCTGCGGGCTGACCAGCCATTGGGCGAGGCCGAGCCGGTTTTTCGGGGCGTCCGCGGGCAGCGCACCCATTGCCGCAGGCACGGCGCCGCCGACCTCCTCGCCGGGTTTGTCGTAGGCGCCGCGCATGAGGATGTTGGCCATGGGCTGCATGTTCGGGCGCTCCTCCTGGATGTGCGTGATGGGGCTGCGCGCCTTGATCGCGGACTGTTCGGCGGTGAGCGAAGCGAGGCGGGCGTTGGTGGTTTTAAAACCATCGTGCCGGTGCGCAAGATAGTGTTCAAAGAGGGCGTTCTTCTCCTTTTGCCCGGCCGGATTGGCGGCGAACATCTGCTGGAGCGGCGGCACCTTGACGATGGCGTTCGCCTCCTCGGCGCCAAGCTGCCGCTCGTACAGGCGGACATCCTGCACGGCTGCGTTCAACAAAAACTCGCTGTGGCTGCGCTGTCCAATGCGCGTGGGCGTCGAGGCCTGCGAAGCCGTTGTGAGCTTGTCATTTTCGAGTTTCAGCTCCGAGGGCACGCCGTCGATGTACAGCTTGATTCCGGACGCCTTGCCCTTGCCGTCGTAGGTAAACAACACGTGCTGCCACACGCCCTGCCGCACCGTGACAGCCGCGCTCGTGACGCGGATCGCGTCGCCGGGCCACTTGCTGATGATGTGCACACCGAAGTTGCGGCTCGTGTGGAAAAGACTCCAGCCCTGCGAGGAGCGTGCGTCGTCCATGCGCGCAACAATCGCACCGGCGGAATCAAGTTTCGGCGTGCGAATCCACGCGCCCACGCTGAATGGCTGCATGGTGCTGAAATTTCCCACATCGCCGACCTCGAGGGTCGCGCCCTTCGAGAGCTCGGGGGCGGCTCCCAGTTTTCCGTCAGTCTTCCAAACGATCTCGCCGGTGGAGGTGGCGCCCGCGGGCACGCCGGCGCCCTCGTTGAGCGGAAAATGCCCGACGAGTCCAGCGCTGGGGACATCCTGGTTGAGATCCTCGGGCTTCACGCTTGAGGCCCATGTTTCAAATTCCGGCCGCACCGTTGAGCGGAAGTTTTTGAGCTGCGCCTGCGCCTCGTTGATTTCGCCCGGCAGCGCCGTCCAGCGGGGCTTGTCCTCGGCCGCGGGCAGGGCGAGCACAGGACCGAGGCCGTCCTTCACGTTGCCGTCCTTGGCCTTCTGGGTGGTGTTTCTAAAGAAAGCGGCGAGCGAGTAATAGTCGCGCTGGGTGATGGGATCAAATTTGTGGTCGTGGCACTGCGCGCAGTTGGTGGTGAGCCCCATGTAGACCCAGCCGAGCGTTTGCACGCGGTCGGCGGCGTAGTTGGCGAGGTTTTCGTCGTCGATGGTGCCGCCCTCGTTGGTGGTGATGTTGCAACGCTGCAGCCCAGTGGCGATGCGCTGGTCGTCCGTGGGGTTGGGCAGCAAATCACCGGCGATCTGTTCGACGGTGAACGCATCGAAAGGCTGATTGGTGTTAAACGATTTCACCACCCAATCGCGGTAGGGCCACATTTCCCGAGGCTTGTCGAAATGCAGTCCGTGGGTGTCGGCGTAACGGGCTGCGTCGAGCCAGTAGCGCGCGCGATGCTCGCCATACGCCGGCAGCGCCATGAGTTCGTCGATGATTGCGTCCACGTTCGCGTCGGTGAG
>JBILKY010000369.1:0-3453 GCA_044376395.1 Chthoniobacteraceae bacterium | reverse complement strand
GACCGCCGCCTCCAGTTCCTCGACAGGCGTGATGCGGGCGATTTCCGCGATCTCCTGCTGTTCACGAATGCCGAGTACCGCGGCGAAAAGGACCGACATCAGAACGACCGCGAGACCGATCATCATAAAAACACCCAAAAGCTTCCCGGTGATGTATTCAAACCGCGGGACAGGCTTTGCGAGGATCGTGTAGAGCGTGCGGTCTTCGATGTCTTTGGGCAAGAGCATCGCCGTGCACAGCAGCCCGAGCAGCCAGCTGAAAATGCTCATTGCACCGAGGCCCACGTCTTTGAGCACCTGAAGCGGGCTCTGGAAACTGAATTCCACGGTGAAAAGCGAACTGCCAATGATCAGCAGCGCGAACAACAGCAGGAAGTAAAAGACCTTCTGCCGCACAAGCTCCAAAAACGTGTTATGCGCCAGCGCCATGACTCGTCCTTTGGACAAAAAAGGATGGGGTTTCAACTCGTTCAACTCCTTCATGCAATCTCGTTCATGATTTGTTCTTTGTGACCTCAAGAAAGAACCGCTCCAGATCGCGCTGAGGCATCCGGCGGTCCACAACACGCACCCCGCACTCTGCGGCGCGCCGTTCCATCTCGCTTAGAAATTCCGGTGTGGCATTCTCGAAAAGCATCTCGGTCTGGTTATGCGCTGATACCAGTTCGTTGACGCGGCCCTCGAGCAGCAAAGCGCCCTCGTTTAAAATGCCGATCCGGTCGCAAATTTCCTGCACCTGACTGAGCAGATGCGAACACAACAGCACCGTGATGCCCTGTTCCTTGAACTGCAGGATCAGGTCGCGAATCTGATGGGAGCCCGCGGGATCCACACCCGCAGTCGGCTCGTCGAGCACCAGCAGTTTTGGATTTCCGATCAGCGCCTGCCCGAGGCCGATGCGCTGGAGCATCCCTTTCGAATAGCCGCTGAGCCGCCTGTCCGCGGCGGACTCGAGACCGACAACCTTCAGGAGTTCGGCCGCCCGGTCCTCCAGCTCAGAGCCGTGATAGCCGCAAAGTTTCCCGAAGAAAAGCAGGGTCTCGAGACCGGTCAGGTATTTGTAAAAATACGGGTTTTCCGGCAGAAAACCGACCTGCTCGCGGCTTTCAACCTGGCGCGAGCTGACACCAAAAATCTCTGTGCTGCCTGCGGTCGGCGTCACCAGTCCGAGCAGGATCTTCATGGTCGTGCTCTTCCCGGAGCCGTTTGGACCCAGCAATCCGTACACCTCGCCGGCGGGAACCTCCAGGGAGAGGCTCCGCACGGCCCTAAGCCGTTCGGTACGAAACGGAATCGAGAATTCCTTCGTCAGATTCTTGATCGATATGGCGGGTGTTTTCACAAGCTGGAGAATCTAGCACACGACCGTCCCGAAGGAATCAAGGTCCTTCAAAAAAAAGCCCAAGGTCGACCGGCAGGACCGCCCGCCGGGGCCAGGCTACAAACAAACGGTCGCCCCCCATTCTACCGAGCCGGGGAGATGCTGCAAACCGCTAGATTACTCAATTGGCACAATACCCGCGCCGGCAACGCACGTTAAAACCCGGCCTGCCCCGCGCGCTTTCTGGCGCTTTTTGCCGGTGCTCAGCGGCGACCGTTTGCATTCGGAGATGGAAACCGTATGCTCTCAGTTTTACGTCAACTCATCGCCCGCGCTTGAGGTTTTTATGAAAACAGCACTCATTACAGGCATCACCGGACAGGACGGCTCGTACCTGGCGGATTTCCTTCTCGAGAAGGGATATGTGGTCCATGGAATCAAGCGCCGGGCGTCCTCGTTCAACACCGGCCGCGTGGATCACATCTACCAGGACCCGCACACCGAAAACCAAAGGTTCATCCTGCATTATGGCGACCTGAGCGATTCCTCGAACCTGACAAGGATCATTCAGGAGGTGCAGCCCGACGAAGTTTACAACCTCGGCGCCCAGTCACACGTCGCCGTGAGCTTTGAGGCGCCAGAGTACACGGCGGACGTCGATGCTCTCGGCACCCTGCGTCTTCTTGAGGCAATCCGGCTCCTTGGCTTGGAAAAAAAGACCCGCTTTTACCAGGCGTCCACCTCCGAACTCTACGGCTTGGTCCAGGAGATCCCACAAAAAGAAACAACACCGTTTTACCCGAGGAGCCCCTACGCCGTTGCAAAACTCTACAGCTACTGGATCACGGTGAACTACCGCGAAGCCTACGGCATGTTCGCGTGCAATGGCATTCTCTTCAACCACGAGTCGCCGCGGCGGGGCGAGACGTTCGTGACGCGCAAAATCACGCGCGCCCTCTCGAATATCGCCGTGGGTTTGGAGCAGGCACTGTTCTTGGGCAATCTCTCTGCCCTGCGCGATTGGGGCCACGCCAAGGACTACGTCCGCATGCAGTGGCTGATGCTGCAGCAGGAGAAGCCCGAGGATTTTGTGATCGCGACCGGCGTGCAGTATTCGGTGCGTGACTTTGTCAATCTCGCCGCCCGTGAGCTTGGCATCACCCTGCGCTTTGAAGGTGAAGGTGCGGACGAACGCGGGATTGTGGAGCGCATCGCCGGAACCAACGCGCCCGCCCTCAAACCCGGCGACACCATCGTTCGGGTGGATCCACGGTATTTCAGGCCCGCAGAGGTTGAGACGCTCCTCGGAGACGCCACCAAAGCACGACAGAAGCTGGGCTGGACGGCGGAGATTTCGATCGCGGAAATGATCAGCGAAATGGTCGCGCACGATCTGGACCTCGCAAAGCGCTCGATGCTGCTTCGCCAAAACGGATTTCAAATCAACACCGAGCCTTCGGAGTAGAATTCCGGAACCATCCCGTTTCAAAGCATGGATTCCTCCGACCGCTCACAGCCGATTTTCGTCGCGGGACACCGCGGCATGGTGGGCTCAGCGATTCTGCGCCTGCTCAACCAGGCCGGGTACTCCAACGTGGTCTGCAGGACGAGGGCGGAGCTGGATTTGACGGACTCGCGGGCCGTTCATGATTTTTTCGAGAAGACCGGGATTTCCCAAGTTTATCTCGCCGCCGCAAGAGTGGGAGGCATCCACGCAAACGACACGTTTCCCGCGGATTTTATTTTCGAGAATCTGATGATGCAATGCAACGTCATCAGTGCCGCGCACAAGACGGGAGTGCAGAGACTGCTGTTTCTTGGTTCCTCGTGCATTTATCCCCGATTGGCGGCACAGCCGATGACCGAAGAGGCGCTCTTAAGCGGCCCGCTCGAGCCCACCAACGAGCCGTATGCCATCGCGAAGATCGCCGGCATCAAGATGTGCGAGAGCTACAACCGCCAGTTCGGGACCGACTTTCGTAGCGTGATGCCCACAAACTTGTACGGGCCGAATGATAACTTTCACCCGACAAACTCGCACGTGGTTCCGGCGCTCATCGGCAGGTTCCACGCGGCCAAACTGCAGAACGCGCCGGAGGTTGTTGTCTGGGGAACTGGCGCTCCGATGCGCG
>JBILKY010000314.1:0-4293 GCA_044376395.1 Chthoniobacteraceae bacterium | reverse complement strand
CATCGTAAAGTTTTCTAGCCGTCTCGCCGTATTTCTCGCTCTTGAAAATTGCGGGAAACACGCCGCGCAAATCCCAGGTGTGGAAGAAGGGCCCCCAATCGATGTAGGCGGCGACTTCAGCGAGACTCAACTCCCCGACAGGCGCACCCGCGGCATCGAGTTCAGGCGCGCGCACGCCGGTTTTGAGTTTCGAGCAGAGCACCCGCGCCCCTTCAAAGGCGGGCTTCGAAATATCCTGTTCCCTCCATTCGATTTGAATCCGGTTTGCGCGGGCAGCATCGATTGAGACAAGCGGATCCACCGACTGCTGGTGCTGGTTGCGGAGCGACTCCTGCAGCTTTTGATTCTCCGCCACGTACTTTCTGCGTTGTTCCGGACTGATCAGCGCGCCGACCGTGGGCACCGCGCGACTCGCGTCAAGGACGTGCACCACCGAGTGCTCGTAGTGCGGTGCGATTTTCACCGCCGTATGCGCCTTGCTTGTGGTCGCCCCACCGATGAGAAGCGGCACCTTGAATCCCTGTCGCTGCATCTCACGGGCGACGTGGATCATTTCATCCAGCGAAGGCGTGATCAAACCGCTGAGCCCGATCACGTCGGCGCCATGCTCACGCGCGGCCTCAAGAATCCGGTCGCACGGCACCATCACACCGAGATCGATCACCTCGTAGTTGTTGCAGGCCAGCACCACGCCGACAATGTTTTTACCGATGTCATGCACGTCGCCCTTGACCGTCGCGAGAAGCACCTTGCCCTGCTGCCGCACGCTGCCGGAGGCTTTTTTTTCCTCCTCCATGAACGGTGTCAGGTACGCCACAGCCTTCTTCATGACACGTGCGGACTTGACCACCTGAGGCAAAAACATTTTACCCGCACCGAACAAATCCCCCACCACATTCATTCCGTCCATCAACGGACCTTCAATGACCAACAGCGGGCGCCCGTACTTCTGCCTCGCCTCCTCGGCATCCGCATCGATGAAATCGACGATGCCCTTGATAAGCGCGTGCTTGAGGCGTTCTTCGACCGGATGCTTACGCCATTCGAGTTCTTCAACGGCAGACTCCGACTTCCCCTTTTTTTGCACCGTGTCGGCGAACGCCACAAGGCGCTCCGTCGCATCGGGGCGCCTGTTGAGAAGGACATCCTCCACCAACTCAAGCATGTCGCGCGGGATTTCCTCGTAAACCTCAAGCATTCCCGCGTTCACAATCCCCATGTCCAAGCCCGCCTGAATGGCGTGGAAAAGGAACGCGGAATGCATCGCTTCGCGCACGGGATTGTTGCCGCGGAAACTGAAGGAAATGTTCGATACCCCGCCGCTCACGCGGGCATGCGGCAGGTTTTCCTTGATCCAGCGGGTGGCTCTCAGGAAATCCACGGCGTAGTTGCAATGCTCCTCGATTCCCGTCGCGACCGTGAGAATGTTCGGATCGAAAATGATGTCCTGCGGCGGAAAATGCGCTTTCTCGACCAGCAGCTTGTAGGAGCGCCCGCAGATCTCCACGCGGCGCTCGAAGGAATCAGCCTGCCCTTTCTCGTCAAACGCCATCACGATCACCGCCGCCCCCAGGCGCCGCACCTCGCTCGCGGATTCGAGGAACTTCTCCTCCCCTTCCTTCAGCGAGATTGAATTGACGATTGCCTTTCCCTGGATGCATTCCAAACCCGACTTGATGACGCTCCACTTCGAGGAATCCACCATCAGCGGCACCCGGGAGATGTCCGGCTCGGAACCGATGAGATTGACGAAGCGCCGCATCGCAGCGACGCCATCAAGCATTCCCTCGTCCATGTTGATATCAATCACCTGCGCACCGTTCTCTACCTGATGGCGCGCGACCGCGAGCGCCTGCTCGTAGTCGCCCGCAAGGATAAGTTTTTGAAACTTAGGCGAGCCCGTGACGTTGGTGCGTTCGCCAACATTCACAAAATTCGTTTCGCTGGTGACGTTGAACGGCTCCAATCCCGAAAGACGCAACGCCCCCGGGTGAGCGATTTTCGGAATCGCGCGCGGTGCGTGATCCCTCACGGCAGCGGCCATGCGCGCGATGTGCTCGGGCGTGGTGCCGCAGCAACCGCCGATAATGTTGAGCAGCCCCTCCTGCGCCCATCCGCCGAGCTGCGGCGCAAGCGACTCGGGTGTCTCGGGAAACCCGGTGGGCGATAGCGGGTCGGGCAGACCTGCATTCGGGTAAACGCTTAGAAATACGGGAGAACAACGCGAAAGTTCCTCGACACGCGGCCGCATCTCCTTCGGGCCCAACGCGCAATTGATCCCCACGCTCAAAAGAGGCACGTGTGAGATCGAGTTCCAGAACGCTTCCGGCGTCTGGCCAGTCAGACTCCGGTCGCTGTTGGCCTGAGTGAAGGTGACCGAGGCCATCAGTGGGACCCTTCTGCGGCCCTCGGTATAGATTCCTTCGCCCGTATAAACCGGATCCAGATTACGGGCCTCGTATACGTCCAAAATCGCCGCGAAAGCCGCCTTGGCATTGAGGGTGTCGAAAATGGTCTCCACCAGAAGGGTATCCACCCCGCCATCCAGCAAAGCCTCCACCTGCTCCCGGTAAGAGCGCCGCAGTTGGTCGAAGGTCACCGTGCGGAATCCGGGGTCATTGACATCCGGCGAAATGGAGGTCGTCACCGGCATCGGGCCGATCGCCCCCGCCACGAACCGCTGCACGCCCGTTTTGTTCGCGACAAAATCAGCCGCTCGACGCGCAATTCGCGCGGCCTCGAGGTTCATCTCCCAGGCCACCTCGCGTAGAAACGGGTCTGTGATCACCCGCTCCATGAACTCGGGATCCTTGCGCCGCTCGGGTTCCTCCCGGAACATGAAGTCATGCTGCCCGATGGTGGTCGCCGAAAAGGTGTTGGTCTCGATGATATCGGACCCAGCCTCCAGATACTGGGTATGAATTTCCTCAATCACGGCCGGGCGCGTGAGTAAGAGGATCTCGTTGTTGCCCTTCAAATCCTTGCCATCCCACTGGGCGAACCGATCCCCGCGGTAAGCGGCTTCGTCGAGTTTATAGCGCTGAACCATCGTGCCCATCGCCCCGTCGATGAGGGCGATGCGCTGCTGTAAAAGAGTATGAAGCGGGTGGGACGAAACCATACGAAAACCTGAATGATAACGTAGCGCGCACAGAAGCGCCACAAAGAACGCATCGTCGCATCATGATGCGACGATAGGTGCGTTGAGGTCGCTCGCCGAAACAAAGACTGTTCGCAGCAGCATTCGCGCTGCAGTATTGGCAGGGCAAAAAAAAACCCGCTCTGATGAGCGGGTTTTTTCAAACTAACTGAAAAGACTACTGGAGCAACTTCAGTGCAATCTGGCTAGCGGCGTTTGCTTGGGCAAGCATAGCGGCACCAGACTGAACGAGAATGTTAGCACGAGCCAAACGAGTGGTTTCTGCAGCGACGTCCACGTCAAAAATACGGCTGTTGGCAGACTCGACGTTGACTCTCGAAGTCGTCAAAGAATCCAAAGCATACTGCAACCTGCTGGACTGCGCACCATTGGTGGCCATCATGGTCGCCAGGGTCTGGATGGCATCCTCCGCTAGACTTACGCCAGTTCCGGTGACGACTCCAAGGGAAGTCAAAGCGCCGAAAGAAGTGGCGAGATTGCTTTGCGTGATGCCCATCGACTGCTGGCCATCCTCCGCCAAGTATACCGTAAGGCTCGAATCGCTAGTAGCGAAAAGATTCACGCCATTGAACGTATCACTCGTCAGTTTCACTAGCTCTGCATACAGCGCCGTGAATTCGGTCTCGTAGTTAGAGATGTCTGCCGTGTTCTTTGTGACGTCACTGCCGAGCGTCCCAAGTTCCGACATGCGTTCAAGGACGCTTGACGCAGTCTTCAAAGAACCAGCGGCGGTTTGAAGGAAGGAGAGGGCGTTCGAAACATTCGCTGACTGGGCGTCTGTACGCTTGAGAGCTGCCGACAGCTTCATCGACACAGCTAGGCCACCCGCGTCGTCCGCAGGGGTGGAAATACGAGAACCGCTTGAAAGTCGAGCGAGACTCTTCTGGAGTAGGTCGCTGGACCGAGTCAAATTTGATGCGGCGAAGGAGGCTGAGGTGTTGGTATTAATCGTGACTGCCATAAGCTTACATTCTTGTTTCTAAGTGATAACCAGCATCCGTGCTGGAACGACCGCTATCGCAGATGCGGCATCTGACTCACTTCTGAGTAGTAGAGGAATCGGCGGAACGCTTAGACCACTTAAATAAAATTTTAAAAAAATAAAACCGCTCCCTCTCAAGACAACTCCAAGA
>JBILKY010000080.1:0-13042 GCA_044376395.1 Chthoniobacteraceae bacterium | reverse complement strand
GAAGACGCATTGCACGCAACCCGTGCTGCGGTCGAAGAAGGCATCGTCCCCGGGGGCGGTGTGGCTTTGATCCGTGCGCAGCGTGTGATCGAGAAGCTCAACGTTGAAGGTGACGAGAAGATCGGCGCCGCCATCGTGAGCCGCGCGATCGAGGCTCCTCTCCGCCAGCTGGCCGACAACGCCGGATTGGAAGGCGCACTCATCGTTTCCGAAGCGAAGCGTCGCAAGGGCAACGAAGGTCTGAACATCGCCACCGGCGAATGGATCGACCTCGTGAAAGCCGGCGTCGTTGATCCGACCAAGGTGACCCGTAGCGCGCTCCAGCACGCAGCCTCCATCTCCGGTCTGCTCCTCACCACGGAAGCCGTGGTGACCGAGTTGCCCGAGAAGAAGGCCGCTCCTGCCGGCGATCCGCACCACGGACACGGCGGCGGAATGGACTACTAAGCCGCGTCACAGACGTTAAAGACTGAAAAGCTGCCGGACCTTGAGAGGGGTCCGGCAGTTTTGTTTCCGGGCAACGTCCGCCGTGCACTCTTCGTCCTCTGGGTGCCTGCGCGCCCGCTGTCTGCGGCAGGGTTGCCCCCGTTGCCGAATACGGTGCTGCCGCATGAGTCCGGGCAATCGCCGCTGGTGCATGCGCTCCTGACTGGGGCGATTCACGCAGCGCGTGCGTGAAATCCGCATGCGTCAAAACGCTCTTTTTAAAAGAAAATGCCGGACGCAGGTGTGTCAAAATGTCCTTCTGTTTGCAGGGCAAGCTCCGGGGTTACTCTGGAAACCATAATCAAATGGGTGTGGCAGGCTTCTTGCATTCGATGTGAAGGTATGAGACCCGATCGATTCACCGAAAAACTCCAACAGGCCCTTCAATCCGCCCAGGACAACGCTTCGAAGCGGCGGCACACGGAACTGGATAACGATCATGTTTTGCTCGCGCTCGTGCAGCAGCCCGAGGGGGTTGCGCGCCCGCTTCTCGAGCAGATCGGCCTGTCGATGGACAACGTCGTCCGAAGGCTGGAGGAGGAACTCGAACGGCGCGCGACGGTTCAGGGCGCCGGGGTCACCCCGCAGCTCGGCCGCGATGTTGTGGTGGTGCTCGAGGCCGCCGAGCAGCACATGGCGAAAATGCGCGACGAATACCTGAGCGCCGAGCATTACCTGCTGGCCCTCATCGAGGCCAAGGGCAGCGCGGCGCGGATCCTTACGACGCTGGGCGCAACGGCTCCAGCCCTTTTGTCCGCCCTCCAGCAGGTGCGCGGCTCCCAGCGTGTGGTGGACCAGAACCCCGAGGGCAAATACCAGGCGCTCGAAAAATACGGCCGCGATCTGACAGCGCTCGCGCAGCGCGGACGCATCGACCCCGTCATAGGCCGCGATGCCGAGATCCGCCGCGTGATGCAGGTCCTCTCGCGCCGTACGAAGAACAATCCCGTGCTCATCGGCGAACCGGGCACTGGCAAGACCGCGATCGCCGAAGGGCTTGCCCGGCGCATTGTTTCGGGGGATGTTCCGGAGTCGTTGAAGAACAAAAAACTCATCTCGATGGACATTGCCGCCATGGTTGCGGGCGCGAAATTCCGCGGTGAATTTGAAGACCGTCTCAAGGCATTTTTGAAGGAAGTGCAGGACTCGCAGGGCCAGGTGATTTTGTTCATCGACGAACTGCACACCATCGTGGGTGCTGGCGCCGCGGAGGGTTCGATGGACGCCTCCAACATGCTCAAGCCCGCGCTTGCCCGCGGCGAGCTGCGGTCCATCGGTGCCACCACGCTCAACGAATATCGCAAGTACATCGAGAAGGATCCCGCGCTCGAGCGCCGCTTCCAGCCGGTGTTTGTGGAGGAGCCTTCGCAGGAGGATACCATCGCGATTCTGCGCGGGCTCAAGGACCGCTACGAAGTGCATCACGGGGTTCGCATCGCCGACTCTGCGCTCGTGGCGGCTGCGACGCTTTCGAGCCGCTACATCGCGGACCGTTTTCTTCCCGACAAAGCCGTCGACCTCGTGGACGAGGCGGCTGCCCGTCTCAAAATCGAACTCGAATCGCTGCCAGCCGAAATCGACGAGATCGAGCGGCAGAGCATGCAGCTCGAGATGGAGCGCCAGGCGCTCTCCAAGGAGAAGGACGCCGCGAGTCTCGAGCGGTTGCAGCGCATCGAACGCGAGCTTTCCGCTTCGAAAGAAGAGGGCAGCCGTTTGAAGGCGCAGTGGTTGAATGAAAAAAGCGAAATCCAGAAAGCGCGCGAACTGAGCGCCACGCTCGAAAAATTGCGCACCGATTTGGAGCAGGCGCAGCGCGTGGGCGATCTCGCAAAGGCCAGCGAGATTCAGTACGGATCGATTCCGCAGGCGCAGGCGCGGTTGCAGGAGCAAAGCGCGCGTCTCGCGAAGCTCCAGCACGAAGGGCGCGCCTTATTGAAGGAGGAGGTCACCGAGGAAAACATCGCGCAGGTCGTTTCCGCGTGGACTGGTATCCCGGTCGCGAGTTTGCAGGAGGGCGAGCGTTCGAGGCTCGTGCACATGGAGGAGAGGATTGCGAAGCGGGTCATCGGCCAGAGGCACGCCGTGCGTGCGGTCTCCAACGCGGTGCGCCGCGCGCGCGCGGGCCTGCAGGATCCGAACCGGCCGATCGGTTCGTTCATCTTCCTTGGGCCCACGGGCGTTGGAAAAACCGAGCTCGCCCGCGCGCTTGCCGAGTTTTTGTTCAACGACGAAACCGCGATGGTCCGCATCGACATGAGCGAGTACATGGAGAAGCACAGCGTGGCGCGCTTGATCGGTGCGCCTCCCGGGTACGTCGGATTCGAGGAGGGCGGCCAGTTGACCGAGGCCGTCCGGCGCCGGCCGTATGCCGTGGTGCTGTTTGATGAGATCGAAAAAGCGCACGGGGACGTCTTCAACGTGTTGTTGCAGGTTCTCGATGACGGACGCATCACCGACGGGCAGGGCCGGACGGTGGATTTTAAGAACACGGTGGTGATCCTGACATCGAACATCGGGAGCCAGCATATTCTTGAGGCGACCAACGCCGAGCAGCGCGAGGCGCTTGTGATGGAGGCGTTGCGCGGGCATTTCAGGCCCGAGTTTTTGAACCGGATCGATGAAACCATCATCTTCGACCAGCTCAAGGACGAGGAGCTCGACAGCATCGTCGAGGTGCAACTTGGCCGCCTGTTCGAGCGGCTTGCTGCGCAGAAACTCACCCTGAGTTTGACGCCCGAGGCGAAACGCCGTCTCGCGGAGGAAGGATTCGATCCGGTTTATGGCGCGCGCCCGCTCAAGCGCGCGATCCAGCGCAAACTGCTGGATCCGCTTTCGCTCGCGCTTTTGGACGGCGTTTTTCAGGAGGGTGACAACATTTGCGTCGCGCTCCAGAACGGTGAATTCGAGTTCCGCAAGGAAGCGTTGCGCGAGGTGGCGGTGGCGGGGTAACCCGCAGCCGTTTCCGGTGGACACGCGTCGGGTGCGGGTGTGGTGGAAAGTCGCGCAATGCCGCGCAATGCGACACAACCCGGTGGAAAGTCGCGCTTGCAGCATGCTGGCGGTCTGGGAAAGGTAGTGGCATGAACAAGGAGTTTTCCCATGCCCGCTGAGTCCACCGAAGAGTTTCGCGCCGAGTGGAAGCCTACGTCCATTCTGGAGCGCGCAGACTGGAGTCAGATTTTTGGCAGGGTGGCTCCTGTCGAGATCGACTATGGATGCGGGGAGGGTGCGTTCCTGATCGCGCAGGCGCAGAAAAATCCGGGCCGCAACTTTCTCGCCACCGAGCGACTGCTCGGCCGCGTCGAAAAAGTCTGCCGTGCCGCCGAGCGTCTCAGTTTGGGCCATGTGCGGGTTTTGAGAATGGAGAGCGCCTATACCGCGCGGTTTCTGGTGCCGCCGGAGTCCGTTGCAACGGTGTACGTGTCTTTTCCCGATCCATGGCCGAAGCGCGCGCATCAGGCGCGCCGGCTGGTGCAGCCGGACTTCATCGATTCGGTCCGCGACGGGATGCAGCCCGGCGGTGAGTTGCGCCTCAAGACCGACGATCTTCCGTATTTCCAGTGGATGGAAAAAGTCATGGCCGCCGCGAAAGGTTGGCGGCGGGAGGAGTGGGTGGAGGATGCGGATTATCCGATCACGAATTTTGAGGCGCGTTTCATTGCGCAGGGGTTGCCCATCCACCGGTCGCTTTATCTGAAGCTTTGATGCGCGTCGGCGAAGCTGAAGCGGTGTGGTGGGTCTACGTGTTGCGCTGTGGAGACGGCAGCCTTTACTGCGGGATCACAAGCGACCTGAAGCGGCGGGTTAAGCAGCACCGGGAGGGCACCGGGGCCCGCTACACGCGGGGCCGTGGACCTTTGAAGATCGCGCACTGGTGGGTGCTGCCTACCCGGCCCGAGGCCCTGAGGGCGGAACACGCGTTCAAAAAACTGAGCGCGCTGCAGAAGAAGGCGGCGATTCGAGGGTGTGCCCGTGGTGTGGCGCCGCACATATCAACGGGGCGTCCACCAGCGAAGCTGAAGAGTCCGCCTATCTCCGTGGATAGCGGTCCCTCCAGAACCGCTGCTGCCAAGCCAAACCTTTCGCGGACGGCAAGCCGCCGGACGTGAGGAGCGTTGGAAGCATCAGGAACGGGGGCGCTTCAGGCACGATGACGCATTTGCGTGCGTTGGTCCCCGCAGTAAAAAACCGCGTTAGTAGCCGCTCTGTGCGATTCGCTGGATCTGCGGACCCAGCATGGGCTGCGGAAGATGCTCATTGTCGACGATCACCTTGGCACCGCTCCCGACCATGTTGAAAAGCTGTACGATATCTTTGGATCTCATCCGGATGCAGCCGTAGCTGGCCGGCGTGCCGAGTTTGCTCTCCTCCGGTGTGCCGTGGATGTAAATCATCCTTGAGAACGCGTTCGCGTTCCGGCGCTCCAGTCCGCGAAGCCACAGGATCCGGGTGACGATCGGATCCCGTCCCGGCGCGTTCACGGGGACGATCTCACCCGTGGGCTGCCGGCTCTTGAACTTCATTCCCAGCGGTGCTGAGGCGCCGATTTTTTTTGCCACCTCCATGCAGCCCAGCGGGGTTCTGTTGCTGCCCGGGGTGTCGCCCACGCCGAATTTCGAAGTGGAAACCGGGAACCTGCGGACCTCCACCCCGTCTTTGTAGAGCGCCATGCGCTGGTCCGCGACGCTCACGCGCACCACGTGGGCCCGGTCCCCGGCGCAGGCGCCAAGCAGGATAGCGCACAATAGCAGCAAGGATCTTGCGATCCGCGCGAGTGTGGAGTGGTTGCGGGACATACGATGAATAAACTCGGCGAGGCGATTTTGAGGGAGCGGCGTTACTCTTGAGACTAACAACGCTTCGCTTCGAATCTTTCGCAAGCAGGCTGGGATTGGAAAGTCGGTTGCTCGAAGCGATGCGCGTCGCCCTTAAGCACCCACCTCCGCCCGGGCTTCGGCTGCGAGTGCGGTTGAGAGATAGCGTTCTCCAGTGGAGCAGGCGACTGTGACGATGAGTTTCCCTTTGTTTTCAGGCCGTTTTGCCACGGCGATTGCCGCGCAAACATTGGCGCCCGAGGAAATGCCGGCGAGAATGCCCTCCTCCTTCGCGAGACGGCGCGCCATCGCAAAAGCCTCGTCGTTGGTCACCGTGATGACCTCGTCGACGATCCCCAGGTGGAGATTTTTCGGAACGAACCCCGCGCCTGTTCCCTGGATTTTGTGCGGTCCCGGTTTCACTGGCTGGCCCGACATCGTCTGGGTGATCACCGGTGAGTCGCTGGGCTCCACCGCGATGGCCTTCAGCGAGGGTTTACGCTGCTTAAGCACTTCCGCGCTGCCAGTGATGGTGCCCCCGGTGCCCACTGCGGCAACAAGAATGTCGACCTTCCCGTCGGTGTCCGCCCAGATCTCTTCGGCGGTGGTTTTCCGGTGGATTTCAGGGTTTGCCGCATTGTTGAATTGTTGAGGCATCCAAGCGTCCTTGGTTTCTGCGACCAGCGCCTCGGCCTTGGCGATCGCGCCTTTCATGCCCTCGGCTCCGGGCGTGAGCACGAGTTTCGCCCCGAGCATGCAGAGGAGGGTGCGCCGCTCGAGGGACATCGTTTCGGGCATTGTGAGGATCAGCTTGTAGCCTTTGGCGGCGCATACGAATGCGAGAGCGATGCCGGTATTGCCGCTGGTGGGCTCGATAATGACCGTGTTCTTGTTGATCTTACCCTCGAGTTCCGCCGCCTCGATCATGGCCGCCCCGATACGGTCCTTGACGCTTCCAAGGGGGTTAAAAAACTCGCATTTCAGCGCAATGGTTGCCTCGAGGCCCTCTGTCACATGGTTGAGCCTCACAAGCGGGGTGCGGCCGACGGTTTCGATGATGTTACTGTAGATCTGGCCCATAAAATTTGCTTTGTGTTCTGTCGGTTTCTTGGGGTGGTAGATTATCCTTATCGGAGTCACGTTCAACCCGCAAGCCGCCCTTCCATCCCCCTGGAAGGTGCAAACAAACGGCCGGCATCGCAGTTGCGCCTGGCGCCCCAAGCGAGCCTTGGCGGGACGCTCATTTCGCGCAACTCGCGGCGGGGCGCGGCCTGATCCGGTGAATGCGGGCGGTGGAGCGGGGACCCAGTGTCCGCCTATACGCCAAAAACTGCTTTTTTTGCAGGTGCGGCTTCTTTCTTCTCGCCGCCTTTGTGGCTGCAGGAACCGCTGCGCTGGAATTCATCGCAGTTTGCCTCAATCCTGGTGAGCTTCTTGGCCGCTGAAAACCCGAGCCGGCGGGTGATGCAGTTTTCGAGGGTGTCGATGTTGCGGTCCTCGAACTCAACTATCCTATTGCAGTCTAGGCAGATAAGATGGCTGTGGCGGGGGTGGTCGATGTAGTTGGGGTCGTAGAGCATCTGACCTTTGCCGAGGTCCAACTCTTTGAGCAGGCCGCTTTCCACCAAAAGGGGCAGGGTCCTGTACACGGTGGCCCGTGACACGGAGGATTCGATTGCGCGGGCCCTCAGCAGCAACTCTTCGGCGGTGTAGTGGTCTGTGTGGCTGAAGGCTGCCTCGATGATGGCATCCCGCTGGGCGGTGCGCCGCAGCCCGCTGACTTGAATGAATTCATAAATGCGGTCGCGTACAGCGGGTTCCATGGCGCGCACCCTAGCAGGGTCTCATTTTCGGGTCAAATGGCGCTGCGGAGAGTGACGGGGGCATGGAATTAAGCTTCTTGCGGCCTGCCAATGGCGTCCTGTAGGGCGGGCCTGCGAACGCAGTGGAGGCTATGAGAAGACAAACTGATCATACGCAATTGTCTTGGCGAGATGCACGCGGATCTTGCAGGTGCGCGCCCCTCAGGGGCCAGATCTTCATTCAGTATTCAGCCTAGAAGCCTAGCGTGTGCTCAATGCTCTAAAAGGCGACCAAATGTTGTGGTTCACCTGTTTTCTTGTGTCAATTCTGCGACGGTTCACGCGGGGCTATTAACCGTTGAATGAATTAGGCTAAGCTGGTAGAGAATGTAACTTGAATCGAAGAGTTTCTGGAGCCTAATCAATCACGTATGAATTACATTAATGTTGCGGATCTCACGCCCAGTCAGGTCTCCGATTATGCGGATGTCGATTTGACTTTTGAATTCATCAGCCAGCTGTCGACTTCGCAGGTCGTCGCTTTGCGAAACGCCCAAATCAAGGCGCTTGGGACTGAATCTATCACCGGGTTCACGTTCGACCATTTGAACGCATTATCCTCTGTTGCCGTGCGCGCCTTCGCAACGGCACAGATCTCCGCATTTTCCGCCATTCAGCTGTATCAAGAGAACATCGCCGATCAACCCATTCCGAGGTTTTTCGGAGATGTTCCTGCCGCGGTGCAGTCCGTGGCGATCTCATTTTTACAGGGGCTTTCTACGAGTCAAACAGCTGCGTTGGCCGTGAATGAGCTGTATTCATTACTGGAAAAAGGGGTGAATGGCAGCGTCTTGAATTCTTTTTCAAGCGCTCAAATTCGGGCCCTCACAATGGACCAAGTAGCCAGCATTCCCGGTGAGATTTCCGACCCGTTGGAGACCCCCCTGGCAATATCTTCCCGCCAGATTGCACGGCTTTCAACGGCACAGATTCAGGGACTGCAGTTCGATCAACTCGGATGGCTTACCACTGGGCAGTTGGCGGGATTGTCGAGCGAACAAGTGAAGTCACTGACGGGCCTGCAGCTACATGATGTTGGCCGCGACGGTGACTGGTTACAGCCGGGCCAGGTAAGTCATTTAACCACGGCTCAGGTTCAGGGATTCATCGAGGGATTATCTGTTCTTTCAAGCTCCGCATTGCAGCTGTTTTCTAGCTCCCAGATATCCGCGTTTAGTCCTGAGGCGTTCCTCGATGGGGATTACAACTTACGCTTTCTTAGTGTTTCCCAATTACGTGCCTTAACGACTGGGCAACTAGCAAATTTGAACGGCACCGCGCTTCAAGATTTTGATCCCAATAAATTTGGTGAATGGTTAGTTAGCAGCAGCCTGCGATCGCTGGCCTCGGAGCAACTCACGTCAGCATTTTCTTTGATATCTAATCCGCAGATCGCGGCGCTTTTTTTGTCTAAACCAACAACCTCGCAGTTAAACGCGATAGACGAAAATGTTGAAGGGGCGTTTTTGGAGTGGGAAAAAGTCAGTGCCAAAAACTCTATAACGGTCGAAGATATTTCAAGTGAGGAATTACGGGAAGGGTACATTGCCGCCTTCAAAACAGGAGTCGTAAGTGGGTTGAGCTCGGGCATCATCGCGGCGCTCAGTCTTGACCAGATTAGAGATCTAACTTTTTCTCAAGTTGCAGCTCTGAACTCGCGGCAATTGGGGAGCCTCACTCCGGCTCAATTCAGCGCGCTTGAACCTTTTGATCTTCCCGCGATCAACGCGCAGAAGTGGGGCGCGGTCACGAGCACGCAGATCAATTCTATGACGAGCGCAGCCATACAAGCGCTGAGCACGGCGCAAGTGGTTGCTCTGTCGTCTTCGCAGGTGGGTGCTCTTCAGCCTGAATCGGGAGAGAGTCTGCTGCTTGCACCAGGGCAGGTTTCAGCTTTGTCCGCGTCTACGATCAGGCTGCTGCCACTGGAGACGAAGGTGTTGAGCAGAGATCATATTATGGCGTTGGTCTCGAGCCAGCTGTCCGCGCTGACGGAGGAAGAGCTGGAAGAGGTGGTTGGAAGTCCTGAGGATCTTTTAGCGGATCAGATTGTAGGGCTGTCGCCTGCAAAGGCTGCAATCGTTTTCAAAACGCGATTCGACCCAAATTCCCTGGAGCAACCCCAGGCTGGCGACTTTGCCCTCAAAGTTTCCAAGTTAACCACTTCTCAGCTGACGGCATTTTCATCCGAACAACTATCCCAATGGGATGCGTTGGAATGGAGCTTTTTCAGCAGCCAACAGATCGCCTCTCTATCCACCGCTCAGATAGCTGGGTTGGCTTCGAGCTTTGAAGATGGGACCCTCACACAGGTAAAAGGGTTGGGATTGACGACGGCTCAGGTAACCGGGCTGAAAACGAGTCAGATCGCAGCGTTGTCTACGGCGCAGGTTTCCAACTTTACTCCATTTCAACTCCAAGCTCTGTCGACTTCCCAGTGGAACGCCCTCGGTTTGGCCCAGGTGGATGCTCTCGCGAATGATGACGCTGATGGTTTGGCTCCGTATCAGATTGAGGGTCTGACTCCCTGGCAGGTCCGCACATTGGGCGCGGACTTTCTGAACCGTGAATTTGACGGAGAGCAGGGCAAGCGGTTTATCGGGTTATCGAGTAATCAGTTGGCCGCGTTGTCTCCCAAGCAATTTTCGCAAATCGCAACGAACTCGCTTGCGATGCTCAGTAGTGCGGCATTCGCGGGCCTGCAAACCTCCCAGCTTTCAGCTTTGGAGACTACTCAGGTGACTGCTCTCGGGACCTCGCAAGTAAAGGCTTTAAGCGCAGCTCATTTGTTGGCCTTTCGTTCCGATCAAATCGGTGCTCTAACGACATCGCAGGCCGCGGCCTTGGACGCGGGCGATTTGCGTCAGTTTCGCAGCGCTCAATTGGGCGTGCTCTCATCTGATTTCGTCGGTGCGCTCAGCAAGGATCAGATTCGAGCTTTGGGAGTGGATCAGATCAGCGGCATCACAACCGCGGCGATTCGGCAGATTTCCTCGGAGAGCATTGCGGCTTTTTCCTTCGTCACAATCTCGGGAGTCTCAAGCGGACAACTGTCGGTTTTGAGCTCCGCGCAGATAAACTCTTTGAATGAAGTTTCGTTGCCTGGGCTGAATGCTGGTCAAATTAGAGCATTGAACACGGAGCAATTGTCCGGCCTGCGGGCAGCGCAGCTTGCCGCAATGAGCGCTGAACAGATTGCAGCTTATGATTCGAAGCAGTGGAGCTCATTCAAGCTGGAGCAATTAAATGCCCTGCAGCCAGCGCAAATTTCAGCCTTGTCTCCGAGTCAGCTCAGCGCCATGGCGACTAACAGTTTCAGCTTGTTTGGAGTGGTTCAGTTTGACGCGCTGACCACCGCGCAAGTCAGGGGGCTTACCACAGTTCAGTTAGTTACCTTAGGCGAAGAGAAGTTGAGAATGCTCGCGGCAAGCCAGCTCTCGATTCTGTTGAGCGAGCAGGTCAGGGCGCTGCGGGGAGCGCAGTTAAACGCGTTGGAGAGCGGGCAGCTTAGAGGGCTGACGACTGGGCAGGTGAGGTTGCTTGTGAGCGCGCAGATTGCATCGCTGGATATGGTAAGAATTGGAGCGTTGAGCGCGCCGCAGTTGCAGGCGATGAGCGGGCAGTTGGGTACGCTTGGCACGGAGCAGGTGGGATGGCTGAGCGGGGTACAATTGAGGAGTTTATCGAACGTGCAAATGGCGACGCTGCGGAGCGAGCAGTTGCTTGCGATAGAGTCTGGGAATTTGCGGTCGTTGACGTCCGGACAGATTGCAGGGTTGAAGAACGAGCAAGTGGCGTTTTTGAGCCAAGCGCAGATTGGCGCGTTGCTTAGCGAGCAGTTGAGGGGCCTTAACGCCGGTCAGGTACGTGCGATTGAGACCGAGGACGTGCGGATGCTTGGGCTGCAGCAGTTGAGTGTGGAACAGTTGCGAGCCATGAGCCGCGAGCAGGTGGTGTCATTGGTCAGCGACCAGGTGAGGATGCTCCGGAACGACCAGATCTCGGCGCTTGTGAGCGAGCAGGTCAGTGCGCTGCGTGGGGTTCAGTTGAATGCGCTGGAGAGCGGGCAGCTTAGAGGGCTGACGACTGGGCAGGTGAGGTTGCTTGTGAGCGAGCAGATTGCATCGCTGGATATGGTAAGAATCGGAGCGTTGAGCGCGCCGCAGTTGCAGGCGATGAGCGGGCAGTTGGGTACGCTTGGCACGGAGCAGGTGGGATGGCTGAGCGGGGTACAATTGAGGAGTTTATCGAACGTGCAAATGGCGACGCTGCGGAGCGAGCAGTTGCTTGCGATAGAGTCTGGGAATTTGCGGTCGTTGACGTCCGGACAGATTGCAGGGTTGAAGAACGAGCAAGTGGCGTTTTTGAGCCAAGCGCAGATTGGCGCGTTGCTTAGCGAGCAGTTGAGGGGCCTTAACGCCGGCCAGGTACGTGCGATTGAGACCGAGGACGTGCGGATGCTCGCAACCCTCCAACTTGTAGCACTAAGCTCTGGGCAGTTCACTTCACTTGAAGTCTCCCAGATCAGGGCAATCGCTCCTGACTCACTGCGCTTTGTCAGTGGTTCTCAGGTTGCCGCACTTTCGCCGACTCAGATAACCGCTTTGGAAACATCGCAGATTCGGAGTCTTTCACCTGCACAAGTAGGGGGCATGGATGCCGGTGACTTGGATGCTCTCAATACAGCCCAACTTTCGGTTCTAACCATTGCCCAGATCGATCAAATTTGGATTTCTGGTAAACAGGGCCATATTAACCAAAATCGGCTGGAGCAGTCGGTACGAAATCGGTTTCTTTCTCTCAAGGATGTTTACGATGCTGCTGGAATCAGCAGTGACATGACTCCTGAAATAGTCGTAGGGCTTCTCCCAGGGTTGCGTGGGTCGCAAATCGCGACGATCACCTCAGATCAGATTGCTTCGTTTGGTACCGATGCTGCATCGGCACTTAGCGGTGCACAGTTGGCTTTCCTGTCCTCTCTCAGTTTGCGTGCGATTTCAACGGACGTTGTATCATCACTCCGGGCTGACTCTGTCAGTCAATTATTGAATCCTCAGGTGGCCGCGTTGACTCCAAGTCAGGTGCGTGCTTTGAGCGAAAGTCAGATGCTGGTTTTGAAATCTGTTCAGTTGCGTGCGCTTGTGAGTGATCAGGTTCGTGCGCTGCAGGGAGCGCAGTTGAATGCGTTGGAGAGTGGACAGATTGGAGGGCTGACGACGGGGCAGGTAAAGTCACTTGCGAGCGAGCAGATTGCGACGCTGGATATGATGAGGATTGGAGCGTTGAGTTCGCCACAGTTGCAGGCGATGAGCGGGCAGTTGGGTGCGTTGAGCACGGAGCAGGTGGGATGGCTGAGCGGAGGACAATTGAGGGGTTTATTGAGCGGGCAGTTGACGACGCTACGGAGCGAGCAGTTGCTGGCAATAGAGTCTGGGGATTTGAGGTCGTTGACGTCTGGACAGATGGCAGGGCTTCGGAGCGAGCAGGTGAAGCTGTTGAGTGAGGCGCAGGTTGGTGCGTTGCAGAGCGAGCAGTTGAGGGGCCTCACGAGCGGTCAGGTGCGTGCGCTTGAGACCGAAGATGTGCAGATGCTTGGGGTGCAGCAGTTGAGTGTGGAACAGTTGCGGGCCATGAGCAGCGAGCAAGTGGCGTCGTTTGGCAGCAATCAGGTGAGGATGCTCCGGAACGACCAGGTTTCTGCGTTTTTGAGTGATCAGGTTCGTGCGCTGCAGGGAGCGCAGTTGAATGCGTTGGAGAGCGGGCAGATTAGAGGGCTGACAACGGGGCAGGTGAGATTGCTGGTGAGCGGACAGATCGCGACGCTGGATATGATGAGGATTGGAGCGTTGAGTTCGCCACAGTTGCAGGCGATGAGCGGGC
>JBILKY010000313.1:0-4301 GCA_044376395.1 Chthoniobacteraceae bacterium | reverse complement strand
AAGGGGGTATTGTTCCACAGCGACGCCGTGCAGTCGTTTGGAAAGGAAGCACTCGACATCAAACTCTTCGACGCGCTTTCCATCGCCGCGCACAAGTTCTACGGTCCGAAAGGCGCTGGCGCCCTGTTTTTAAGGGGTGGCATCCCAATAGACTCCGTCCAACTCGGAGGCGCACAGGAAGCCCAGCGCCGTCCGGGAACAGAAAACACCGCTGGAATCGTCGGGCTTGCAAGCGCGGCCCGGCTCGCGCTCGAGCGGATGGCTTGCGATGCGGAAAAAATCGCGCCCCTTCGGGACCGGTTTGAATCGGGTCTCGCATCGGCATGCGGCGGATTGCTCTTCAACGGACACCGGGAGCACCGTCTTTTTAACACTGCCAACGTCACCTTCCCGTCTTCGGACGCAGAAAGCCTGCTCATGGCGCTCGATTTAGAGGGGATCTGCGCATCGAGCGGGTCAGCGTGCATGGTCGGGTCTCTCGAGCCCTCTCACGTGCTGCAGGCGATGGGGGTTCCGACCACGCGGGCGGCAAGTTCGCTGCGATTCTCATTTGGACGTTCCGCCACCTTGGAAGAAGTCGATACCGCCGTCGCAAAAATCCGACGAGTTTGGGAGCGGCTCAGCCGGTAGAGCGGTCTAACCCTTCACATTCTTTAATCCATTCACTCTCACAGCGCCTTGCAAATTCTGGTTCAAAGTACAAAAAGCGGGAAGGGAACACCTGCCCCCGAACTGACCCTGTTCGCCTCCGACCGCCTCAACACACTCGGCCTCACAGCGCTCTCCGAAAGGATCTCCGTTCTCTGGAACGGCCGGATGCGCAGCACCGCCGGCCTCGCATACCCGGCCAGCAACTTGGTTGTGCTGAACCCAAAGCTGAGCTCGTTCGGCTGGCGCGAAGTCGAAAGAACCCTGCTGCACGAACTCGCGCATCTTGTGGCAAGCCACCGTGCGGGCCGCCGCCGCATCGCACCGCACGGCCCCGAGTGGCGCAAAGCCTGCGTCGAACTCGGCCTCTCCAATGAGGCGCGATGCCATGACCTTCCCCTGCCGCGCCGGGAGTTGCTGCGCGCCTACGTTTACAGCTGCCCCAACTGCCAGTCGAAAATAGAGCGGGTGCGCGCCTTTCGCAGAGCGGCCGCCTGCCTGAGCTGCTGCAGGAAGTTTAGCCAAGGCAACTACGACGACCGATTCAAGCTGACGCGCGTCCAGCAACCCAAGAGAAGCGCTGCATGAAGCAACCCTTGCTCACGAGCAACCCGCGCTCACCGGGCGAGATACCGGCTTTGAATCCACCCCAAGGCGGCCCAGCACATTTACTTGCCCAATCGTAAAAGATTGGCTGCCCCCACGGCCCAACAAAGCCCTCACTTCCGAGGGCTTTTTTTACGCACTCCCGCGCCACCACGCGTTTGCGCTTCCTGCGGAGCGCCTCGCTTCCTGACCCTCGGCGCGGATTCAGTGTTCGGCCCGCCGCCCTCCGTCTTGGGTATTTCAAATCCGGGGTTTTTACGCCGAGTCCCCGAGCCCGGCGTGCGCGGGCCGCGTTCGCGAAAGAAAATCTTAATTGGCAAACCCTCCCAAGGCTCAACCTCCCGGATCCTCGCCTCAAGAAACCTGCGGTAAGAATCATCCAGAAGAGCCTTCTCATTGCAGAACAGCACCAACTCCGGCACCGGAATCGCCGAGTTCCCACGCGGTTCGGGCTGGGTTGCATACAAAACCTTGAAACGCTGGCCAGACTTCAACGAAACCGGATGATTGGTCATCGCAGTCGTCATCAAGCGGTTGAGAACCCCGGTTCCAATCCGTCTGCTCGCCGCCTCGCGCACGCCCTCCACACGCTTAAACAACCGCTCCATGGACAAGCCCGTCTTTGCGGAAAGCAACACGAGCGGCGCGTAAGAAAGAAAAAACAACTCGTCGCGGATTTCATTCAAGACTTCACGCAGCCCCTCCTTGTCCTGAGTGCGCTCCTGGATGAGATCCCATTTGTTGATGACCACAATGCAGGGTTTGCCCGCCTCCTGAATCTTACCGCCGATGCGCTTGTCCTGGCTGCTGACCCCCTGCGATGCGTCGATCACCAGCATGCACAGATCCGCTCGTTCCAAACTTTTTTCGGAGCGCATCACCGAGAACACCTCAACCGAATCGGCCCGCTTGGCTTTCGGACGAATCCCCGCGGTGTCAATGAGGGTGTAATACTGGTCGCCTCGGCGGTAGGGAATATCCACAGAATCCCGGGTCGTGCCCGAAATTGGAGAAACCAGTGTGCGCTCATCTTCGAGAATTGCATTGGTGAGAGAGGATTTCCCCACGTTGGGCCTTCCCAAAATCGCGATCTGCAGGGGCTTTCCCTCGCGGGCCTCCTCCGATGCATCCTCAGAGGGAAGCAGCGCGTCGATCCGATCCACCAGCACCCCGATCCCCAAGCCGTGCTCGGCGCTCACCGGAATCACCGGACTGAACCCCAACCGGGTAAACTCGGCGGGGAGCGACTGGTGCTTGTCGTGGTCGATCTTGTTCACAACCAAAATGAGCGGCTTGGACACCTTCCGCATCCTGCGGGCCAAATCCATGTCGGTTGGAGTCAGTCCGCTTTGGCCGTCGACTACAAAAACCAACAGGTCGCTGCTCTCGAGCGCGATATCAACCTCCGCCCTGACCTGATCTGTGAACTCCACATCCACATCCGCCCCGATCCCGCCAGTATCAACGATTTGAAAGGGAGCGCGCCCCAAGGCGCATCTGGCCACAATCCTGTCGCGGGTCACACCCGGCATGTCGTGCACAATGGATATCTTCCGTCCGGCTAGCCTGTTGAAAAGCGCGGATTTTCCCACATTCGGTCTTCCAACTATTGCCACGGTTCGCATGGGCCATGCATAGCACCCCGCGGACTTCACAGCGCCATTTATTTGCACCCGCAGGAAAACCATGAAGCATCCCGCCGCCCTGCCCCCCGCCGGAGGAGCCTCGGCCCGCCCCGCAAACAGAGGCTCCGCACCCCCGAAAACGTCACTCACTGCCTCGGCCACTCAATGCTTAGGCCACTCAGTAGGATCCCCCAGACCACCCGCATGCATCTGAGCGATCCCACGGGTCGAGTAACCGACCCCGGAAACCAGAGTGAACGTCGCAGCCACCAGAACGGGAAGATCCAACCACACGAGTGGAAGCTCTCGCTGGAAAAACAAAATATGCCGCCTCAGCACGTCATGCTGGAGCATCACCAGCACCAGCACAATCATCTGCATCGCTGTAGCGGCCTTTCCAGTCCATGTTGTCCGAACCGCGGTGCGCCCGTGCATGAGGATCAACGCAAGACCGCCGGCGAGCACGATCAAGTCGCGCGCCACCACCAGCACCGCGAACCACACAGGCAACTCATACCCCCAGTTCGTGAAACTCAGCGACACGATCGCCGCAAGCAGCAACCCCTTGTCCGCAAGGGGGTCCAAGATCACCCCAAGCTCAGTGCGCTGGTTGTACCGGCGCGCGATGAATCCGTCCAACCCGTCGCTCGCCGCGGCAACGCCAAAAACCCCCACAGCCATCCAACGCAGCCATTCTTGAGCGTTGCCCGCGCTCACGCTGCGCCCGTAGTAGATCGCAAAGGTGACAAACACGGGAATCAACCCAATTCTCGCCATCGTTATCTTGTTCGCTGTTGTCATGTATTCAGTGGGACCAATGGTACCGAGGGGACGACCGCACTCCCGCCTATCGGAACTCGCGTGGGATCAGGGCTTATTACAGTTGCCAAAGTTACGTTTTTTTCCTACGGCAGTTTGCATGCCACTACTTCAAATCGGAGACCCCGCCCCGGACTTCACCTCAACCGCAGTTGGAGGCACCTACGGCGAAGGAACTTCCGTCTCGCTTGGCGATTTTTCCGGTAGAAACGTGGTGCTGTACTTCTACCCGAAAGACGACACTCCGGGTTGTACCACCCAGGCCTGCGGATTGCGAGACGCATGGGACGCGATCAAACAAAAAGCCGTCGTCTTTGGTGTCAGCATTGATGCCCCAAAAAGCCACCGGAAGTTCATCGATAAATTCAACCTGCCCTTCCCCCTGCTAAGCGACACGGCACAGACCCTTGTCCAAGCATACCAAGTGTGGGTCGAAAAAAGCATGTATGGAAAAACCTACATGGGCACCGAGCGCTCGACCTTCGTGATCGGGGGCGATGGCAAAATCAAAGCAATCTTCCGCAAGGTCAAACCGGATCAACACGTCGACCTCTTACTGAGCGCACTCCAATAACCACGCGACGCCCCATGCACCCCAAAAAC
>JBILKY010000312.1:0-4327 GCA_044376395.1 Chthoniobacteraceae bacterium | reverse complement strand
TTCGATCGCGGGACGGTTTACGCCCCCGCTGTACATGATCAGCTCCGGCTTCGTGCTCCACGGATCGCCGCCCGCAGGGCGTGTGCCGACAGCGCTGAAATGCTGCCCGCCCTTGTCCGGCGCCGAGAGGTAGCGCGCGAACCCGAGAGCAGCGGGGACCTGCGTACCTGCGGTGAGAATCGCCGCGGATGCTTTCTCGGCGCGTGCATCCAGCTCCGGAACATGCACGGCCTCGGTGTCCTTGAACTGCCCGATCAGCGAGTCCCACAAAACCGCCGCATCCACCGCGCCGAGCACGAGGTCGGCGGCGATCTCCGTGACGGTCGGCTTCATCACTGCGACCTTTGCCGAAAACTTCGCCCAATTTTCCCCAGCCGCAGCCTGGACAGATTTGCCAATGCTCGCACTTTCCGGGTTGGCCAATGCGAACTTGACGTCCTCGCGCAGCAAATCGGCAAACGAGCGTATGTTTTTAGGATTGCCCGCACGCACGGCGATCACCGGCGTCTGGATCGCCAGAGGCAGCGCCTCACGCACCAGATCCATCTTGCGGGCGTCCGCCACAGCCCCGTCGTCTGCCGCAATGAACAGGTCTCCCTTTCCCGCCACGCGGATCTGGCTCAGCAACGTTCCGGTTCCACCGTACTGCAGCTGAATCGAAACCTTCGCCTCCTGCTCGTAAGCTTTCGCTGCCGCTTCAACAGGGTTTTTCAATCCTGCGGCGCAAAACACGACCAACACCGCTTGGGGCGACCCAGCCTTCGGAACGCCCGACCTGTCGCATCCGCTGTGGCCAGCAGCGAGGGCAATACAGACACACGCAAACAAAAACCGCGCAAAGGAACCGACGTGCTTCATGAAGCCTTGAATGTCCTCCATCCGGCACCTACGAGACACAAAAATATGATCAGAATGCCAAACGCTGGAAAGGGAGCCTCCTCGGCGGGTGCGTTCGCGTCCGCATGCTCTGCTGCGCTTGGAGCCCCGCGAAACCTGACGGTCTCGGGCTGGGCGGCGCTTTCCTGCGCAACAGCGTTGGCCGCAGAAACGTTCGGATCAGCCGGCAACCCCATCGCCTGGAGCTTTTCCTCCCAGTCGCATCGGAGCAGCAGATCCCAGCCTGGGTTCTGCCGCTTGACTTGGCAGGAACACGCCCCGGCAAGGAAAAGGCAGACTTCCTCGATTTCGTCGTCCTGAAAATCCGCGGCGCGCCACGCCCCCAGCACCCTGCCTCGCCCGAAGACGACGGCGATCCAAGGCTCCGTGCTTTTTTCCAACTCCGACCTCGGCCCCGCGAGCATCGCCAGCAGCGGCGCCTCGGAAGCGAGCGCGGCATTGATTCGCAGCACGGAATATTTGAGTGCGAGTGCAGGCCCGGGCCCAAGCTTGCTCGATGGATCGTTCGGATCAATCAACGGAAGCCGGATCACCTGCTCGAGGTAGCGGACTCTTTTTTCCAGCACCGCGAGCGCGGCCTCGTTGGCTCTCTTGTCGGCCGATTCAACGACGACGAACACCGTCGAGTCGCCCGCAAGCAGGCGTTTGACGAGCTCCTGCCGGGCGGGCGAGTCCATGAGCGTGCCGAGCGTCTGCGCATCGGGAGGGCCGCTCCAGATCACGGTCGGCGGATCCCCGCCCATCGGCGGCCGCACAAGTCGCGCGGCGCCGAGCGTTTCGTCGGGCAGTCGGGAAACGTCCACGTTGAGCCCGGAAGCGCTTCCCAAGTTGCGCGCGAAATGAGCGACATGTTCGGCATTGGCCGAAGCGGGGGACACCTCAAGGGTGAAAAAATCCGGCACCCAGTGGTCGAGCGCGTAGCGGAAGACTGGAACCGTGCAGGCGTCCAATCCCTGCAACAGCGCCATCAAGGCAGCGAGGACGATGCTTTGATGGCGCATGTTGAGGTGGTGCGGGTGGAGAGTGTTGCGGCCTTGCGTTGCGCCGGGCTAGCGGGCTGTGTTTTTGCCGAAGCAAAGCACCTTCCCGTCAACCGTTGAGACAAAGAGGCGGCCCTGAGCCACAGCCATTCCATCCCAGACGGGCGGGCTTTTGAGTTTCAGTTCGCTGCCCATTTTACCGTCCTTGGTCGAAACGGCCCACAGGCTGGCGCCGCGCTTGCCGTCGAGCGCTTCATCCTGCTCCTTAAGCTGCTCGTAAATCGCGGGGTCCTTTTGAGACATCCGCTCAAAGGCGTATTCCTCGTCGATCATGTCAGGGGGACCGGACACAAACACTGTGCTGCCGCCCATCGCCATCGCACGGAGGAAAATCGGAACGGGATGGGCCCAGTTGTGCTGCACGAAGGACTCCTTCGGCCCTTTTTCAGGCTTGTCGCCCTTCCCCTTGCCTTTGCCTTCCTTGGCTTGCGGCTGCGAAGCAGCGAGAGCCGCCGCGCCTTTCGCAGGTGCGCCCGGCTTGCGGAACCAGAGCGCGGCGGCCACCTTGCCCTTGCCGGTGTCCACGCCGCTCAAAACGCCGTTTGCCCCGTTGCCGGATTCATCGCGGGCGTTGCCGTTGTCGAAGCTCGCCACCAGAATCGCCCCCTTGGCGGGCTTGATGTTTCCCGTCTGCGCATGCGCGAAAATTTCCTCCTCGCCCAACGCGCGCTTGAACACGGCGAACTGGTCCAGCATGCCCGTGTACGGCGCACCTTTCCCGAAACTCGTCACCGCGGAAGCAGGCGTCACTCCAAGAACCAATCCATTGACGGGTTTGCCCGGAATGAGCTCGGCCACCTTGGTCTCGGCGGCGAGCTGTCCGTCCACGAAAAGACGCAGCACCTTCGCCTCGGTGAGGACCCCCGCGAGGTGGTGCCAGCCTTGGTCCAGCGGACGCTGCGCCTCGGCGGTCACCGGAGCGCCCGAGGAACGCACGGAGAACCCGGGCCGCCCGTCCTGTAGCGCCATGCTATAACCCATCCGTCCGCCGCCGTGCTGCGCAATGGTTCCATCGCGTCCATCGGGAAGAATCCACATCTCCACCGTCAACGGCGTGTTTGCGATATCGAGTTTATCCGAGTCAAACTTCACATTCGGCGCGCCGCCTTGTTCACCCTTCCCGCCAGCCTCACCGGCCGCAGCTGGAGCGGGGACAGGCGCTTCTTTCGATGCCGAAAACAACTGGTGTTCCATCGTGGTTGTCCACTTGTAGTACTTCGACTCACGCGCGAACCCGTACACATTGTCCTTATCGTGGACCAGAATCCGGCCCTCGGGCGTATACTTTCCCGCTTGGAAATAGCCGCCGTAGCCGCCGGCGAAATTCTTGCCGTACACCCAGTAGCTCCGGTGAAACCACGAATCGTCGAGGAAGCCCATCGGCGCGAAAAGATGCCGTCCCTCGCCCTGCTGCGCGCCGCCTTGCTCGGTGAAATTTCCGCTCACCGGCCCGATGTCGACGCGGTTTCCATCGGCGGCAATTTTTTGCGACCGCAGATACATGTGCTTTCCGTCGCTGGACAAAATGTCGTTCAAGCCCACGGGCATCTGGAGGGTCTTGTGGCGATTTTGGAAGTCTTCTCCAGTCTCCGGGTCCTTGTCGTTAAAGACGGTTTCCGCGAGCTTTTTACCAGTTCGCGCATCCAAGCGCACAAACCGCAACCCGCCATCAAGGAACACAGAACGGCCCGCCACTGCGTTCACCGTATCGTTCTCCACAAGCACGCTTCCGTGCACGGGCCACACGCTTTCCACCTGCTCCCACGCTGCATGGCGCCGGTCGCTCGGGGCGGCTTGGAAACGCCACACCAGCGCGCCGTCCGAGGCCCGCAGACAATAGACCCAGCCGTCTTTTCCACCAAAAAATACGCGCCCCTTCCAATAGGTGGGCGGCGAATCAATGCGGGCGCCGGCGACAAAATGCCAGAGCTTCTTTCCCGTCGCGTGGTCGAGCGCGTGCAATGTGTGCGCGTCAATCTGAGAAACGAACACTTTCCCGTCCGCGACTGAAATCGCTGACAGCGCCCCGGGCAGATCCAGCTCCCACGCGAGACCCAAATCCTCAACCAACGGCTGGTCGCTGAATCCGCTTCGCGCCGCATCGTGGCGGTAAGTCGGCCAGTCCTTTGCGTCGGCATCTTTCTCGTTGATGGGTTGGCCCCACGCGGAGCCCTTCTGCAGACGCTGATCGTCCGGCGCTGGCTCCGGATGCGGCGAATACGAACCCGCCGCAAGCGCGTTCATGCCGTCGAGCTTCGCCTCCGGATAACACGCGCAATTGTGAGGACCGGCGTAGGTCAGACCGTTGGCCGGCATTACCCCGTACAGACACGCGCCACGCACCCAGTGGTTGAGATCCCAGTGCTGCTTGTCGAGGTCGACGTATTCGA
>JBILKY010000311.1:0-4344 GCA_044376395.1 Chthoniobacteraceae bacterium | reverse complement strand
AAATTGAATCAGCGATCACCCCACATACAACGGCAATCATGCCTGTCCACTGCTACGGCCACCCGTGCGACGTTGATTCGATTCAGCGAATCGCGGACATCTACAACTTAAAAATCATCTACGACGCCGCCCATGCGTTCGGGGTAACCATTCCATCCGGAAGCGTTCTCAACCACGGCGACCTCTCGGTCCTAAGCTTCCACGCAACAAAGGTGTTCAATACCTTTGAAGGCGGCGCGATTGTTTGCCCAGATGTGAAAATCAAACAACGCATCGACAACCTCAAGAACTTTGGAATCGTAAGTCAGGTCAAAGTCGTTGCTCCCGGCATCAACGGCAAGATGAGCGAGATAAACGCAGCTTTTGGAATGCTTCAGCTCAAGGGAATAGCGGCCGCCCTGAGCCGTAGAAAGGCAATTGACCTCACTTACAGGCAACAACTCGCGCACACACGCGGGATACGCTGCCTCGAACACACTGGCGAGCAAGAAGCCAACTACTCTTACTTTCCAATTCTTGTCGGCGCCGACTACCCTCTTTCACGGGATGAGCTCTTTGAAAAGCTGGCAAGCGCCGGGATCAATGGCCGCCGCTACTTCTACCCGCTCATCACTGATTTCCCGATGTACCGCAGCCTTCCATCAGCTGCGCCGCACAACCTTCCCGTGGCGATCCGTGCTGCGAACGAAGTGCTCTGCCTTCCGATTTATCCGGATCTTGCTCGCGAAGAGCTGCAGGAAATTATCAACATTATCAACGACCCGTCATGAGAGCGGCCATCATGCAGCCTTACTTCCTCCCCTACGCAGGGTACTTCCAACTCATCACAGCAACAGACCGTTTTGTGCTGTGTGATGATTTTCAATACACACGTCATGGATGGATGACCCGAAACAGGTTTTTGCGCGACGGAAAGGATGCGCTGTTCAGTGTGCCAATCAAAAGCGACTCACAAAACAAACAGATCCGAGAACGAGAAATCGCAGAGACCTTCACTGGATCCGAGATCCTGAATGCACTTCAAAACGCATACCGAAAAGCCCCTTTTTTCAGCCAGACAATGTTACTGCTAGAACACATTGTCCAATTTTCGGACCGAAACCTCTTCGCGTTTTTGGAGAACTCAATCAACCAAGTGTGCCGTCACCTTGGCATTAAAACGCCGGACGGCAAGACATCTGAAATCCAAATCAGCCCAACATTAAAAAAAGAGGAACGAGTGGTTGCACTGTGCAAGTCAATCGGAACCAAAGAGTACGTCAATTCAATCGGTGGCAGGGAATTGTATTCAAAAGAGCGCTTTGAAAGCCAAAATATCAAACTGTCGTTTCTTGATTCCAAACCTTTTGTTTACGGTCAATTTGGCACTTCATTCGTGGGTTCTCTTTCGATTGTGGATGCGATGATGTTCAACCCGACCTCGAGTATCCTTTCTTATCTTGAGACCGAATATGAGCTTGTTTAGCCAGCAAATCGCCAGCAGCAGGCATTCTAAGGGTCCTGCTTTGTTTGCAGCCGTGCAGCAGCTTTAGCAGCAGCTTATTCTCGTATGCATCGCGTTTTTGTATCTGGGGCAAGCGGAATCGTGGGTTACGGAATCTTGCGCGCTTTGAGAAAATCCAGTCACGACCTGCTGCTGGTGGGAAGCAGCATTTTTGATGACTCTGTTGCGCCTGGCTTTTGCGATATCTTCGAACAAGCGGTGCCGACGTCCGATTCGTCTTATCTAGGCTGGCTCAAGGAAACTCTCGAGAAGCACCGGATCGAAATCATGTTTCCGGGCATCGAACCTGATCTATACCACTGGAGCGACAACGCGGACTCCATTGAAACGGATCAATGCCAAATTGCCATGAACCGGCGCGGACTGATTGATTTATGCAGAGACAAATGGCTGTTTTACCTCGCGCTGCAGGAACTCAATCTCAAGAGCGCGATTCCCTCGAGCCTGGATCCAAGGTTTGACTTTTTGGAGGAACAATTTGGCCTGCCGTTTTTGCTCAAGCCGAGAAGGAGTTACGGCTCAAAGGGCATCGTCCGGATCCACAATCGGGAGGCCTTTATGAGGCATCAAGGTCAAATCGGACGGGAGCTCATGGCACAGCCACTGATAGGATCCGATAACGAGGAGTACTCATGCGCCGTTTTCGCTGACGGGGAATGCGGTTTTTCAGCCCACATCACCCTGAGAAGGAAGCTCTCACCGCTCGGCTTTACGGAGAAAGCCGAGGTGGTGGATGGCAGTGATGTCATGCAGGCTGTTTCCGCGCTCTGCTTTCACTTCAATCCAGTTGGCCCCACGAACTTCCAATTTCGGGTCCACAAGGGTGAATTGAAGCTATTGGAGATTAACCCGAGGATTTCGTCCTCCACCTCAATTCGTGCGGCGTTTGGATATAACGAGCCCGCGATGGCTGTGGACTTTTTTTTAAACGGCACCCGTCCGACCCAGCCGGAGATCAAACGCGGGCGGGCGGTGCGTTATTGGGAGGATTACGTGTTCAAAACAGATTCGATAAACCCACCGTCGGTATTCTGATTGCGATCGGCCTCCAGCCGGAAATTCAGTAGGGTTCAATCATGGATTCAGTAATCAGACTAGCTTTGGCCGCGTGATATGCGCGTCCCTGAGGTAGAGCGGCTCCAGCGATCCAACCTGGACAATGCCCACGCCAACCGCCGCAGCCTGAGCAAGAACAGATGCCTTCGGCAACGCAACCCGGGCGCTCTCGCACCAATCGGCATTCTCTGCAATGACGAGAGGAACACCGGCATGCGTTACCTTTTCCAGCAGTCTCTCCATTGAGTCCAACAGTTCCGGGCCAACTACGCATCGGCCCTCGTTTACCTCGGAAAAATACCAAGTGCCGCGCCGCGCATCTCCCGCCACGGTAAAATGGGCGCCAAGTGACTGCATCGCTACTGCGCTTGGCACGCCGACCAGCTCACATCCTAGTGCGGCTTGCAAACCCATCGCCGTGGCAATCGCAATCCGAATCCCAGCGTAAGACCCCGGTCCCAACCCCACGACGACCCGATCAACACCCCCAATGGCACCCAACCCGAGCGCAAGTCGAGGAGCGAGATCCGCGCAAAGCGAGCGTTTTGCCGGAAAATCCTCGCCCCAAACCAACGCGCCGGCGCACCAACACGCAAGAGACGCCGTGTCGGTTGAGGTTTCTATCGCAAGAATCCTCACCGCTTCACCTCCACTCGCCTCTTCTGATCCGCATCGATGGAAAACTTCAACCAGATCGCCCCAGAGGGCAATGCTTCCGGAAACTTATCCGCCCACTCCACGAGACAAACCGCACGGTCGTTCAAATAATCATCCCAGCCGATGTGCTGCAACTCTCGCTCTGACTCCAGCCTGTAAAGATCAAAATGAAACACCGGAATACGCCCCTCACGGTACTCATGCATAATCGTGAAGGTTGGGCTCGTAACATCCTCCGGATTCCCCCCTAAACCCGCCACCACACCCTTGGCAAAATGGGTCTTCCCGGCTCCAAGTTCCCCGGTGAGGCAGACAACGTCACCTCCAGCCAGCGACTGCGCGAAATGCCTGCCCGCTTCCGTTGTCTGCTCTGCGCTATTTGAAATGATGGTATCCACCCGTTCTAAAAAGTTCCTTGGGTTGGTAGGAATGCTCTTGCGGGGTAAGCACCCCGATCCGGGTCAAGGGAACCCCCGGAAACTTGAGCATCCATTCGTCCAGCAGTCTGGGCACCTTCCGCGGGCGGCAGGCAAACAGCAGCTCGAAATCCTCACCGTCGTTGAGGGCCGAGTCAATCGAACAGCCTGGATTGCACGGAACCGCATCGGGATCAATCCGGACTCCACAGGCACTGGCATCAGCGAGCCGGGGGGCGTCGGCAGCCAAGCCATCGGAAATATCCATCATGGCGGAAATCTTGAAATTCTTGGTCAACCAGCGCGCTTCCTTCAATCGCGGAATAAAATCCAAATGATGACCGTTGCGGAGTGAGCCGCCAAGCCGCCCCGTCACGAGGACCGAATCCCCCACACGCCCCCCAGAACGAAGAACCAAGCGCTCCTCCTCAACCCACCCGGTGAGGGTCACGCTGCAAACCAAAGGCCCCTCGATGCGTCCCGTTTCACCACCGACGACTGAAATGCCGAAACTTTCCGCAGCAGCCGCAATCCCGCGGTATAACGCCTCCAACTGCGCCCACGAAGTCCGCTGAGAGGCGTGAACCGCAACCAGTGCGTGCTTCGGAGAGCCGCCCATCGCAGCGATGTCACTCACTGAACGGCAGATCGCCTTCCAGCCGACACGAGTCATTTTCTCACCCGAGACAAAATGCACGCCCTCAACCACTG
>JBILKY010000079.1:0-13221 GCA_044376395.1 Chthoniobacteraceae bacterium | reverse complement strand
CCTCAGCAAGCGCATCGGAAAGCATTCGGATATTTTTGTATCGGTGGAAAACGCGTTCGATCGCGAAATCCAAACGCGGCTCGATGCCACAGGAGCAACGGGCGTGGGCGCCCCGAGGATGTGCACAGCGGGGTTCAGGCGGAGTTTTTAGCCACGCAAAAGGCCCGGAGGGTTTATTCGCCGTACAGGCGCTCAGGAGTCACCTCGATTGAGCGCGTGCCATCACCGACGTACACCGCGCCATCCTGGACGGTGACCTGCAGGATCATCGTGCGTTCCGTGAGCAATGCGAGCGCCTCGGCGTCCGCGGGCGGGATCTGCCATACATTGAGATTCTCGCAACGGGTGAGCTTGTTTTTGATTCCCGCCCACCAGGTGCTGGTGCCGAAACTGTAGACACTCACTTTCTCTGAGCGGCCGCAGGCCCGGGTGATGCGCCTTTCCTCCGGCTGACCGACCTCGATCCAGTGAAACATTTTTCCAGTCAAATCTCTCTGCCAGAGCGCCGGCTCGTCCGGCTCCCACATGTCCTTCGCGAACTCGAGAGGCCCCCGTGTGTCGTCGGAGGGAACGTTGAGGGCGAAAGCAAGAAGGCGTACCATCATCCGCTCGTTGTTCTCCGAAGGATGCTGGGCAATGACGATGCTGTGCGTTTGGTAGACCTGCCGGTCTAAATCCGAAATTTCGAGGGTGGCTTTGTTGATTGTCGCCTTTAATGCCATATGACTGTATCGAGACTGTCTCGAAAAAATTTTGAGTAAATGCCTTTGGCAACAAAGAACCAGTGCTGCTGATTACTCAAGCATCAATGATTCCATTCAGAGTGTCCGAGAACGGCTTTGATCTGAATGCGGTGGATGGATCCGCCTTGATGCCTGCGTGTGGGTGCAGTTTGATTGCGTTCTGCAATGACGACGCACCCCACTCCCCGCTTGCCACAACTTCTGGCACTCACCGCCAAGCTGCTCTTCGCAGCACCGCTTATTTTTTGCAGCAACACCGCAGCACAAAGTTCGGCACCGGCACCCGCTGCTCTCGAGGGTCCAGCGCGAGGCCTGACTTTTCACAAGTGGTCGGGCGCGCTCAACGTGCCCGATCCGGTCGCCTGCACCGTGGATCCTCAAGGGCGTGTTTACGTGTCTGCAACCACCCGGCGCAAAGCAGCCGACCTCGACATCCGCGAGCATGCCGCGTGGATACCCAACGACGTCGCATTGACGAGCGTCGCCGAAAAATCAGCGTTTCTACGCGAGGCGCTCGCTCCGGGCAAACTGCGCGCACCGCGTGGCGGGCTGAAGGATCACAATAAAGACGGTTCGATTGATTGGAAGGACCTGACCGTTTTCAGTGAACGCATTTATCAGTTGCGCGACACAGACGGGGACGGGACTGCGGACAAGATCACGGTGTTCGCCGAGGGTTTTAACACCGAGGTGACTGGGATCGCCGCCGGCGTGCTCTATCACGATGGCTGGGTCTACGCGACAATCGCACCGGATCTCTGGCGTTTGAAAGACACGGATGACGACGGCGTTGCAGACGTGCGCGAAGTGGTGGCGCACGGCTTCGGACTGCACATTGCTTACGGCGGGCACGACATGCACGGCCTTTCCGTCGGACCGGACGGTCGCATCTACTGGAGCATCGGAGACAAGGGTGTCAACACGCACTCCAAAGAGGGCCGCCATTACTTTGTTCCAAATGAAGGGTGCATTTTCAGGGCCGAGCCCGACGGCTCGAACTTCGAAGTGTACGCGCACGGACTCCGGAACCCGCAGGAACCCGCGTTCGACGACTTCGGGGACCTGATTGCGGTCGACAACGATGCGGATTTCAAGGGTGAAAAGGAGCGGCTTGTTTACATTCCAGAGGCGAGCGACAGCGGATGGCGGTGCAACTACCAATACATGGGCGCCCGCACGCTGTGGACCGCAGAAAAGCTTTGGATGCCAGCATGGGATGGGCAGGCGGCGTACCACCTGCCGCCGATCTGCCTTTCCACAGACGGCCCGTCAGGGTTCAAGCATGATCCCGGCACAGCGCTCGGCCCGGACCAGCGGGGGATGTTTTTTCTCACGGAATTCCCATCCGGAATCCTGCGCGCTTTCACACTGCAGCGGGCCGGTGCGTCGTTCACGCAAAACCAAGTTTTCCTGTGCAACAAGGGGATCACCGGGGTCGGCATGAGCTGGAATCCCGACGGCTCATTGATGGTCGCGGATTGGTCCGGCGGCTACCCGCTGGACGGCAAAGGCGCAGTGTGGCGCATCGACGCGCCTGCGGGTGCGGACGCGGAAGTCCGCTCCCAAACCCACGCCCTGCTCAAAGCGGGATTTGAAGGCAGGCCTTCCTCCGAGCTCACGACTTTGCTCGGACACGCTGACCAGCGCGTGCGGCTTGGAGCGCAATTTGCGCTCGCACGCGGCACCGAGTCCGGTGCGCTGATGAAGGTCGCCGGCGACAGCAAAGCTTCGCTTCTCGCGCGAGTGCACGGCATCTGGGGTTACGGCCAATTGCTCCGGAAAAAGGCCGCGCCTGTGCGCCCCGCTTTGGAGTTGCTCAAGTCGCAGGAGGCGGAAGTGCGTGCACAGAGCGCGATGATTTTGGGTGAATCCGCGGCGAGCCCCGCTGAGGCGGAACGTCTGCTCGCCCTGCTCGGAGACAAGTCTCCGCGCGTCCGGTTGCGAGCATCCCTCGCGATCGCGAGGCTCAAGGTTCCCACTGCAACGAAGGCGCTTTTCGCTCTCGCTCAAAGCGGGATGAGCGATCCAGTGCTCAGGCACGGGATCGTCACCGCGCTCGCGAGCTGCGCGACTGCGAAACAACTGGTGGACCAACACAAGCACCCCTCACAGGCCGTTCGCCTCGCTGCAGTCCTGGGAATGCGACGGCAATCTGCTGCCGGAATCTCCATCTACCTGCGCGACCCCGATCCCGCGATCCGCTCGGAGGCGGCACGCGCAATCCACGACAATGATGGAATTGCGGACGCGCTCCCAATGCTCGCTGAACTGGCGGTCGCGAAGACTGCGGAGGACGCGGTCGCAGTTCGCGCGATCAACGCGAATTTGCGGCTTGGGAAAACTCAGAATGCCGAGCGACTCCTCGCTCTGGCGCTAAACGTCGAGGCGAAGGTCCTGCACAGGGAGGAAGCACTTGCGAGCATCCTTGCGTGGAAAGACCCCTCGACGCTCGACCGCGTGGACGGTTTCGCGAGGCGGATTGAGACACAACCCATCGATTCACTCTTGAACGCGAAACTGGATGCACTTCTTTCTCTCACCGAGCCGGAGCTGCGGACTACTGCGGTGAAGATCGTGATCGCGCATGCGCTCAAACCACGCGCAGAGCAGGTCGCGGCAATCATCGCGCAACAGGATGCGCTTCCGACGCTGCGCGCGGAAGCGATGCGCTTGATGGCTGGTCTCTACAAGCAAACGAACCCTTGGAAAGAGACCCTGCAGGCGGCGCTTTCGGAATCCTCGCCCCCCGAACTTCAACAGGAAGCGCTCGCCGCGCTGCTTCCCGAGGAGCCCGCGATGCTCGCTGAACGTGCGGATGCGGTTCTTAAAAAAGGAAAGCTTCAGCAACGCCAGCACTTGATCGGACTTCTTGCGAAGGCATCCCACCCATCCTGCGACGCCGTTCTGGAGCGACTCGGCGGGATGCTGGCGGAAGGAAAGTGCGAGGCCTCAATCCGGCTCGATGTTTTCAACGGGCTTGAAGCGCGCCGCGCTTCGATTCGCACGCTGAATGACCTTGCGAGCTCTTACGCTGCAACCCCGCAAGGAACGGCGCACGGAGAATTACTGGAAGGCGGCGATTCGAGCCGAGGAAAGGATTTGGTGCAGAATCATCTCGGGGCGAATTGTCTCGCATGCCACGCGTTGAGCGAAGGTGGAAGCGGCGTTGGTCCGAATCTGATGAGCATCGGGGCGCAAAGAGACCGCGCATACCTGCTGGAATCGCTCCTCTTTCCGAACGCGCAGCTTGCTCCGGGGTTCGGCCTCAGCACGGTCGGACTCAACGACGGCACGCAGCTCAGTGGAACCATCGAATCAGAGAATGCTGAAGGGATGGTGCTAAAGCTGGCTGATGGAAGTACAAAAGCCATTGCATCGAAGCAGATTGCAAGCAAGACTCCGCCCATCTCCATGATGCCCCCCATGCTCGGGATTCTCTCCCCCGCTGAGATCCGCGATGTGGTCGCGTTTTTGTCCGGCCTCAAAGCAGCTCAAAAAAAATGACTCCCCCATCCCCCGTCAACGCGCCCTCTCGCATCGCACGCGTGGTCTTTGCGATTGCGCTCACGCTGCTCTTCACCGGATGTGACGAGACGCTTGAAAAAATGGAGTGGGCGCCGGACGGCAGGCAGGCTGCCGTTTTGCTTCGGGGCGATTTGTGCCTGAGCGACGCCGCCGGTGTTCTCTCAGCACCGCTCGCGGGCGACGTAGCCTGCGCCACATGGCTGCCCGACGGCTCCGGATTGATTGGCGTTCGCTCGCTTCATCCGGAGAGTTGGAAAGAGGCTGTTTCGCTTCTTTCAAGTGAGGAGGCGACGAATCTTGAGCAGTTGGCACTAGCGTTCATAGGTTTTCTCGAAGGCGCGCTCGAAGCGAGCAACGGAAGCTTTGACGAGATTGCAGACAGGTTTCTCGCGCCGCTGAAGATTGATTCGTCTGAAAAGCTCGCAGCGGTACTAGCATGCGTCAGCCACACGCAGGCGAAGCCTTTAAAGAAACTGATCGGCAAAGCGCCAAAGAAACAGAGGGAACAGCTCGAAAGAGATTTTTCCGAAATCCGACAGATCAGGCTGCAGCAACTGTTCGCCGTGCGATTCGACGGGAATCATTCGGCGGATCTGCGGAGTTTTTTATGCACCACTGACGCGCTTTCCGAGGCCCGCCCAAGTCCCGACGGGCGGTCGGTGGCATTTGTGCTCGAAGGCACTTTGCAACTGATCGCACTCGATTCCGGCGCGAAACCTTTCAACGCATCCCAACCGGTGATCGGGAGTATCGCTTGGGAGAAAGATGGCAAATCCGTGGCGTTTGCGTCACCAACGTCAAAATGGGAACCCGGCAAAAACAACCTATCCACAGTGACCCGCATCGAAGTGGCGAGGGAAGCGGATCAGTGGAAGGCGGCAGAACCCGTGAAAATCGCGCAAATTTGTTCACCCTACCTGCCCCGGGTCAGAGTGCTGCCGGACGGCAGCCTGATTTTTGCGAGCGTCGAAACCAGCTTCCCGAGCCTTACGGTGGCTCCTTCGGCGAGCAGCTTTTTCGTCATCGCCGAGAGTTCCGGAGACAAGAAGCCGATGCGAAAAATCAAATCTGAAGAGGGCCTATTGCCCGCCGACCTTTCGAGCTTTGCGCCCAGCCCGGACGGAAAACAGCTCGCAATCGTGGACGGCGAGGGCGACGCGGTCCGCCTGCTCACCCTCGAGACCGGTTCAGTCGAGACGGTTTGGCCGAAAAACAGGTGCAAGTCCCGCACCGTTCCCGCTTGGAGAGGCCCGGGAGAGCTGTTCTTCGTCGCCCTGCCGAAGGGCGCGGTTGCGCGGCCGGAATGGATGCAGTGGAGCGCGGAGGGCGGGGCCCGGGTGTTCAGCAGCCACTGGGAGGAGGCAGGCCTTGCCCCGCTGCTTTTCGTGCCGCCTCCAGAGTAACTTCAGAGAAATCCGGTGCCCGGGCGCCCTCCCCGCCGCAACCTGGCTCGGCGAACACAAAAAAAACGATGCGCCCGGTGCGAGTGGCGCAATTCATGCTGCACCTGCCGAAATACTTTCCTTTTCTGCCATGAAACTCATCAGTCACACCGGCAAACTCCGCGGCCTTTGGGGGCTTATCTTGGTCCCCTCGAACTTGGCGTTCGGAACCTTTTTGTCCTACCACATCGTGACCCACGACGACGTTCACGGCACCTTCTACTGGTCCATGATCGGCGTGATGGTCGTGGACCTGCTCCTCGACCTCTTCAGCACCAGAAAATACAAGATGGACGTGCTGACCGAATTCAAGGATGTGCTGCCACATTACGCCAAGGGCTGGATGATTCCGGATATCCTCGCGGCGATTCCGTTTGATTACCTCGCCGACGTGTACAGCTGGGACGCAGGCTGGACGTTTGCCCTGCGGTTGCTGCCGTTGAGCAAGACATTCAAAGTATCGGGGGTTCTGCATGACCTGCAGCACATCCTGCAGATGCCGCGTGCGATCGTGCAGATGAAAGGCCTGCTGTACTGGGGCGTTCAAGCCGTGCACGCCATTGCACTCGGATGGTGGGCCGTTGGCGCAGCCCAAACGGAAATCGAAACCACGCCCGCCAAGAAAGCGTGGGTATGGAAGGAAAACCAACTCGTGGAGGAAGTGATTGCAGAAGCCGAGGTACGACAACTCTCCCACTGGGACACCTATCTGCGGTCCGTTTACTGGACGGTCACAACCGTCACGACCATCGGTTACGGGGACTACAGCCCGAGCAAAGACAGTAACAAACAGATTTACTTCACCATTCTCGCGCAGGTGCTCGGCGTTGCGTTCTACGCGTACGTAGTCGGTAACATCCCAGTCTTGATCGCCAACAGCAATGCGGCGCGAGCTGCGTTCGACAGCCGGAACGAGGTGATCGGCGAATTCATGCGGATCAAGCAGCTCCCGTTGGATATGCAGGATCGCGTGCGCGATTATTACGCGTATTTATGGGAATCGCGAAAGAACGTGTCGGACGCCGAGGTGCTCGGCACCCTTCCAAGCGCCCTTTCCATCGACGTGCTGGTGTACCTGAACAAGGACATCCTCGAGAAGGTGGAGTTCTTCCAGGGCGTTAAGGAGATCTTCATCCGCGAAGTGGTGGGAATGCTCACCACGGAAGCCTTCACCCCGGGCGACTACATCATCCGCGAGGGTGAGTTCGGCACCTGCATGTATTTTCTCACAAACGGCTCCGCGGAGGTTTTGGTCGGAGACAACAAGGTCGCGACGCTGCCGACGGGTTCGCCATTCGGCGAAATGGCTCTCGTCTCGGGCGACAAGAGAAACGCCAGCATCCGCGCCCTGACCTACTGCGACGTGTACGTACTTCAAAAAACGTCCTTCGATATCCTGCGTTCACGCTACGAGGACTTCGATCAACGCGCCGTCGAGATCACAGAAAAACGCGCCGCCGCAAACCGCAAGGCCAAGGCAGACCGTGAAGCCGCAGCTGCCGCGAAGCTTGCAGCAGAAGCCGCAGCTCAGAAGGACAATCCTCCGACTGAAACTGCGTAGTCAGCGGACGCATCCGCCATCAAAGGCGCGGCGGGCTCAACGCCCGCCCGCCTCAATGCCCACCAGCGAGCGCCCCCTGTAATGGGAACATGCCGTCCGCGGGGATGTCATGAGCGATCCCGTTCTGCAAGCTCGCGCCGATTGGAGCCCAACGCGAATGCTCGGATTCAGAGCGAAGTGCGAGACCGATCTAACGAGCCAAAATTTGCGCGACATTCAGCGTAAATGATTCTCGTGTCCTTTGGATAATTCGCGTGGGTCACACTCCTGTACTGCGCGGCATTATCCTGTATCAGGACTTGTTGAGCTGCCGTGCTTCCGGTCCCTGAGCGAACAAAACACCGATGGAGGCGAACCGAGCGTACAGCGACGGCAGGATGAAAAGATTCAAGACAGTACTGGTCGCCAACCCGCCAAGAATGACAAGCGCGAGAGGGCGCTCGATTTCATTTCCCGGAACATCCCCCTTGCAAACCAGAGGAATCAACGCCAGTGCGGCGGTACCTGCCGTCATCAAAATCGGAACAAGCCTCTCTTCACTCCCGCGCAGGACTGTTTCGAGACGGAGTTTCATGCCTTCGTTTTTTCGCAAGAACTCGTAGTGGCTGACTAAAAGAATGCCATTGCGTGCGGCAATACCCAGGACAGTCACAAAGCCCACAAGCGATCCGAGGGAGAGCATCCCGCCTCCGAACCACCACACAGAAAACACGCCTCCAATCAGGGCAAAAGGCAGCGTGAGACCGACGAGAAGCGTCAGCCGCATGCTTTGAAAATCAGCGAGCAGAATTGCGAAGATTCCCAAAAGCGATGCGCCGGCAAGCCACCCGAGACGGCTTTGGGCGGCTTGCCGTTCAGCCCATTCCCCAAGCACCTCAGGGTGATGTCCGGGCTTGAATGAAATCCCAGCCACGCGCTGTTCAATTTCCTTCACCACGTCACCCAGCGCCCGCCCCGCAACATTGCAGGTCACATCGAGTCTGCGCGATGCACTCTCGCGCTTGATGGCATTCGGCGTGGGCACCACAGCGAGTTCGGCGACGTCGCTCAACCGCACATGTCCGCCGGAAGGCGTTTCGAGCAAAAGATCCCGAAGCGCGGTGTAGGAATCACGGACGCCGGGCGCGCTCCACACGACTACATCATGCACACGCTGGTTTTGGTACACCTCACCCACCTTCTTGCCGCTCACCATGGCTGCAACCGCCTGACTCACCCTGCCGACAGTCAACCCGTGGAGCGACGCCAAATCAGCACGCACTTTCACCGTGATCTGCGGCACCTGCGTCAAGGCCTCGACTTTGAGTGCACTCACTCCGGTGACATCCTTGATGGCGGCACTGACCTCCGAAGCATGAGCGCGAAGAGTGTCTAGATCCGGACCAAAAATCCGCACCACAACACTCGCGCTAGCGCCAGTCAGCACCTCCTTGATGCGCTCGCGCAGGAACGTGAGCAGGTCCCGCGTCAATCCCGGATAGCCATCTACCACCGCCTGCACTTGCTTTACCGTCCCGTCGTAATCCGCCTCAGGAGCGAGGCTAATCCAAAGCTCAGTGAAATCCGGCCCCACCACCTCGTCCGCAACCTCAGCCCGCCCGATGTGGGCCCCGTGATTCCGCACCCCGGGCACCTTCATCAAATCCGAAGCAGCTGCGAGCGTGATCCGCTTGCTCGCCTCGACGCTCGTGTTGGGTTTTTCAAGCCAATGCATTAAAAAATCGCGCTCCTTGAAGTTTGGCAAAAACTCCTCCTTCAACCGCGTTCGCCAAACCAGGACCGTTGAACCCAGCGTGCATCCGAGAACCAGCAAGGCGATCGAGGGCCGGCGCGCGAAAAACGGCAGCACCGCCCGGTAAACCGCCTTGAGACCGGCAACCAAGATGGAATCACGATGCGGCAAGCGCTCCGGATCAAGCAGCATCAGACTCAGCGCAGGAGTGACCGTAAGCGCGACCAGCAGAGAAGCGCCGATCGCGAACATATAACTCAAAGCAAGCGGCTTGAAAAACGTGCCTGCAAGCCCCGGCAGATAGAAAACAGGCAGAAACACCAGCACGATAATGATGCTTGCGTACACCACCGCGCTGCGGACTTCCAAGGAAGCTGCGAGCACCACACGGAAACGCGACTTGTCCGGATTCTGCCTCAGCCTGCGCAGGATATTTTCCACATCAATGATTGCGTCATCGACAACCTCGCCAAGCGCAATCACCAAGCCGGCGAGCACCATGGTGTTGATTGTCTCTCCGCGCCAGCACAGCGCAAGCAGCGCGGCGGCAAGCGAGAGCGGAATCGCGCTGACACTGATGAGCATCGTGCGCCAGTCACCCAGAAACACCGCGAGCACCACGCAAACCAGCGCACACCCGAGCCACATGGCCTCGGTCAGATGGTCGATCGACAGCTGGATAAAAGTGGCCGGCCTGAAGATCGTGCTGTCGATTACCAATCCAGAGAGAGCAGGCTTGAGCTCCTCAAGCGCCTTCTCGACCCCTTTAGTCACGTCCAGCGTGTTACCCCACGGCTGCTTTTCAACAATCAGCAAAATACCGTCCCCATCATTAATCACAGCATCCCCGATCGGCGCAGGATTGCCCTCCTTCACTTCTGCAACATCGCCGAGCCGGATCGGCGCGGCATCGCGAAAGTCAACCACCGTCCGGCCGAGATCCGCCGCAGTGTCCACGAGGCGCACCTGCGCTACGCTCAAGCGCTGGTTGGGCGTGTCGATGAATCCCCCGGCACTGATCACCGTCGCGTCGCCCGCCGCGCGCATCACCGCGTCGAGGCTCACCCCCGCAGCACGAAGTCTCTGCGGATCCACAAGCACCTGGTACTGCTTGTCACGCTGGCCCCAGATCGCAACGTTCGCGACGCCTTTCACCGACATGAGCCTGGGCCGCAGGGTCCACCGTGCAAGTTCGCTCATTTCAGTTTGCGAAAGCGTTTTCGAGGTCAATCCCACCTTCAACACACGGCTGAGCGACGAATATGGGGCCATCAGGACCGGCGGCCTCGCGACTCCAGGCAGTCTGCTTTGTGCAAGATTCAAGCGCTCTTGAGCCAGCTGCCTCGCCCTCAGCAAGTCGGTGCCAGTATCGAAAATCATGACGACCGACGAAAGTCCCAGCACGGATTTCGAACGCAGCGTCTTCAGAAACGGCAAACCGTTCAGCGAGTTTTCCAAAGGCACGGTCACCAGCTGATCAACCTCCTCGGTCGAAAGACCGGGCACCTCCGTCTGCACTTCCACCAGCGGCGGTGCAAATTCCGGGAACACATCCAGAGGCGCATGACGCGCGGCGTTGATTCCAGCAAATAGGAGCGCGACCGCCACAGCCACAACCAGCACGCGCATCTTCAGCGCCCAAGATACAATCGAATTCAGCATGCGTGCTCTCGATGGATTACTTGCCCGTCATAAACTCAGTCCCGAAAAGCTCAGCACTCCCGTCAGTGACGACTTTTGCTCCATCGGGAAGATCTCCATGAAGCACCGCTTCGTTTCCTGCCACGCGCAGAACTTCGATTCGGCGGCGCGCGTACGCATGCTCTTTAACCCGCAAATAAATCCACTGGCCCCCGTGGATATCATGCAGCACCGCTTTGAACGGGATCACGCAGCTCTCGCCTTGCGGCTGGCGGAGCGGAACTTCAACGGTGACACGCTCGCCCGAGCGCAACGTGGTTTGAGAGGGCAGTTCGTAGTACCAGTCGACGGTGTGCAGCAAGCCGTTTGCCGTGGGCGGACCCGCGACGGGCCTAGCAGTTTGCACGACTGCGGATCCAGGCAGGCGGATGCCCGCGTCGGTCTTCGCATCGAGCAGAGCGGCTTCGCCGCTGTAAATGGCAACGCGTACCCACGCTCTCCTGGGGCCGCCCTGCCCAACAGGAGCCCCCAACAAATCGCGCTGGGTCCGTGCCGTCGCCATCGACGATTCGGCAAGAGCGAGCGCCGTCTTCGCTTCATCCACGCCGCGCACGCTGCCCGCCTCGGCGCTGAGCATTTTCTGGGCGCGCTCCACTGCAATTTTTGCAGCGTCAATCTGAAGCTGCGCCTGCTGTAAACGGCCGTCAGCGGCTGCCTGCAGATCGGCGAGCCTCAACACCTCGTCAAGCGCCCCCCCGAGGAAAGGCGCCACGGTTCTTCCCTCCGGAGCAAGCGGTGTGACAACTTCACCCGAGAAGAGACGGACCCCCGAGACAGTCTTTCGCTCGGGGGTGACGGTCTGAATTCTCAGTCGGTTTTCCGCTTCAGGTTTGAGCGTGAGCACGACAAGATCCGCTTCCTTCGTGAGCAACGCCGGTGCACCTCCACTGGGCTCCGCCGCGCGAATCGACGTTCCAATCAGGAGCATAAGAAATAGCGTTTTCATCATGGGAATTAGCGGAGCGGCGATTGCATGGCATCTTCGAGTGCGCCGGCGGCAACCTGCGCCTCGATGCGCGCCGACTGCAAGGCCACATTGGCTGCGCTGGCCTCGATTTGACGGCGCGTAAACTCGAGCGCGGAAACCGCGCCCGCACGGACCATGCTTTGAGTCGCCTCGGATGAGGCAGCCGCATCCCTCGCCAACTGCCCCGCCGTCGCGGCTTTTGATCGGGACGCTTGATAGGCCGCAAGCGCCACATCCAGTTCGCCCTCGATGGAGGCCTGCAAGGCAAGAAACCGCTTTTCAGCGTTCGCGCGCCGCGCCTCCGCTTCTGCGATCGGCCCCCGGTTCCGGTTGAATGGCACTGGGAAAGTTATACCGAGCTGCCAGCGGTTCTGACCGGAGTTGTAGTCATAACCGGGGCCGAGATTCACATCCGGATATTGCTTTGCCACCTCCAACTTGAGCGCGCACTCGGCGGCAGCGTAGTCTGCCAGGAGCGCAAGCAAATCAGCTCGCTGGGTAAGCGCGTGTTGCCGGCTGAATTGCGGCTCCGGAAGGCGCTCAAAGCCGACGAAATCAAACTTCACACCTTCCATCGCCGCGGAGGGAACACCAACCGCGGATGCAAGGCGATTTTGAGCAGTCGCGGCAAGCCGCCGGGAATCCTCCAAAGCGAGCCGTGTCCGATTCAACATTAAACGCGCCTGGGTGAGCTCAAACGGTGAAACTTCACCGGCCTCCATCTGTGCGGTCAATTTCTTGATCGCCTCCTCGTGCAGCTTTTGTTCGGTCTCGAGAAGAGCGTTGTTCTGGCGCGCCCCGTAAAATTCGAGCATCGCAGAGCGAACCCGGGATCGTGCCGCCCAAGCGCGGGCTGACACGCGCCAGCGAGCTGCCTCCGCGGCCGCGACCGCCTGCTCGGTGCGCTTCGCACGCTTGCCGGCGGTTTCCAACGGCACCTGCAAGTTTCCGCCGAGAAACCACGGGGTGAACGGCGGGGCGCGGAAACTTGCGTACTACGGCGAGAAAGTCAGCACGGGATTCGGCCGCATCCGGGCAGTTTGAATTTTGGACGCCGCCTCGTCCGACTCAGCCCGCGCAAGCGCAACGTCTGGATGAAAATAAACGGCGGCGAGCGACAACTTTTCCACATTCCACGGCAAAGCTGCGGCGGAATTTTCTAACAAGAAAGCGACGAGACCCGGGTGTTTCAACGAGCGCGCAGCGAACTCCTCGCTCGAGCGCCCTGCGGAAAGCGGGCGGGTTTTGAACTGCGCACAGGCGGTCAGGAGTACAAGCGATGCGAGAATTTGGAGGGTGTAGCCATTCATTGTACCGCTGTTTGAACGGCCGCAAGCTAATCACGCCCAGGAATCAATTCACAATAGAATCCACAATAGAATCTTGATCCACACGCAGCCCGTCGCGCTGAAGATCCGGCGAGCCGCGTGCTACGTATCGAGATCGAGATAATACGCGGCATCGCAGCGCGCCGCCATGTGCCCCGGATCGTGTCCTAGGAACCCACGCGACTCGTACAAGGCCACGGCCTCGCGAAGGACCGAGGCCGT
>JBILKY010000310.1:0-4370 GCA_044376395.1 Chthoniobacteraceae bacterium | reverse complement strand
GACGAAACCCCCACCCCCGAGCAGGCCCTTACCGAACCCCGCGCCACCGTGACAATGAGCGTTGAAGGACAGAAAGACCCTCTGATCCTGCAATTAGGTGCAACGCCTTCCGGAGAGGAGCAAAAGGATAAGGCCTTTGCAAAACTCTCTTCGCGCGCCGCGGTGACCGTGCTGTCAAACTCCGCAACCGATCCTCTGATTAAAGCGCGCCCTAACGATCTGCGGGATCGAAAATTGATCCGCGTTCCCCCTGACATTGTCGACCGCATTACGGTTGAGTCCCAAAGCGGTGTGAAGATGGTAATGGCCCGGAAAGGCGAGGGTTGGATCCTCAAAGGCAACGACACTGAAACCCCGATCAACGAGGCACTCCCTACGCGGGTGCTTGCTGGACTCCAGACCGCGGAGGCAACCAACTTCGTCGCGGATATCGCCCCGAACCTCGCGCAGTACTCGCTCGCAGAGCCTCGGCTCCGGGTGACTCTTTCCTCGTACTCGAGCGAAAACACCCCGGAGAGCAAAGCGGGTGAGAAGGTTCTGGCCACCCTCCTGTTTGGCCCCATCGAAGGCGACAACGCGTACTGCAAACTGGAGGAGGAACCTTTCATCGTCGCGGCCCCGAAGTCGTTGATCGAGGAGATCCCAACGGACCCAGTTGGCCTGCAACCGCTGGAGGTACTGAATCTAAAGACTGACGAAGTGATTTCGATCACTTCGAGAAAGGGCGCCGACGCGATCACCATCGAAAAACACGCGGACTCCTGGAAACGCAGCGGCGGAGAGGGCGCAGTCAATCAGGATGCAGTGCAAAACGTCCTCAGACTGGTTTCCGGACTTCGAACCACAAAATGGATCGGGCCCACAGACCAGTCGGCTCACGGTTTGGAGAAGCCTGAATTCGAAATCACCTTTGAGAGCAAAAAGAATGGCGAGGCGGGTTCCGTAAAAATCGCGGTTGGCTCCCTGTATGAAGGAGAGAACTACCTCCACGCCACCGCCTCAAACAAACCGGGGACTTTCAGCCTCAACAAAGCGGACAAAGACATCCTGTTTTCGAATCTGCTGCAGTAATCCGTAGAATACAGGCAGCAGATCGACTCCCGGACTCGGGCGGCGCAACTGTGTCAACGCGCGTACCCAGCGGAATCCGGCATGGTTCAGCGGGTTTCCCGGGCGTCCCAGCATTGCCCTGAAACGCTCCACGGCTTAAGGTCCAGTCATGGTCCGCCCTCCTGACTTGAAACCAAGCCTCTCTCTTCTCGTACCGCAGGCAATCCTCGGCGCGCTCCTGTTTCTAGGACTGTATCCCATCGTTTCAGCGACGGGTCACTCCAGTGATTCACTCGAGCACATGTGCCGGTATTGCTCCCGCTCCCTCACGCCCGCCTCCGTCGAATCCCCAAACTATAAAAAGTATGCGCCGGATCGGAAAGTAGACATCCTCCATCTCGCGCTGGATATCACTCCGGACTTCAAGACCCGCACCATCACCGGTTCGTCGACCTTAAAATTCAAACCGATTGGTACCGCACTGGAGGAATTTCGCCTCGATATCGCGGATCTGAGCATCAAACAGGTGAAAAGCGCCCGGGGCGCCTTAAGCCACCAAGTGACAGACACCGAGATTATCCTGAGTTTCAACCCGCCGATTCCGCCGGGACAGGAATCCACGGTCACGGTGGAGTACAGCGCAGAGCCGACGAAAGGCCTCTATTTTCGGACCAAAGAAATGGGATACGCGGCGACCCACTTGTGGACGCAAGGTGAACCCATCGAGTCGCGCCACTGGTTTCCCTGTTTTGACCACCCCGTGGAGAAATTCACATCGGAGGTTACCTGTCATTTGCCAAAGGGTATGGTTGCGCTCTCAAACGGGCAGCAGCAGCCTTCGACCACCGATAGTAATGGGATGACCAGCTTCCGCTGGATCCAAAGCAAGCCGCATGTGAACTATCTCATCACGCTTGTTGCAGGGGAGTTTGAGAAAATACAGGACCTCCACCGCAGCGTTCCCCTGCAGTTTTGGACAACGCCAAACGAAATCTCAAAGGCTCCAAACTCCTTCCGCCACACCAAGGGCATGATGGAGTTTTTTGAACGAGAACTCGGAGTGCCTTACCCTTGGGAAAAATACGGCCAGGTCGCCGTCCACGACTATCACTGGGGTGGCATGGAGAACACGAGCCTCACAACGCTCAACCACCGCACGCTTTTTGACACCGAGACTGAAAACCTTTTCAGCAGCGACAGCCTTGTAGCGCACGAACTCGCCCACCAGTGGTTCGGGGACCTCGTCACCTGCAAGGACTGGAGCCACATATGGCTGAACGAAGGCTTCGCGACGTTTTACGACTGGCTCTGGCAAGGCTCCTTTTTCGGGGAAAACGAAACGCTCTACGCTCTGTATCAGGCTGCGAAAGGAATCCTATCCAACACCAATGAGACGCGCGGTATCGTTTGGCGTAAATTCAATGAGCCGAACGAAATGTTCAACTATCTCGCCTACCCAAAGGGCGCTTGGGTTCTCAACATGCTTCGCCAGCAGCTTGGGCCGGACATGTACCGCAAATGCATCACAACTTATCTTCGCAAGCATCAGTACGGATCCGTCACAAGCGACGACCTGCGCTCCGTCATCGAGTCCGTGTCGGGGCGGAATCTAGACCGCTTCTTCGAGCAATGGGTCAACGGCATCGGCGCGCCTATCCTCGATGCAGCCTACTCCTGGGACGAGAAAACGCAGCTTGCAAAGATCACCGTCAAACAGACGCAGAAAATGTCAGAGGAAGCCCCATTGTTCCAATTTCCTCTGAACATCCGTTTTGTTTCAAAGTCTGGACGGATAGATAAAACCGTTCAGATCCACCAAAAGGAGGAGGTATTCTATTTCCCACTCAAAACGCCGCCTGAGAGCGTGCGAGTCGATCCGAGTCTTGCAGTCCTCGCCAAGATCACTTTCAAACCGGGACGCCCGATGTTATTCCAGCAACTCGCGGACAATTCTGATATCGTCGCCCAATTGCGGGCACTCGATGAACTAGCGGAGAAGCCGGATCGGGAGACCGTCGCAAAAATCCAGTCCGTCCTCCAATCCGCCGAACATTACGGCGTCCGTATCCGGGCAGCCGAAGTTCTCAAGCAGGCGCGGACGAGCGACTCACTCGATGCACTCTGCAACTGCCTTACCCAATCTGACGCCCGCGTGCGCAACGCTGTGGTGTCCGCGCTGGGCGGTTTTTTTGAGCCAAAGGCGCAGGAGCAACTCACAAAAGTCGTCGCCTCCGAGAAAAACCCTGGAGTCATCGCGACGGCGCTGCGCGCCCTTGGTCCCTACCAAAACCAGGGGGTGCGGCAAATGTTGACGGATGCGTTGAGTCAGCCCAGCTATCGGGACCGGATCCTTGAGGGAGCTCTCGCGGGAATCCGCACCCAGGACGACCCGCGGTTTGCGCAGTCGATTACCGCCGTCGTTCAGGAGCGTATCGCAGGCCTCCCGGGCCCGATCGCAACGGCCGCGCTGGAAACCCTCGGCTTTCTCAGCCGCCATGAACAAAACCGTGATAATGTCAGGGAAACACTGACCCGACTCCTAACTTCAGAGCGCGAGACGATCCGCCTGGCGGCCATCAGCGGGCTCGGCTTGCTCGAGGATGCGCGGGCCTCTGGGGTTTTAGAAACGTTCTCAAACGCGACCCAAGCCAAACCAGAGAAAGCCGCTGCGCTGAAAGCCTTGGAGAAAATCCGAGCAGCCCGCAAGGGCAGCGAGGAGCTCAAAGGGCTCAGAGACGAAATTGCGGAGCTCAAAAAGACCGAAGCAGAGCTCAAGAAAGACTTCGAAAACTTCAGAAAAAAAATCGAATCCAAATGAGCTTAGATCCGCATCCAATGAACCGCTCGGATTCCAATCAACCGCCCGAACCGCGATCGGCTTTCGGAGCGCTCACCGTCCTGCAACGCACCGCGGGCTTGGTTCTCTTCCTAGTCCTCATTGGATGCGGAACTTTCGGATTCCCAGTCAAAGCTGAGGCTTTTGCCCGCAAGCCCAAATTCGTGGTCAGGTTTTTCGTCGAGGTCGGCTCCATCAGCAAAGATCCCTTTTCAATGCCTGTGACGCTGACAAACCCGAAGCGGAATTCTTTTATGGAGCGGGCGGCGAGCCTGAGCGAGCGCCATGTAAAAGGGGCGCATGTTTATCCTGTGTCCGACGGATCGTGGGGATGCCTTTTTAAACTAGACGATGGGGGGCGCATCATTCTGCACAACATTAGTTCATCCAACCGGGGGCGGGCCATCATCGCGTACTTTGGTTCCGAGAAAGCAGCGCGTCAAATCGTAGACATTCATATCGATCAGACGATCAGTGACGGAAT
>JBILKY010000309.1:0-4382 GCA_044376395.1 Chthoniobacteraceae bacterium | reverse complement strand
TCGGCCTGATCTTCTGCATCAGCGCCTGCACCACCAGCAAACCGCTCCCCGCCTACGAAAAGCCGCTTGCCCGCGCGCGCTTCCAAACCGTCCGAACAACGGCATACACCCACACGGAGTCCGATCACATCGCCTACGGGAATAAGTCGGCACTTGGAACCACCTTGCGGTGCGGACCAGACATCCACAGCGCCGCAGCCGATTGGGCGCGCTGGCCCGCCGGAACCGTTTTCCGCCTGTGTTCCACGGGGGAGACTTATTTCGTGGACGACTACGGCTGGGCTTTGACCGGCAGAAATACAATCGACCTGTATAAGCCCACCAAATCGGCGATGAACGCCTGGGGCCGCCGGTTCGAACGCATCGAAATTCTCAAATGGGGCGATCCATGGGTGAGCTACAACAAGATGAAGCCCGCCTCCAAGTACCGCCACATCGCGCAGATGATGCGTGACATCAAGCGGTTTTACACAGCGGGCTCCAGCTCCCCACGACCGAGTTCATCTTCCGGAACGGATCTCGTCGCCCTCAGCCTCCAGCAACCCAACCGCTAGGCGAAATCGCCGGGTTAGATTTCGTGGACTCACCGAGTTCACGAAAGATGGATGAGGCAACAGCGGCAGCCAGAAGCATCCGTCTTAGGCCCATGTAGGGATTAGCCGACTGCCAACACCCTCCCCTTCATGCGAAGCTATAAGTATGAAGGAGGTGGGTGGAGCGGGTGGAGTAGCTGGCGTCGCCCCGACTGGAGGAATTGGGCTTCAGTATCGAGCACCATGCACACGGGGCGCCGGTAAATCAGGCGGCGTCGTAAACCACAGCCGTAGATTTACCCGTCTACAACGCGCCTCAAGAATCGCATGCGCATGGCTGGGCCTCTCGGAAGCGGTGGGGTTCCGCGCCCCGCCACCCGTCGGAGCCCGAGAGCTTCCGAACTCTTCCACAGCTTGGCACACGGAGAAGCCGCCGGCACCCCGCCGAAGCCCAAGCGAACTTCTCTCTGCACTGGTGCCTCCAGCGCCGAATCACCGCTTCACGGTCGCTGCTGCTTCCAGACCAGATTTCGACAACCAGCCAGCCCCGCCCGAAAACAAGACTCCCCCCGGCGACGATCCATCCCCACTCGAACTGCCCGCAGCTGGACCAGTTTTACCGCTGGATTTTTCAATTCAAACCCACTCCGAACAACCCGGCCCCGATGGCCGTGGGGACCGCTTGAGCATCGACACCACGGCAGCCCAGCTCGACTCAAACAGGACCGCCAGCCGCGGACCGAACCTTTTCCGGGAAATCACCATCCGGCCCGCGCCTTCCGCAATCATCGCCAATCCTGCCCTCGCGGAAATTGCGCGCTTCTCTGACGCACGCAGGTCGGGACCGATCACCTACGTGCTGAGGCTCACACAGTCAGCCATCCACGACAGCAACGTGGCAGCCTCAGCCACAAACCGCCAAAGCGACCTCCAGCTCAGCATTGGACCTTCTCTCCTGGCCCAACTCGGCAACGAGGAAACCCGATGGCGCATCGGTGGCGCTTATCTCGGAGCGTTCAGTGACTTCGTGAACCGTTCCGCACAGCAAACCTTCGATCATCTTGGAACGTTATCGATCAACTCAAACACCAACCGGATCCGATTCAGTTTGCAGGCAAGCGCGCAGAGACTGACATCGAGTTTCCCAGACATTGGTGAACGTGTTACGCGCACCACCCTTTACGGAGCTGGCACTATGGTTTGCAAATGGGGCGAAAAGCTATCTTCCGAACTCAACGCGGACATCACCGACTCCACGTTTGACCGTTTTTTAAGTTCGAAGGAATACCGGGTTCAATCCCTGCATATTTACGAGTTCAGCCCGAAGACGCGCATCGGCATCGGAAGCGCCGCAGGCAAACTCGTCCCGAGCCTCGGCGACGAGCAGCGCTACGTGCAGGGCTTGGCACGCGTGGAATACCGCCCGACCGAGAAGCTTTTTTTCAATGTGCTTGGCGGACTAGACCGCAGGGAATTCGAAACAGCTGGAACCCACAGCATCAACCCCGTGTACCAAGGCACCGCAAGCTGGTACATCACCCCCAAAACCTCCCTGACACTTAACGCGGGGCGGCGATCTTTTTCTTCCGCAAGCCTCGCCTTCCAAACCTTTGCGGTCTCCACCACCGGAATCAGCCTCATGCACCAGCTGACCCCTTCCGTATCGGCGACAATCACCGGAGAACGCGAGAAGTCGGTCTATTCCTCAACATCGAGCGGCGTCAACGCTGACCGCATCGACCACTACTACCGCGGCAGGATTGAGCTCGCATGGGCGCTGAAACAGTGGCTCTCCGCAGGTTCATTTCTAGAGCTCAGCGAGAACAACTCCCGGGGCGAAGGAGCGCAGCCTTTTTCACGCACACGGGTCGGAATCACCATCAACCTCTCGTTCTAGCCGTCGCATTCCAAAACACACTTAGAGTCCACGCCATGAACATGCCAAATCACACTCGAGTGCAAACACGCCTCGTCACTGAACAGTGCGCCAAAGGAAATCCGCTCGAATCTGGCCAATTCCGGCGCCACCGATCGCCTTTGCACAAACCTCACGTGATCGCACTCTTCATGGTGATCTCCGGCGCTGCAGCAACGCGACTCAACGCCCAACCATCCGGCAGCAGCACTATTCCGGTTCCTCGAGAAAATCAGGTAGCCTTGGTTCAGAAGACGCCAGTGATGAGCAAGCCGGCAAGCAGCGCATACCGTCTGTGCGGAAACGACCTTGTACAAATCCGCGTATTCCAGGAAGACGAGCTTGAGACATCCGTGCGGATTGCAAAAGACGGCTCCATCACATTCCCCATGATCGGGAGTGTTTGCATCGGGGGCAAAACACTCACAGAAGCCTGCCTTGTAGTCGAAACAGCACTTCGAACTTTTTGCAAATCTCCGCAGGTGGTGATCCGCATTGTGGAGTACAACAAGCGGCGGTTTACAGTGCTCGGGCAAGTCAACCGACCCGGCACCTTCGAAATGCCGGACGAGGGCCCGCTCTCACTGCTCGAGGCGATCGGAATGGCGGGCGGGTACTCACGGATCGCCAACCCTTCGAAAGTCACTTTGAAGCGAACTTCCCCGGACGGCTCCGAGCACATCTTTCGCTTGGACGCCAAACGCATGGCGCGTGAGAGCAGCATCGCTCCATTCCTTCTCAAAACCGGTGACACGATCGTCGTCGAAGAAACCCTTTTCTAAACATGGACACTGCAAATCAACCCGTAGATTCCGAAAACATCCCCGTTGCACCGGACACCAAGCAGTTGTTTTTGCTGGTACGTGAACGGCTCTGGATAATCTGCCTGTGCTGCGTGAGCGGCTGTATCGCGTCCATCGCTTACCTGCAAAACGCGCCCAAACTGTTCCGCACCGCGTCCGTCGTCAAACTTGAGCCGCGCATGCACCTCGCCGGTTTGGAGACAGACCCGGGGCCACGGGGCGGGGGCGATCTGGGCGCCGCGACGCTGGTTGAGTCGTTTTACAGCAGGCTCATGGCGGACACCGCGCTGCTGCATATGAATCTACAGGGAGACCCGGCATTCGCGCCACAACCGCTCTCCCCCGAGCAGAGCAGACAACTCTTCCGAAGCGCGCTCACACTAAGCCCTCGCAAGGGCACCGCTTTTCTGGACATCCGCGCCCAGCACACCAACCCGGTCATGGCCCAAAAACTCGCCAACGGAACAGCCGAAGCGTTCCTGCGCCTTGAGCTGGAGCAACGCACCCTCGGCGCCCGCAACCTGCTAGAGTTCCTCACAACCGAAGGAGAACGGCTCAAAGCGCGGCTTCAGAAAAGCGAAGACGCCCTGCAGCTCTACAAGGAAACCAATCGTGCAACCTCACTTGAAGACCGGCAGGACACCGTCACCGCAGCGCTCAAAACCCAGGGCAACAATCTGGCCGAAGCAAGAGCAACCAGAATCCGCCTCGACGGGGACGTGGCGAACATGGAGCGCCTCGCAAACAATCCGCAGGCGCTACTCACCCTTCAAAGCATTGCACAGCATCCCACGATCGTGAGCACGCGCTCACAGATCACCGAGCTTGAGTCCGCAGTTTCGACCCTGCGGATCCGTTACACGGACCGCCATCCGAAGCTCGTTCAGGCTCTTTCGCAACTCGAGGACGCAAGGGCTGCGCTTGAGCGCGAAGTTCTGGAAATCCAGTCGGTGTTGCGCTCGGACCTTGAACGTGCCCGGGCGAATGAACGGAACTTTGAAGGGGCACTAAAAGAGCAGGAGACACAGGCCCTCGCACTCAACAGACAATCCATCGAATACAAAGTTCTTGCTCGCGACGTAGAAACCGACAGAGCCATGTACGAGGCAGTGCTCAGGCGAGTGAAGGAGA
>JBILKY010000307.1:0-4387 GCA_044376395.1 Chthoniobacteraceae bacterium | reverse complement strand
AGTGGACTGGCGTCGGGTGCAGTCTTGGACGCGGCGAGCACGACTTTCCGTCAGGTGCTGGAGGTGGGATCGTCCTATTACTGGGGCCGTGTCATTTCGTTTATCCTTGTCGGACTCGGGTATGCCGCATTCACCCTGCATTTCCTGTTGATGGCCCTCCGTGTGGGGCAACCGGGCGGTGAACCAACGCTGTTCCGTGACGCTCACGAACACTAAATCGAACCTTTTCATTCCATGAGCCGATCTGGATTTTTATTCCCAATTCTGCTGGCCGCCTTTGCAACTTCCCTGGGCGTGACGGTGCTCGTTCCCCATGCGCAGCTCGGTGGTCTGACTCCGGATTTCAAGGAGGAGGAAGGGCTCATATCGGACGTTTATCCAAACGTTCCCGGCGGCCTCGCGGAGGTCGGCAGACAGGTTTACGTGTCGGAGGGCTGCCAGACCTGCCACACTCAAGTGGTGCGGGGTGGCGACTCCGCGGATGTTGATCGTGGGTGGGGCCAGCGCCGCACGGTGGCCCGCGACTATGTGACGGAAACTGTGCCGGTGTTGGGGTCCTCGCGGCTCGGTCCCGACTTGTCGAATATTGGCTCTGAGAAGTGGAGAAATGAACCCGCGGATGATCCCTACAAGCCCGCGAAGCGCGATGCCAGTTGGCATTTGAAGCACCTCTACAATCCTATGGCAATGGGTGAGGACTCTATCATGCCTGCCTACGAGCACCTTTTTGCGTTGAGAAAAATCACCGGCACGCCTTCGCCGGATGCGATCGAATTACCCAAGGCGAAAACTGTGCCAGCCGGGTACGAGGTCGTTCCGACGCCCGAAGCAAAGGCGCTAGTAGCCTACTTGGGTTCGCTTGATCGTTCTCACCCATTGAAGGAGGCCGGAAAGGCAACCGCGGCGACAACCCCGAAGAAGTAAGTCCTCCCAACGGTTCCACAGCCATTCACGACGATGTCCCAGCAAAACGATTCTCAAAACCCCAGTGACTCGATTGAGTCGCTTAAGGTGACCGCCGCCGCCAAGCGTGAGCATGGCGATCCAGTGGAAAAAAACGAGCCGATCCCCGGCTGGTTGCTCTTGATCTTTGGCGCAGTCATTTGTTTTTCGGGTGTGTATTTCGGCATTTATCACGGTGGTTTTCAGGGGAACGTTTTCAACGAAGAACAATCCTCTCCGGAAATTCTTTTCGCTCAAAAAGGCGGTGGCGCGGCCCAAGTCGAGGTGGCCGCAGAGCAGACACTCGTCGAGCTCGGCAAAGGCGTTTATGCAAACTGTCAGCCATGCCATCAAGCGAGCGGACTCGGGATTGCCGGCCAGTTCCCGACTCTGGCGGGGACTGACTGGGTGAATGGATCGGAAAAGAGACTTGTCGCGATCCTTCTCAAGGGCTTGATGGGCCCCCTCAAGGTGGGTGATGCGACTTACAATGGCGCGATGCCCGCTTGGGAAAAAGCGCTCTCCGATAAAAAGCTTGCTGCTGTGATGTCGTATGTGCGCGCTAGCTTCGGAAATAATTCTCCTGAGATCTCCGAGGCGAAGGTCGCAGCCGCTCGGAAGGAATTCGCGGCTCAGGTAGCACCTTGGACTGAGGCAGATCTTCTAAAGATTCCTGCGGATGCCAAGATTGAGGCTGGTGAGTCTGCGGCACCGGCGGCGGGTGGCGCGACAGCGCCTGCCGCAGCGGGAGCGGCCGCTCCCGCATCAGCAACGGTTGATCTGGACGCGGGTAAAGCTCAGTACCTGGGCCTCTGCGGTGCATGCCACCAACCTACCGGCCTAGGACTTCCTCCGGTGTTCCCACCTTTGGTGAATTCCGAGTACTTGAGCGGCAGCACCGAAAGACTCATCGCGATCGTTCTGAAGGGGGTGATTGGTCCGATTACCGTGGATGGTAAACCCTACAACAACATGATGCCCCCGCAGGGAGCTGTTCTTACGGATTCAAAAATCTCGCAGATCACCTCATACGCTCGGGACGCGTTTGGCGGCAAGGCGTCCCCCATCACGCCCGAGGAAGTCGCGGCAGTCCGAAAAAAATATGAGGACCGCCAGGCGTCGTGGACTGAGGCTGAATTGAAAGCTTTCGCCCCTTAACTCCCGCCCCAGAAACGCAGTAAAACCCGAGGAAACAAGTTCAGTTCCAAATGAAAAAACTAGTTCTGGCAACCATCGCGCTCCTTCCGCTCACAAGCTTCGCACAGGATAATGCTGATTTGGGTAAAACCGTTTACATGACACTGTGCGTTGCCTGCCACCAGCCCACTGGGATGGGGCTGCCTCCGGTCTTTCCTCCGATTTCAAAGACGGAGTATGTGAGCGGATCCCCTGAGCGGTTTGCCGCCATGATTCTCAAGGGCGTCATCGGTCCTATCACCGTGAACGGACAGGTATACTCAAATGTAATGCCTCCGCAGGAGGCTTTGTTGACAGATGAAAAAATTGCGGCCGCCATCACCTACGTTCGGTCCAACTTCGGAAATGACTACCCTGCGGTGAATGCGGAAGTCGTTGCTTCGGCTCGGAAGAAATTTGCTGACAAAAAGGATTCGTGGACGGAAGCACAGTTGAAAGACTGGCCCGAGCCCACGGCGACCAAGTAACCCAAGCAATTTTATTTGATCAAATTGACGCGAATCGTTCGCGAGCTAACAGATAAGTTGGCTTTCGGTGCAGACAGTCTTTGGAACCATTTATTGAGTTAATCAGAGTCTGAGGGGGCCCCAGTAGCGCCCTATAATCCCACAAAACCTATGGCAACCACCGCATCTTCCACTTCTGGGTCTCACGTCGCGGGCTCTCATCATGACGCGCATCATGGAGGCCATGATGACCACCACCATCACGAGTTGAATTTTATCCAAAAGTGGGTGTTCTCAACAGATCACAAAGTGATCGGCTGTCAGTATGCCTTCTGCGGGCTCGCATTCTTGTTCCTTGGATTCCTGATGATGCTTGTCATGCGCTGGCAGCTCGCCAATCCCGGCGTGCCGGTTCCCGTGGTTGGCAATTTCCTGCGTGGCGCATTCGGGCCGGTCGTGATGACGGATGCAGGCGCTCTCACCGCGAGCGGCTACAACGTGTTTGGCGCGATGCACGGCACCATCATGGTGTTCTTCGGGATCGTGCCTCTGGCGGTCGCTGGTTTCGGGAACATTGTCGTTCCCCTTCAGGTTGGTGCGCCCGACATGTGCTATCCGAAGCTGAACATGGCAAGCTTCTGGTGCTTCTTCACAAGCGGAGTCTTGATGATGGCCAGTTTCTTTGTTCCCGGTAGCGCAGCAAAGTCTGGATGGACTGCATACCCTCCACTATCCGGTATTGCTGACCTTCCAGTGGACTCCAGCGTCTGGCTGAATGGCCAGACGGTTTGGTTGGTGGCAATGGTGTTTAACATCACGGGTTCACTCCTGGGATCGATCAACTTCATTTCCACGATCATCCAATTGCGTGCTCCAGGTCTCACGTGGATGCGCCTGCCATTTTTTGTGTGGGCGCAGTTTGTGACGGCGTTTCTTCTGGTGCTCGCTTTCCCGCCGTTGGAGGCGGCGAGCTTCATGCAGCTGACCGACCGCGTCTTTGGAACATCCTTCTTCATGCCCACTGGTTTGGTGGTTGGTCAGGCGCTGGGACAAACTTGGTCCGGCGGGGGAAGTCCGATCCTTTGGCAGCACCTTTTCTGGTTCCTTGCTCACCCTGAGGTGTACGTTTTGATTTTGCCGGCGATCGGCATCGTTGCGGAGGTGGTTGCGAACAACACTCGCAAGCCTCTCTACGGATACAAGGCAATGGTCTACGCGATCTTCCTGCTGGGCTTCCTGTCGTTCATCGTGTGGGCGCACCACATGTACATGACCGGGATGGGCGCGAAGGTCGCGGCTTTCTTCCAGATCACAACGATCATGATTTCAGTGCCAAGCGTAATTCTGCTCACGGCGCTCCTCCTGTCCCTTTGGGGCGGTTCGATCCGCTTCAATGCGCCGATGCTTTTCGCGACCGCATTCCTGCCCATGTTCGGAATCGGCGGGCTTACCGGCATTCCCCTTGCATTCAATGCGGTCGATCTTTTCCTGCACGACACTTACTACGTGATTGGACACTTCCATTACGTGGTGGCGCCCGGGACAATCTTCGGACTGTTTGCAGGCGTTTATTATTGGTACCCGAAAATCACAGGGCGCAAGCTGAGTGAGTTTCTGGGCCGCATTCATTTCTGGGGCTCGTTGATTACGATCAACGGGATTTTCTTCCCGATGTTCATCCAAGGGATGGCCGGTGTGCACCGCCGTTGGTACGACGGTGGCGTCACATACGAGCAACTGGCTGGACCGGTTTTGCATTGGAACAAGTTCATGACTGTATCCGCGGGATTGCTGGCGCTCTT
>JBILKY010000308.1:0-4387 GCA_044376395.1 Chthoniobacteraceae bacterium | reverse complement strand
CGCGGGGGATGGGTTCTGGCGCGGACGCTTGGTGGCGAGAAGGGCGACGTGTTCGCCGACCGCGTGAATGCGGTTCGTTTCAGTCCGGACAGTCAGACGCTGGCGGTCGGAGGCGGCGAACCCTCGAGGGCGGGTGACATCAGTATTTGGGAATTGTCTTCGGGCCGGCTGCTGCAGAACTGGAGGGAGCGGCACAGCGATGCGGTGTTGTGTTTGGATTTTTCACCGGACGGCCGATGGCTGGCTTCGGGCGCCTCGGATAAACTCGCGAAGGTGACTGAGGTTGCAACCGGCAAACAAGTGCACGTTCTCGAGGGCCACACGCATCATGTGCTTGGCGTGGCGTTCCGTGGTGACGCTCGGATGCTGGCCACGGCCGGAGGCGATGGGATGGTTCTTGTGTGGGAGATGATTCACGGGGAGCGGAAGAAGAAGATCGAGGGTTGGACCAAGGAGGTGACATCGATCCAGTACATTGGAAACACGCAGGAACTGCTGACCGCCGCCGGCGACAATCAAATCCGCATCGTCACTGATGAGGGGACGCAGGTCAGATCCATCGCGAAGCTGCCGGATTTCATGCAGTCGGCCGTGAGCACTCCTTCTGCGGTGCAAGTCGTGGGCGGCGGCGAGGACAGTGTTTTGCGCGTCTGGGACGGTACCAACGGCAAGGAACTGGCTTCGTTTGAGCGGCGCTAGAAAAAATCTTTCGGATGCGATGAAAAGCTTCTACACAGCAAAACTTCAACCTTCATTAAGCGCGTATGTCTGATTCTAACACCTCCAATTTCCTGAGGCAGTGTGCCGGTCCGATCCCGCGGCGCGGGTTCATGCAAATGGGCCTGGCGGGGTTCGCGAGTTTGAGTCTGCCGGGAGTGCTGCGGATGCGTGCGGAATCGCCGGCTCAGAACAAGAAGGAGAGGACGGCGATCATCATGGTGTTCCTGCCCGGCGGTCTTTCGCACATCGATTCATACGATCCGAAGTCGGATGTTGGCAGCGAGTACCGAGGACCATTTCAGACAATTCCCACAAAGGTTCCGGGCACGCACTTCACTGAGTTGATACCGATGCAGGCGAAGATCGCCGACAAGTTTACGACCCTGCGTTCGATGTACCAGACGGCTCCCGGACATCCCGCTGGAACGGTGCAGTTGCTCTCGGGCGATCCCGAAACGCGTGACAAACCGAAGGCAAAGTATCCCGACTGGATGTCGGTAGCCCATTACCTGAGGTCCAAGGAGGGTGGGCGCGATAATCCGCTTCCGAATTACATCGCGGTCAACCCGATCAATTCGACGTACCACGGTCCCACGTACCTCGGAGATGGTTACGCGGAGTTCATCGTGGGTGATGATCCGAACCGGCCAAACTTCGAAGTCCCGAACGTCGGCTTGTCTGACGCCGCGGAGAGTCGTCGGCTGAGCGACCGCGTCGCGCTACGCCGGAATTTGGACCGCTTGGAGAGGGGTTTTGACCGTGCGGACGAGTTGGGGGCAGTGGACCAGTTCGAGACGCAGGCAATGAGCCTGCTCACCAACCCGAAGGCGCGCGATGCTTTTGATCTGAGCAAAGAGGATCCCAAGACGCGGGATCGGTATGGGCGGAACCGGTGGGGACAGCAGTTGCTGCTCGCACGGCGCTTGGTGGAGTCGGGTGTAGAGATTGTCACAAGCAGTCTTGATGGACCTTTATGCGGCCGCGTTGCGAACTGGGATGATCATGCGGTGAACTGCCACATTTTTGATTCGCTTCGGTTCCGCATGAAGAATTACGACCAGGCGGTTTCGGCATTGATCGAGGATGTGTACGCGCGCGGCTTGGACAAGCGGGTGCTGGTTGTGGTGACGGGCGAATTCGGGCGTACGCCGAAAATTTCGTTCGACCGGAGCACGGGTGGTGGTGACGGGAGCGGCCCGACGGGCACGCTGCAACCGGGACGGGACCACTGGCCGAATGTGTTCTCCAACATCTGGGCGGGCGGCGGCATCCAGACCGGTGGAATCATTGGAGCAAGCGACAAGCGCGGCGCGGAAGTGGTTGAGCGTGGCTGCGGACCCGGCGACTTCTTGTCGACGATCTACCATCATCTCGGGATCGATTATGCCAAGGTGATGATCAACGATCTGAACGGGCGTCCGACGGCGATCGTGAACGAAGGACGCCCCATCCCGGAGCTTTCCCAGGCTTGAGGCGAAGTTTTAATGCTCAGTGGGTTTGGAAAAGCGGCTTCTCTGCACGATGCCCTACCCGTACCCCTTGGTCGGAGCACTAAAGTTGATTCGGCAGGGGGCTCTAAAAAACGCGGGATAAATGCTCTCTCGACTTCTATTTTCGCGGGAGATGCGTAAGAACAAAGCGGGCTTCTCCTGCTCAAGGCGGCTTCGAAAACAAACTGCAGAGAATCGTTCTTTGCATGAAAGATCGAATGAGTTTCGGGGCTTTCTTCCGATCATTCGATCATCCCGACGCACGCATAAGAAATACCCTCAAACAGGGTTGATTCTCTTGATGCCTTCACCCGCGCAATGCCCGCTTGGGACACTTGCTTCTCGCTGCCCTTGCCTGATGCAAGCGGCTTGGGCTGTCTGTGTCCTGATTCTTTTTTCCGCACGGCCCCTTTCGGCTGCAGCAGCGCCCGCTCCCGATTATCAGCGCGAGATCCTGCCGGTCCTGCGCGAGTACTGCTATGACTGTCATGGCGAGGGCTCCAAAAAGGGCGGCGTTTCGTTGGACCGGTTTTCGTCGGTCGAGGAGTTCGCCCGCGAACCCAAACACTGGCTGGCCGTGTGGCGCAATCTGGACTCCCAGCTCATGCCGCCTTCCGACAAGCCCCAGCTCTCCGGCGACCAGCGCGCGCTGCTCCAGAGTTGGATTGAGAACGCGGTTTTCAAGGTCGACCCTGCCAATCCCGATCCGGGTCGCGTCACCGTGCGCCGCCTCAACCGCGACGAATATCGAAACACCGTCCGCGACCTGCTTGGCGTGGATTTCGACGCTTTCGACCGGTTCCCCCCGGATGATTCCGGCGACGGGTTTGAAAACAACGGCGACGTCCTCAATATCTCGCCGCTCTTGAGCGAGAAGTATCTCGAGGCGGCGAAAGAGATCGTGCGCAAATGGTCTGAAACACCGTCCACGCGGCGGGAACTGTTTCCATACGGTCCGCCGCCGAATGATCCCGCAACCTTCCGCGGTTATCTCCGCGCAATTCTCGAGCCCGTGGCGTACCGGATGTTTCGGCGCCCTGTCGATGACGCGACGATGGACCGCATCGCGGATATCGCCGTGCGCGCGGGTGACATCCACGCGGGTGAACTGGAGGCCGGCGTGCATACAGCGTTGACGGCGATGCTGGTTTCGCCGCGGTTTCTTTTCCGCGCGGAAATCCAGCCCGAGCCGGATAACGCAGCGAAGATTGCGCCCGTCGACGAGTACGCCCTCGCTTCGCGTCTCTCGTATTTTCTGTGGAATTCATGCCCCGATGCAGAGCTGCTAAAGCTTGCGTCGAAGAATCAGCTGCGCACCAAGCTTGGCGAACAGGTCCTCCGGATGTTGAACGAATCCAGGAGCGAGCGCTTTGTGAAAAACTTCGTCGGGCAGTGGCTTCGCACGCGCGACTCGGTCGAGATCCCGCTGCAGCCCAGAGTGATTCTTGGCGTGAAAACCAACGACATGGCGGACGCAATCTTCAACTACCGCGTGCGGGAGGCAATGCGCACGGAGACCGAGATGTTGTTCGCGCATTTGATCAAGAGCAACAGGCCTGCCGAGGAGCTGTTCACCGCGAATTACACGTTTCTCAACCAGACTCTCGCAAAGTTTTATGAGCTCGATGTGAAGGCTGGCAAAGCCCACGAGAAGGTGGTGCTCCCAGAGGGTAAGCGGCCCGGAGGCATCCTCTCGCACGGATCTTTTCTGATCGTCACTTCCAACCCGACCCGCACATCGCCCGTGAAGCGCGGGCTCTTTGTGCTCGAAAACATGCTGGGCACTCCAACGCCGCCCGCGCCGCCCAACGTGCCCACGCTCGAATCCGCCAAAGGCCGCTCGGCCAAGATGACCATGCGCCAGCAAATGGAACTGCACCGAGGGGACCCGCTTTGCTCCTCGTGCCATGCGCGGATGGATTCCATCGGGCTCGCCCTTGAGAACTACGATGCTCTCGGCCGCTTTCATGCAGGGGACAGTGCCGCCCCCCTCGACACGGCTGGCATACTTATTACCGGCGAAAAATTTGCGAATATCCAAGAGTTGGCTGCCATTTTGAGCAGTACGCGCAAGGGCGACTTTTACCGCTGCCTCTCGGAGAAGCTGCTCACATACGCCATCGGGCGCAGCCTCGACTACTACGACACGCCCACCGTGCAGAAGCTCGTGGACGCCC
>JBILKY010000004.1:0-37727 GCA_044376395.1 Chthoniobacteraceae bacterium | reverse complement strand
CCAGACTTCCGCCACCCCCTCGCTCACCTGATGAGCCTTTTCCAGAATCTTGGCTCCCGCCTCCTTGCGATGCGCGGCGACGAGTTTTTCCGAGACACAGGCGAACGCGTACGCCTTCCGTTGGTCAAGAGCACCGTCCCAACGGGCCAAAACCTCCGAAATTTTCTCCTCAGAGAACGAATCACCATTTCCGCGCACGTATACCACGCTGAAGGGATCGACCCAATCCAGCGCCCAGTCGCCCGACTGCATCAAATGCTCGTGCAGCGGCTTGTACTGGATGGGATCGCCGCACAGCAAGATCGCATCAAAATGCTCCTGACGGTCAAGCTGGCGAAAAAGTTTGGGGCTGAGAGCGGCCTGCGCCATGCCTCGCACTCTGGGTGACCTGATCGTCCGGTCCTCCTCCTTCAACCAGCTCGGCCAAGCCGCAAAGATACCTGCCACGGCACCGCCGTTAAAAAACACGGCCTTCGCCTCCAATTTCTGCAATCGCTCCAAAGCCAACTGAGGCGTGGTCGCGAGCAGGTCCCTCTCAGCGCGACAAGCCGATAGCAGCAACAGACAAACGAGGGCAAGAAAGCCGCCCCTCAAACCGGCGCGATTCATGCGGATCCTTTCCCGTAAAGCCCATCCATATTTTTCCTGGCATCTCCCACTCTCTCGCCACGGATCCAGCCCGCACCCAGATCTTCACCCCGATGCTCGGCCAAAGCCACACGGCGCACTACCTCCCCTGCAGCGGCGAACCCAAATGCTGCGGTGACGAAACTTGCCGCGCCGAACCCACTCGCGCAATCGAGCCTCATCGCGCCGCCATCTCCCTCCTTTTCCTCGCATACACGCCCATCGGACCACGGATAAACCTGCGGTTCCCCCGAATAAACGCACGGAACCCCAAACTCCATCCCGGCATTGCGCGGAAAGCCGTAATCCTTGCGCAAATCCCTCCGGAGAATCTTAAGAAGCGCATCGTTTCCAGTTTTCGCGAGATCCGCGACACGAACCTGCGTCCCGTCGCGTCTTCCGCCCGCGCCACCGACCGTCAAAACCTGAATCCCCCGCCTCTTGCACTCGGAGATCAAGAAGGCTTTCTGCGCCGGGTGGTCGATCGCATCGATCACCCAGTCGAACCCCTGCGATAAAACGTGGTCTGCGGATGCCTCCAAAAAAAACTCCGCGATTGCACGCACCTTGCAAGCAGGCGAAATCGCGTTCATCCGCTCCTGCAAGACAGCGACCTTGGGGCGCCCAACCGCGCCATCAATCGCAGGCAACTGACGATTCGTGTTGGTGAGACACACCTCATCAAGGTCCACCATGGTTACGCCGCCGATGGCCGATCGAACCAAGCCCTCCACAGTCCACGAACCCACTCCGCCGACTCCGATCACGCAAATGTGGGCGTCCCAAAGCCGCTCGAGTCCGGCCCGACCGTAGAGCCTGGAAATCCCACCGAAACGTGGATCGTCAGCAATCATCAACAAAATCGCCTAGGGCCGCGCCGCAATGAAACCCTCCAACGCCTCCCGGGTGATGACGTGGCGCGCCCCGCATCTCGGGCACCCCATTCGAATCAAGGTCTCCCCCCCGAATAAGCCCTCGGGATCCTGCGCCATCACGGGCACCAACACCTCCATCATGCGCTGCTGATTGCAACCGCACTCCCACCGGTAATAGCGTCTTTCAAGTAAACTCAGGGTTTCAAGCTCATCCAAACGCCCCACGTCTTCCTGCGAAAGCCCGGCGAGCCATTCCTCATCGCAGTCGGGCTGGGCCGAAACCATCACGTAGTCCTCCTCCTCGAGCTCGAAAAAACGCGCCGGACGCTGCTCGCTTCGGGCATAAAACGCCTCCACCGCGCGGAACACGTTCTCCCCCTCAAAATCCACCGAGCTCCTGCGGGGTTGCTCAGTCCCGCGGACAACATCCGCGCAGAACAAATTTTGGCCGGTTTTACGGACGTTCTCGCTGAAAAGCTGTCCGACGATCCGCCCCTTCGGATTGTCGCCGGTCACGAACAGGTTCAACCCAGCATTGTCAAGATGGACTGTCCAGCCAATCATTTCGTTCCAAGGTCTTGAGGCGCAGTGCAGAACAAGGGCTGCGAGCGCCTCCTTTAGCAGACCATCGTGCACCGGAAGATGCTGGTACCCGTGCTGCCCCTGGTGCAGGTAATAATCCAGGTAAAGGTCCGTCATCCGAGACCGCGTCACCAGTGCATTACGCCCACGCACGAAATAACTTAGCACCTCGAGGGCACCCTCGGAATTCTCGATGGAGCTGGATTCCATGCGGTGCAGTATCCTCGCGAACCCGAGGCAGTCGCGAACGAAAAATGGAAGTTTTTGAGGCCGGCACGCCGCGGGATAGTCGGAAGGCGGGGCCGCACAGCCCCACAATCGGTTGTAGATCCGCTAATTTACGACCGCAACGGGTTGTTGTTTCGGCAATTTTCAGTTGTACCCATCCCCGCAAACCTTATTGTAGAGGCTCACCTCTTTTCCCGAACCCCCTTTTCCAGCCCCAGGCATCGCCTATGTCAGACCAAGCCGCACCGGACCCGACTGTCAGCTCCCAAGAACTCTACGACGCCTCAAAAATTGACAAACTGGAGGGCCTTGCCGGCGTACGCCAGCGGCCAGGGATGTACATCGGGCCCACAGACGAGCGCGGGCTCCACCATTGCGTGTTCGAAGTCTTGGACAACTCCATCGATGAACACCTCGCGGGCCACTGCAGCAAGATTGATGTCACCCTTCACGCGGATGGCTCATGCTCGCTTAAAGACAACGGACGCGGTATTCCTGTGGATATCCATCCGAAGTTCAAAATCCCCGCTCTGGAGCTGGTTCTCACCAACCTCCATGCCGGAGGAAAATTCGGGCAGGGCGCTTATAAATACTCCGGCGGATTGCACGGAGTCGGCGCAAAATGCGTCAACGCGCTCTCGGATTGGTTCAAGGTGGAGGTGACCAGAGACTCGAAAGTTTACCACATGGCGTTCGAGCGCGGGGTCACCACGCAAAAGCTCAACGTCATCGGTGAGGTTAAAAGCAAAAAACAAACAGGTACGCTGATCACGTTTTTGCCGGATCCAACCATCTTCACGATCACCACGGAATTTCAAGCGCCCAAACTAGCCTCCCGGCTGCGGGAACTCGCGTTCCTGAATCCCGGACTCGAAATCACGCTCACCGACGAGCGCACCGAGGAGATGCGGAAGGAAACATTCCTCTATAAGGACGGCATCGAGGAGTTCGTACGGCAACTTGGAGAAAACAAGAGCCAGCTGCATCCGAAGGCGATCTGTCTTGGTGGCAAACGGAAGGTGAAGTTTAAAAACAAAGATCAGGTTGAGATCGAAGACGACATGCATGTGGAGGTTGTGATGCAGTACAACGACTCCTACAACGACCAGCTGTTGTGCTTCACCAATGCGATCCCGAATCCGGACGGCGGCACGCACAGCACTGGGTTTCGCACTGCACTGACGCGGGCCATCAACCAGTACGCGAAGCAGAACAATCTCCTTAAAGACAAAGATCCGTCGATCAGCGGCGATGACGTGCGCGAGGGATTGATCGCCGTTCTTTCAATCAAACACCCGAACCCCGGATTTGAGTCGCAGACAAAGGTCAAACTTGTGACTCCGGAGGTGGAGGGCATTGTTAGTTCCATCACTTACGAAGGACTGATGGCTTTCTTCGAAGAGACCCCCGCGATCGCCAAAAAGGTGGTCGAGAAAGGATTGATGGCGGCGCGCGCCCGCGAAGCAGCAAGGAAGGCGCGCGAAACGGTCCGAAAAAGCGCTCTCACCGGCGGCGGCTTACCCGGCAAGCTCGCGGACTGCTCGGAGCGCGACCCCGAGTTCACCGAAATCTACATCGTCGAAGGAGACTCCGCAGGCGGCTCCGCGAAACAGGGACGGGACCGGCGCTTCCAAGCGATCCTCCCCATCCGAGGCAAACTCATCAACGTGGAGAAAGCGCGCCTGGACCGCGTTCTGCAGAACACCGAAATCCAGACTCTCATCACCGCCATCGGGACCGGCATTGGCGGCGGCGAACAGGAGGGATCCTTCAACATTTCTAAACTCCGCTACGGAAAAATCATCATCATGACGGATGCCGATGTCGACGGTTCGCACATCCGCACCCTGCTGCTGACCTTCTTCTACCGGCAGATGTCGGAACTTGTGAAAGCGGGCAACATTTACATCGCGTGCCCGCCCCTTTACAAAATCAAACGCAAAAAGCGCGAGGAATACGTGGATGACGACGCGCAGCTGAACAAGATCCTCATCACGCTGGGGGCTGAGGAAGTGAAGCTCAAAAATCTTGCTGACGGAAAAACCTTTAGTTCTGCGAGCTTGGGAGAACTGCTGACGCTTCTCGAACGGCTTGCAAAGTTTGCAGACGCCGTCCGCCGGCATGGCGGGGATTTCGAGGCGTACTTGAACAGCCGCTCCGAATCGGGCACGCTTCCGATTTATCTGGTTCGCGTCCGCGACGGCAATCAGGAATGGGTAAAGTACTTCACGGCCGAAGAGCAGGTGCGGAACTTTCACCAAGAGAACCGGGATTTGGCGCTTTTCGAAAACGAGCCCGCCGCAACCGGATCCGAGGAGGGCGCGGCCCAGCCCGCTGCCGCCGCTCCTACTCCCCGTAAAGGAGAGACCAATCGGCGCAGGGCCCGATTGGTGGAGCTTCACGAGTCAAACGCCGTCACCAAGCTCATCACGGAACTCTCACGCAAGGGGCTTAAGATCGAGCACTACTCCAGTGGCGACAAACCGCTGTTTGAACTCGTCGAGGGCGACGGCGAGAAGGCCAATACGCATCCGGTTTTCGGCATTCCTGAGATTCTCGCGAAGGTGCTTGAGATCGGCCGCAAGGGCATGACGATCCAGCGCTTCAAAGGACTGGGTGAGATGAACGCCAAGGAGCTTTTCGAAACAACGATGAACCCTGAAAAACGCAGGCTCATGAAAGTGGACCTAAACGAGACCAATGCCGTGGACGCCGACCGGATGTTCACCATCCTGATGGGTGACGTGGTCGAACCAAGGCGCCAGTTCATCGAAGACAACGCGCTGAACGTGCGCAATCTGGACATTTAAACCACCGGAAAAATCCAGCAGCACCCAAGGTAGATTTCCACAAGCCGAGTCCCTAGACCCCGCGCCAACCACCCTTCCGCTTTCCTACAACGCGCCCGTTTAAAACGGCACATTGTCTACTCCTAATTCGAAGATGTATTCGCAAAACGAAAAAATTGAAAAAATCAACGTGGCCGAAGAGATGTCCCAGTCCTTTCTGGCATACTCGATGTCGGTCATCGTATCCCGGGCGCTGCCCGACGCCCGCGATGGATTAAAGCCGTCGCAGCGCCGGATCCTCTTTGCGATGAACGAGCTTGGAGTCTCCCCGTCGCGCAAGCACCTCAAGTGCGCGAAAATTGTGGGTGAAACCATGGGCAACTACCACCCCCATGGTGACCAGGCGATTTACCCGACCCTGGTGCACATGGCTCAATCGTGGGCGATGCGCGAAATGCTCATCGAAGGGCAGGGAAACTTTGGCTCCGTGGAAGGCGACCCCCCGGCGTCCATGCGTTACACCGAGGCGCGCCTGCGCCACCTCGGGGCGTCCTTGATGGACGACATGGACAAAGACACCGTGGATTTCGTCCCCAACTACGACGAAACCCGCGAAGAACCCACGGTGCTTCCTGCGGCCTGGCCAAACCTCCTCGTTAACGGCGGCACGGGCATCGCCGTCGGGATGGCGACAAATATCCCCCCGCATAACCTCTCTGAAATCACCGACGCCATCTGCGCGCAAATCGATGACCCCGAAATCAACATCGAAGGCCTGATGGCCCACGTCAAAGGGCCCGATTTCCCCACAGGCTGTATCCTGCTGGGGACAAAGCCGATCAAACAATACTTTGAAACCGGCAAGGGCTCGCTTCGAATCCGCGGCAAGGCGGGAGTCGAGGAAATGAAAGGCGGCAGGGAGGCCGTGATCATCACCGAAATCCCCTACAACGTAAACCGTGCGGAACTCATCAAGCGGATCGCGGATCTGGTGAATGAAAAGATCCTCACCGACATCAGCGCGGTGCGCGATGAATCAACGGAAGAAACCCGTGTCGTCATCGAATTGAAGCGCGATGGCAATCCGAAGGTGGTCATCAATAATCTCTACAAGCACACCGCGCTCGAAACGACCTTTTCCGTGGCGATGCTCGCCATCGACCACGGCCGCCCAAAGCTGTTGTCCCTCAAAGACGCGATCGGATGCTACATCGAACACCGCCGCGAAGTGGTGCTGCGCCGTACCCGCTTCCTGCTGCGTCAAGCCGAGGAGCTTGCTGAAAAGCTCGAGGGTTTCCTGATCGCGCTCGCGCATCTGGACGATTTTATCAAAATCATCCGCGATTCACGCGACCGTGAAGATGCGCGCAACAAGCTCATGGCTCTGGGCTGGACGCGGCCCGTGGTGGAAAAAATCGGGATTCTCATCCGCGATGAAGCACGGTTTGTGGATGGGAAATACAAGTTCACGGAACGCCAAGTGAACTCGATCCTCGACCTGCGTCTCTACCAGCTCACAGGGCTTGAGAGGGAAAGCATCCATAGCGAGTACAAGGCGCTTCTGGAAACCATCAAGGACCTGCTCGACATCCTTGCCCGTGAATCACGGGTGATGACCATCATCAAAAAGGAACTCCGCGACTTAAGGGCAAAATACGGGTCCGAGCGCCTGACCCAGATTGTTCCTGACGAAGGTGAGATTTCCATCGAAGACCTGATTGCGAACGAGGGCACCGTAATCACCATCACTCACAAGGGGTTCCTGAAACGGACAGCCGTCAGCAGCTTCCCCACCCGGAACCGAGGCGGAACCGGCATGAAGGGCATGCAACCCAGAGAGGCAGTCAACCAAGAGGATGAGGATGACTTTGTGGAGCATCTCTTCACTGCAACCACGCACGATTACCTGATGTTCTTCACGCAGTCTGGTCGCTGCTATGTTGAGCGTGTGTTCGAGCTCCCAGAAATGGGCCGTGCAGCAAAGGGCCGCTCTATTGCGAACTTCCTCCAGCTCCGACCTGACGAAAAAATCGCCGCCACTATCCGCATCCAAGGCAAAAAGACGGATGAAGAGACGTTCAGTGACCAGCTCAACATCATCTTTGCAACCCGCAGCGGCATCGTTAAGAAATCAAACCTCCGGGATTTCAAAAACATGCGCAAAGGCGGGTTGATTGCGATCAAGGTCGAGGAAGGCGACCGCCTCATCGACGCCAACCTAACCGACGGAAACAACGAACTCGTACTCATCACCCGTCAAGGCATGAGCATCCGATTCCACGAGGACGAAGCAAAGCCGCAGTCGCGCGATACCATCGGCGTCTGGGGGATTCGTCCCGAACCGGGCGACGAAGTTGTGGCTGCAGTTTTGGTCAATCCGGACTGCACCCTTCTGGTTGCGGGCGAAAACGGCATCGGCAAGCGGACCTTATTCGAGGAGTACCGCTCGCAAGGCCGGGGCGGCAAGGGAATCATCACGATGAAAACCGGCGAAAAAACCGGTGGTGTTGCAGGGGCGCTTGCGGTCCGGGAAACCGACGAACTGATGCTCATCACCACGAAGGGCAAAATGGTCCGCACCCGGGTGAAGCAGATCCGCCAAACTGGCCGCAACGCCATGGGGGTCAAGCTTATCGAGCTTAAGCCAGGATCGAAGCTTCAAGCCATCGCCCCAGTCGTGCGTCAGGATTCCGATGGAACCGGGGAGGAAGGAGACGCGCCGCCGCCTTCGGAATAAGCCATTATCGATCCTTCATCGATCCTTCACCCAATGAGACCCGTGCTTTAAACGGGCTTCTATATCCTTAAAAAGAGCGCCACGCGGATTTGAGTCCGCGTGGCGCTAAGTGCGTGCATTAAGCGGGGAGGCCTATCAGGCACCTCCCCGCTTTTTCTGCACCCACACTCTTCCCAATAGCACTCATCCGAGCAGGTGGCTTTAAAAAATTTGCACTAATCAAATACATCGTGTAGTTACACGATGTATGTCCCGCCCCAAAAACACCCTGCTTTCCGCTTCACAAAAGCGGATTCTCGAGGCGCTTCTGAAGATGGAAAGCCATGGGCAGCCTGGCTTTATAAGCGACCTGGTCGCGGCCCTAAATCTGCGGGCCGAAAGCAGCCTCACGCCAACCTTGGAGCGCATGGTGCGCAGCGGTTTTTTGCTCCTAAGCGGGGGCGGGGTCAAAGGACGGCAACGCCTGGCGCAAATCAGCCCCAAGGGCAGGCTTCTGCTTGGCGTCGGTTTTTTGCCCTTACTGGGAGAAATCCCTGCAGGCCCCCTACAGGAGGCCATTGCCCAGCACGCTGAGGCATTCAGTTTTGAACAACTTCTACCATGGCGGGCAGGCGACTTCCTGCTGGAGGTGAAAGGCGACTCCATGATCGGTGACGGCATCCTGGAAGGCGACAAGGTTTTGCTGCGGCCCGACATCGAAATTCAATCCGGAGAAATCGCAGCGGTTCTTGTCAGCGAAGAAAGCGGAGGAGCCCCGGAGGCGACTTTAAAGCGTGTCTATTTTCAGGAACCGGAATCCGTCATCCTGCGCGCCAGCAATACGCGGTATCCGGACCGCGTATTGGATGGGGCGCGCGTAAAGATTGCGGGCGTCTATCGGGGGCTTATTCGCGCGATGGGCAGGCATGCTTGAGCGGCGTTTCATAAGCACCTCAAAGCTTTGGCAGCGTTTAAAAACTTGATGTGAATGCGGCATTAAACCTTTCGGTCTCTAAAAAAAAACAGCGCGTGGAGTCGCTTCGGACGCTGCTTGCAGAACGGTTCGCTCCGGCGCGTCCGAAGCCTTCATGCACTTTGTTTCGCACCGGGATTTCCAAATGGGACGAGGCGACCGGCGGGATTGAACAAAGCGGCACCACAGAAGTCTGCGGGCCCGCAGGCAACTGCGCCATCCTGCTGGACGGCATTCTGGAGTCCGCCAGCGCACAGGGACTTTTGATCGCGCTTGTGGACGGCGGGGGCAGCTTTGAACCAGAAGACTACAACGCTACAGCCAGGGGTGGGATGCTTTGGGTTAGAAGCCAGAATCCACAAAACGCTCTCCAAGCAACAGACCTTCTGCTGCGGGACGGCAACCTACCGCTCATCGCACTGGACTTGCACGGCTTTGCGCTCCGGCAGCTTTGCAAGATCCCCGCGTCGACATGGCACAGGTTTGCTCGGCTACTGGAGCAGAACCGCTCGGCGTTACTGGTCTTCAATCCGCAGCCTTTGGTCGAAGGATGCCGGACTCGAGTCACCAGTCAAAGCCGATGGTCATTGAAGGAAATGCATATGCGTCGCCGTGATTTGATGGAAGCGCTGCCCCTTCAGATTTTCACGCGCAACACACAACCCCTACGAGTGCTTTAGAGCGCTTTGGGGCGCTTTAGGGCAGAACCGAGGCCATGTACGCTGTAGTGCTTCTTCCCCAATTCCATCTTCAAGCTGCATTGCGATGGAAGGAATCCATCACGTGGATGGACCCGGTCGCACTTACCAAGGAAGGAACCGCTCAAGGGATCATCACTGAAGCCACGCCAAGCGCGCAGCAAAATGGAGTGCATCCCGGCATGAGTTCTTCAACGGCTCTCGCGCGGTGCCCTCAGCTGCAGTTCATCCGCCCCACGCCAAGCACGGAAACCCAAACGCAATCCGCGCTTTTGCAGCTCACAAGGACCCTTTCGCCCTTTGTCGAATCCACCGCCCCCGGAGTCTGCACTGCGGACTTGCGGAACACCCTCGCCAAGCAACATGAAGCGCATATTCATGCTGCGGTTAAATTCCTCAATTCCATCAACCTGCATGCATATTCCGGCCTTGCAAGCGACCCGGACATTGCAAGGTTTGCCGCAACCAAAGGCCGCCCGATTTGCATCGTCCATGACAGCCGGAAATTTTTAAACAAAATCCCCCTCTCCGCGCTCATCGACGCACCATCCACCCTCCAGACCTTAAGGGATTGGGGCATTCACAGCACATCTGATTTATTGCGCCTGCCAAAGCAACAAGCGCTGGAACGACTGGGCGTAGAAGGGCACAAACTTTGGGCGCTCGCTGCCGGGGGAATCGAACGCCCACTGCGCATTGAAAAACACGAGGACGTTTTCGAAGAAGGTGTCGAATTCGAGCACGAGATTGAAACAAGCGAACCCCTCATGTTTGCAGCACAAAGGCTGCTTGATTCTCTCATCCAAAGACTTTTATGCGCCGACCGCGTCGCAGAAAAAATTCATTTTACGCTGCCACTGGCAAACGGAGAACACTATGCGCGAACCTTTACGATCCCCTCGCCCACCTTGCAGATGGAAATGTTGCAGCGCATTATCTTCACCCATCTGGAGTCGCTACAACTCGCAGAACGTCCTGTTGGGGTGAGCATTAAGATCATACCAACCCTTGCAAAACACGCCCAATTCGACCTCTTCCAGAGCGCTCTAAAAGACCCGAACCGCTTTGCGGAAACACTCGGCAGACTCGAGGCGCTCTTGGGCGCTGCAACCGTTGGCGTGCCAGTCCCTGCAGACTCACATCACCCTGATAATTTCACCCTGCTGAACGCCGCCGATACTTTTGAATCGATGTCCCAACGAAAATCCCCGGCAACATCCCGTCACTTGGCCGCAGCCCGATCCAACTTCGGTATTCCTCTGCGCAGGCTGCGCCCGCCGATCTGTGCAGAAATTGAAACGCGCGCGCACCGCCCGCACTTTATCCGCAGCGCACTGGTTGTCGGTGCCATCGCAGAAAGCGAGGGGCCATTCAGACTTTCCGGAGACTGGTGGGGAACACCATGGGAAATCGAAGAATGGGACATTCATGTGCCGAACCAAGACACACTTGCGCGCATCCGTAAGGACGCCCCGATGCAATGGTCGTTGCAAGGCGTCTATTGAAAACCTCCATCACAAACAAACGCCACCACTTCACCATACTTTATTCCGCCGGAGTTTGTTCACATTCGCGCGGATTGCGGATAAAACACGCGCGGCACCACCCGATCCCATGACCGCTTACGAGAACCTTTGCAAACTCGCACACGAAATCGCGCTGCTTGGCAGCACCGCATCTACCCTCAGCTGGGATCAGGAAACTTACATGCCTGCGAAAGCTCTGGACCACCGCGCGCAGCAGCTTGCGTATCTGAGCGCCAAATCACACGCGCTTGCGACTGGAAAGACATTTAGAAAAACACTGGATCTCGCACTGAAGGAGGGTGCAGCGCGCGGCTCCAAAAGGGCTGCGAATCTTCGCGAATGGGAGTACGAAATCGAGCGGGCAAGCCGCATCCCAACATCGCTTGTGGCACAGGAAAGCAACATCACCGCACACGCACGGAACGTGTGGGTCGAGGCGCGTAAGAAATCTGATTTTTCAATGTTCTCAGCACATCTCGGGAAAATTTTATCGATTGCCCGTCGCAAAGCCGAGCTTTGGGGATACCAAGACGAACCATACGATGCACTCCTTGTCGGTTATGAACGCGGAGCGCGCACACGCTCCATTGCGAATCTCTTCGACGAACTTCAGCCACGCATCACGGCGATTGCAAAATCCGCCGTCGATAAAAGCCGTGCGATTCGAAGCACCCTGCTGCGCGGCAAATACCCCGTTGCAAAGCAGCAGCAGCTCAACCGTGAAATCGCGGAAAGCATCGGGTTTGATTTCGATGCGGGCCGCATTGACACCACTGCGCATCCCTTTTGCACCACGCTAGGCCCCATGGATGTGCGTCTCACCACGCGCTACGATGAAGCAGACTTCACGTCTTCACTCTTCGGTGTGTTGCACGAAGCGGGGCATGGCCTTTACGAACAGGGCCTGCCTGTACCCGAGTTCGGCCGCCCCGCAGGCACCGCGGTTTCCCTCGGCATCCACGAGTCCCAATCGCGCCTTTGGGAAAACCATGTCGGCCGCTCCGAGGCATTCTGGAAAAGATGGTTGCCCCGCGCTGTGGAACTTTTTCCATCGCTGCGCAAGCTGCGCCTGCAAGATTTTATGGCGGCGATCCATCGCGCAGAGTTTTCCTTCATTCGAGTCGAAGCGGATGAAGCCACATACGACTTGCACATTCTTTTGCGTTTCCACATCGAGCGCAGGCTACTGGCTGGAGAACTTGAAGTTGCTGGAATCCCGCAGGCTTGGAATGATCAGTTTGAACACCTCTTTGGCGTACGCCCTCCCGACGACGCTCATGGATGCCTTCAGGACATCCATTGGAGCATGGGGGGCCTCGGCTATTTCGCCACCTACACGCTGGGCAACCTCAACGCCGCCCAGCTGTACGCCCATGCGAACCGAGACCGCAAAATCCATTCCGCCTCGGCTTCGGCGAACTACAGCCCGCTACTTGAATGGCTCCGCACCCATGTCCACTCCCACGGGAGCGCCCTCTTACCCAGTAAGCTCATCGCTAAGGCGACAGGCCGCCCCACCGACTCGGCCGCGTATCTGGCCCACTTGCAGGAAAGATTCGGTCCGGGACGCGCAAAACGCAATTTGTGACAGAAAGCGAGCCTGTCAGTCCCCTGTAAAGCCACTGCGCCAACCCGTCCCTTGTCTCTATGGCTTGACGAGACCCCTGCTGCCATGGAGAAGGAGCACTGGGCACGCTCTGGGATCGGACGCGGAAAATTCAGCTGAACCGCGCAGACTCCGGCAGTGCCCTTCCCGCCAAAAACCACCCCCTAATAAACCGCCCCAAAAACAGTCCTCCCGTACACATGAAACTCTCCGCTCCACTCGCCTTCCTCGCGATCACCGCAGCTTTCGCGGGCGTCTCGCTGGCAAAAGAAATCACCCTATTCAACGGCAAAGACCTCAATGGTTGGGAGGGGAACAAAACGCTCTGGTCGGTCGAGGACGGGGCCATCACAGGCAAGACGGCGCCCAGCCCTGAAAACCCGCAAAAAAGCACCCTCCGCCATAACACTTTCCTCGTCTGGAAAGACGGCAAGCTCGAGAACTTTGAGCTCCGCTTCAAATACCGCATCCCGACGGCATCCGGTAATTCCGGGGCGCAGTACCGCAGTTTGTTTGTGGAGGAAGGCGCCGACGGCCCGATCATCAGCGGCTACCAGGCCGATTTCGAAGCCGGCACAAAGTACTCCGGAATTCTATACGAGGAAAGAGGCCGCGGAGTCCTGGCTTTGCGGAGCCAGCAGGTCAAGGTTATGCCCGACGCTGAGAATCAGGAGAAACACAAGGTTGAGGTGACTGGATCACTTGGTGACTCCGACGCGATCCAAGCCTCCATTAAACAGGGCGACTGGAACGACTATCTGATCATTGCAAACGGCAATCACCTGCAGCATTTCATCAACGGAAAACAAACCGTGGATGTATTGGACGAACAATTAAAAGCGAGAACCGAGGGATTCCTCGCGCTCCAAATGCACGCGGGTCCGCCCATGACCGTTCAGTTCAAAGACATCGTGCTCAAGGAGCTTCCACCCACGGAAAAGAAAAAGCGGAATGTCCTGATGATCGCGGGACGTCCAAGCCACGGCCCGGGACAACACGAACACAATGCGGGAGTGCAGCTCTTGGCGAAATGCCTGCGCGAAAAAGCCGGGGATCGTGTCAGCGTTTCCTACACACTCAATGGGGAGTGGCCGGACGATGCGTCCATCGCCAAAGCAGATACCATCCTGATTTACTCGGATGGCGGCGGCAACCATCCCGCAATCCCCCACCTCACCCAACTCGACGAGCAGATGAAGCGCGGCTGCGGTTTTGTGTGCCTCCACTACGCGGTGGAGCCCGCTTACGCCAAAGTCGGCTGGCCCGAGCCCGAGATCGGCGCGGACGGAAAACCCGTTAAGCAGACACCGCCCGCTGGAAGAAGCTCCAACGGCGCCGGCGCACTCGAATTCAAACAATGGCTCGGTGGTTACTTCGAACAATACTGGTCCGTGAACCCCCACTGGGACGCGGATTTCGCGCGACTGCCTTTCCATCCAATCAGCTACGGAGTTCATCCGTTCACAACCAACGACGAGTGGTATTATCACATGCGCTTTCGTGACGGCATGAAACGCGTAACGCCCATCCTTTCGGCAGTGCCACCGGCATCTACCACAGAGCGCGGCGAAGGTCCGCACGCTGGAAATCCTGAACAGAAAAAGGAGGTGCTTGATGCCAAAGCTGCGCAGCACGTCGCCTGGTCCGTGGAACGCGAGGACGGAGGGCGCGGATTCGGATTCAGCGGCGGACATTTCCACACCGGTTGGAAGAACGACGACCAACGCAAGCTGGTGCTAAATGCGATCCTTTGGACCGCCAAAGCCGAGATTCCGAGTTCGGGCGTGACCACTACTGTCACTGATGAAGACATGCTTGCGAACCTTGATCCAAAGCCGGCCCCGAAGCCGAAAAACTAATTTCCTGAAGCAAACCGACGCCGCCCTAAGTCCAGGCGGAATGCGAGAGATAAGCTTCCCTCAACTCTGATGGTTTGATCGAGACCACTTTCGGTCTGCCAATTATTGGAGGAACGCTTCGCTGTCTTCAAAGCGCAGCCGGCTGAAAGGGCCAGCCGCGCATATGATCCTTTGCTACAAAAGAACGGCGAACAGGCCCCCCCACCTCCGATGAACCCTCGATTTCAAAACGCGGCACTCGCCGTGCTGCTCAGTTTTTCAACGCAGGCCCGATCCCAGACACTTCCTCTGGATTTCGTGCACAAGGTCGCGCCAATTTTTAAGGAACACTGCGGAGGCTGTCATACGGGCGACAAAAAAAAGGGCGGGTTCTCCATGAATTCTCAGGAGGATTGGCTCCAGGGAGGTGAAAACGGACCTGTGTTCAATTCCGAGGCACCGAGCAAAAGCAAGGTGCTGGAGGTGATCCAGAGCACGGATCCCGACACCGTCATGCCGCCGCCCGCAAAAGACAGGGCACGTCCAAGCGTCGAGCAAATCAGCATCCTTAGGAATTGGGTTCTCAGCGGGGCACACTGGGAACCGGGATACGCTTTTCAGAAACCGACTTACAACGCGCCGGTCGCCCACCGGGCGCCCGTACTACCGCCAGCCGCAAAGGGCCTAGAACACCCCTTGGACCGATTGCTTGATGCTTATCTTCAAGCGAACGGAGTGCAGCTCCCTCCCCTTTGCGATGACGCAACGTTCGCACGGCGAGTGCACTTGGATCTGATCGGGCTGCTGCCGGAGCCAGCCGCCCTGCGCGAATTCGTGGAATCGAAAGCCGGTAACAAGCGCGAGAAGCTCATCGACGCCTTGCTTGCACGCAACACGGATTACACGGAGCACTGGCTCACATTCTGGAATGATCTGCTCAGGAATGACTATGGCGGAACCGGGTTCATCACCGGCGGACGCAAGCAGATCTCTGCCTGGCTTTACACCGCGCTGCATTCCAACATGCCGTACGACGAAATGGTGAGACAACTGGTGAACCCAACCGCGGACACCGAGGGTTTCGCCCAGGGTATCACCTGGCGGGGCACCGTAAGCGCCAGCCAGACACGGGAAATCCAATACGCGCAGTCGATCTCGCAAGCTTTCCTTGGGCTAAACCTCAAGTGCGCCTCTTGTCACGACAGCTTTATCGACAAATGGAAACTCACCGACGCGTACGGACTGGCGGCGGTGTTTGCTGAAAAACCGATTGAGATCGCGCGCTGCGAAAAACTAACGGGAAAAACCGCCGTACCCTCGTTTCCATTTCCCGAGGTGGGCCAGATCGACGCCAGCAAGCCTCGCGCGGATCAACTGCGCCAGCTCGCCGGCCTGATAACCCACGCAGAGAACGGTTGGTTCGCGCGAACCATCAGCAACCGTTTCTGGGACCGACTGCTCGGGCACGGTTTGGTGCATCCGGTTGACGCGATGGGAACGCAGCCATGGAGCGAGGAAATTCTAGATTATCTCGGCTGGCACCTTGCCCAGAACCGCTACGACCTCAAATCCACTCTGCGCCTCATCGCAACTTCCCGCGCGTACCAGAGCCAATCTGCGATTCGCGAGAAAGGCGATGACACGGCCAAATATGTTTTCCGCGGACCACGCGCGAAGCGCCTGAGCGCTGAAATGTTTTTGGACCTGCTCTGGCAAATCGCAGGAACGGCGCCAGCCAACCAAGACGCACCTGTGCGCAGGGGCGAGGTCTCTCGGGATCTGCTTGCGTCGACGAAACTGACAGCCGTGCCGATCATGCTTCCGTTGGACCCGGAGCCAGAGCCGCCGGCGACTTCCGAAAAGCAGGCCGCTGCGGACAAGCCTGTGCGCAGGACAAAAAAGCCAGGAAAGTCTGGAGCAACATCCGTTGGGTTCGCGAAAACCGTGGTGCTACCGTCGAAAGCACGGAAGGTTTCGGGCATCCTTTTTGACTCAGGGAAAGGCAGGGTGCTTATCAACGGCGCACTGCTCAAGGCACCGTCCGCAACGCGGTTTAACTTCGTGACCGAGCTCCAGCTTTCACAGGCTTTCAAGGAGGGAGAAAACACCATCTTGATCCTGCAGCCGGCTACCCCTGCGGGAGCCCAACCTGAGGCTTTCCTGCTCGAACTCGAGTGCACGCTGGAAAGCGGCGCAAAGATGAGAATCGCCTCCGACGAATTTTGGAAAGCAACGACCAGCTTCACGGAGGACCAAATCAAACCCGGAAAACTCGCCGCCAAAAACCCGGACTTTGACAACGCTGAATGGCTTGGAGTGAAAACGGCGGAAAGGGCATTCGACGCATGGAAAACCGCAGAAAAACCACTTGAGTCCTTCGTCTGGTCAGTCCAGACGCCGCCTCCAAGCCGCGCCGCGCTCCTGAAGTCCGATCTGCTCATGCGCACTCTCGGCCGCCCCAACCGAGATCAAATTGTGACGTCCCGCCCCCAAGATCTCAGCACGCTTGAAGCTCTCGACTTATCGGCAGGCAAGCGCCTCTCCGAGCTGCTCGTTGCCGGCGCGCAAAAACTCGCAACTCGGCCGTGGAGCGACTCCGCGGCATTGACCGGGTGGTTGTTCGAGTATGCGCTGTGCAGGAAGCCATCGGCAGCGGAACTCGAGGCCGCCAGCGAGTTGGCCGGCCCAGGGGCGCCGTCCCGACAATCCATCGAGGATCTGCTGTGGGCGGTCCTCTCACTACCCGAGTTTCAACTGATTCGTTAAAAACACCCTCGCAAAACGGCTGACATTCTTCATCCAAAAGGAACATGCTTTAGCATCTGGGACTCTCCCGCCTCCAGACCCACGCCTATGAACCCGCTTCCACTTGACCCCAAAAATACTCGGCGCGATTTTCTGAAGAAGCTTTCGGCCGCATCAGTCGCTTCCATGCTTGCCCCGGCTCCGCGACTCTTTGGCGCAATCGAGCAAGTGATCCAACCAAAAGCGAAAGCGGACGCATGCATTCTGATCTGGATGGCTGGCGGGATGGCAGCGCCAGACAACTTTGATCCAAAGAGATACCTGCCCTACGAAAAAGGCCGCCAGATCAAGGACATCCTTTCGACGTTTCCCGCGATAGACACCGCTGTGGATAACATCAAGATCTGCGAAGGTCTTGAAAACATCGCCAGCGTGATGGACCGAGGCACGCTCATCCGCTCCCATGTCCAGCCTGACTTGGGAAGCATCCTTCACTCGCGCCACCAATACCACTGGCACACAGGTTATGTTCCGCCGCAAACCGTCGCCTGCCCACACATCGGAGCGTGGATGTCGAAGGTGCTCGGCCCTCGCAATCCAGTCATGCCCGCATTCATCAACATCGGGCAGCGTATCGAGGGCATTGGCGAATCGGAGGAAATCAAAGCTTTCACGACAGCAGGTTTTTTTGGCGCGGAATTCGGCCCGATGAACCTCCCCTTCCCCGAGGAAGCAGCACAATCGGTGCGCCCTCCAGCAGGAATGGAACCGGGCCGATTTGAAAACCGCTACAAGTTCTACAAAAAGCTACTCGAACGCAGCCCGAACCGGGACGTTTTGAGCGACTACCAGAGGGAGTCCATGTTGCGTTCCTTTGAAAACGCGCAGCGCCTTCTGAGTTCGAAAGAAAAAGACGCCTTCGACCTTACTCTTGAACCGAGCGAGTCTCACAAAATGTACGACACGGGCCGATTCGGACGCGGATGCCTGCTTGCGCGCCGTTTGGTTGAGAGCGGCGCTCGGTTCGTGGAAGTCACCACGGAATACGTTCCCTTTTTGCACTGGGACACCCATGGCAGCGGGCACGAAACAGTCGACCGCATGCATAAGGAAATCGACATGCCGATCGCCACGCTGATTCGCGACTTAGAAAGCCGCGGACTTTTGGATCGAACGCTCGTGATTGTCGCTTCGGAATTCAGCCGTGACGCCATGGTTGAGGGCACCGCGGGTTCGACCGCAGGCGACCAAGCGGCCCACAAGGGTGACACCATGGAGGACCCCAAACACTACGGACTGCACCGCCACTTCACCGGGGGGTCATCCGTGGCAATGTTTGGCGGCGGGGTGAAGAAAGGATTTCTTTACGGAAAAACAGCGCCAGAGCGCCCTTGCCTCGCGGTGGAAAATCCCGTCTCCGTCTCCGACATGCACGCGACCATTTTTACGGCGATGGGAATCAACCCAAAAACCGCCTTTGACGTCGAGAACCGCCCCTTCTACGCAACCCAAGACGGAAAGGGTGTCGCCGTGAAAGATTTGTTCTCGTAAAAACGGAACAAAAACAAAGATTTACAGAAGGACTCGGATTTTCTCGAGGCCAACCATCCAAAAACGCATCGGTTTGCGTTGTCATCGGGACGGTAGTCTTTACATTACCCGAGTCCTTGCGACTGCGCGAAGGACAGTTCCCGCCCGATTATGACATTATTTTTCCTCTGTTTCCTGACGGCAATTACTTGGTGCGTTGTCTGTTCCTTCTTTGAATGGACTGTTCACCGCTACGTCATGCATCGGCCTGTGGGACCATTCGTCTATCCTTTCCGTGCGCATGCAGTAGTCCATCACCAGACCTTCAGCTCCGATCAAAGTTACCACCTGATCAATACCAAGGATAAAGAAACCATCCCGATGGCGTGGTGGAACGGCCCTGTCCTGATCGTCTTGGGCTCCCTGCCCTCACTTCCGCTTGCCTACTTGCTGGACTGCTGGCAGATCACCGCAACTGCGGCCACCGTCACCGGCGTGTATTACTGCGTCTACGAGTACATCCACTGGTGCATGCATCTTCCGAAAACCCGCCGGCTCGAAAGATCCTGGCTCTTCCGGCGTCTGAACGGCCACCACCTCCTGCACCACAGGTACATGCACAAGAATTTCAACGTGGTTCTGCCCCTTGCTGATTTGTGCACCGGCACTTTCATTTCAAGGGCCAAGCACCAGTTTGCGCAACCCCAGAACCCTGCCGTTCCAAACGTGCAACCGAGGGATGCGGAGGCGCTGGCAGGAGCGATGGCATCAGGCTCAGTAACTTCAGTTTAGCAAGGACTGAATCGAAGGCCTTCTCCGGGGCCTCAAAACAGTGGAGAGACAACGGAGCGAGGATCACATCAACTGATAAGCGTCGACATCCACGCTTACGAATACCTCCTCCGGGAAGGTGAGCTTCTCAAGCACGGCGCGGACATGCCCCGTGAGCCGCAGGATCGATTTGGTGCGAAGCATCAAATGGAACCGGAACTGCCCATGCGATTTCTCCAAGGGCGCTGGGGCTGGCTCCCCCAGAAGCACTCCTTGGGGCAGACCCTCTCCCAACCTTTTAGCGAGTGTCTGCATCGACAGCTCCCCGCGCGCCTGATGCTTTGACCTCAATGCAATCACCATCAGGTGGGTGAAGGGCGGGTAGTGCCACTGCCTGCGGAAATCAATTTCCTGCTCCCAAAAACCTTGGAAATCATGGTGCCGCGAAAACTGGATGGCCGGGGTGAAAGGCGTGTGGCTTTGTACGAACACCTCGCCCTCCACATCCCCCCGCCCCGCCCGGCCTGCCACCTGCGTCAGCAGTTGAAAGGTGCGCTCCCCCGCCCTGAAGTCCGGGATGTGCAAGCCCATGTCCGCATTAATGATCCCAACAAGCGTGACATTCGGGAAGTGCAGCCCTTTGGCGATCATCTGCGTCCCTACCAAAACATCGATCTTGCCCGTTCGAAAGTCCGCGAGCGTCTCCTTGAACGCATCCTTTCGCTGTACCACATCGGAATCCAGCCGGCGAACCACGGCTTTAGGAAACAGCTTCTGCACGGCGTCCTCCACCCGCTCGGTGCCGCTCCCTTGGTGCCTGATTCCGGGTTCCTTGCACTCGGGACACTTGGTGGGCGCAAGCGCAAGGTAACCGCAAATGTGGCACACCACCCGGTTGGCCGCGCGGTGGAAAGTCAGCGAAACCGAACAGTTCTGGCACTGGCAAACATGCCCGCACTTCTCGCACAGCAAAGATGTCGAAAAACCTCTCCGGTTTAAAAACAAAATGCTCTGCTCGCGCCGCGCGATCCGCTCCTCCAGCGCGGTGTACAAGCGTGATGAAATCAGAGCCCCGTGTTTTTTCGACTCCAGACGCATGTCGATGATCCGGATGAAGGGAAGTTTCTTGTCATCGACACGTGCGCGGATATTGAGCAATTCGTACTTGCCGTGCTTCGCATTGTGAAAGCTCTCCAACGAAGGCGTTGCGGAGCCCAGCAGCACAGCGCATTTCTCCAAGTGCCCGCGCAAAACTGCCACATCCCTTCCGTGATACCGCGGCGCCTCCTCCTGCTTGTAGGAAGGCTCGTGCTCCTCATCCACCACAATGAGCCCGAGATTTTCCACCGGCGCGAACACGGCGCTGCGCGCGCCGATCACAATCCGCGCTCGGCCCGTGCGGATGCGATGCCATTCGTCGTGGCGTTCGCCCTCGGATAAGTGGCTGTGCAGCACCGCCACCTCGTGGCGGCTCGCGGCGAAACGCATCTTAAAACGCTCCACCGTCTGAGGTGTCAGGGAGATCTCGGGAACCAGCATGATCGCCGACCTGCCCTGTTCGAGCACCACCTCAATGGCTTGCAGGTAAATCTCAGTTTTTCCGCTTCCAGTGACCCCATGCAGCAGAAACGGCTTGGGCGCGTCTTGATTATGTGGCGAAACCTGAAGCGCCTCGCCCAGCCTCTGAAACACCTGAGCCTGCTCTTCATTCAGACTCAGCTTGCTTTGAGCGAGGAATTCCTCGTTTCGAAAAGGGTCCCGCTGGATGGTTTCGAGCTCGATCTCCACGAACCCCTTGCGCTCCAGGGCGCGCACGACAGCGTGGGAGGCATCCGTGTGCTGCGCAAGCGACGCCACATTGACCGGCTTCTCGGCGTCGCGCAGGAACTCAATGACGGCCGCCTGCAACGGAGCTTTGCGGCGCATCGCTTCGAGAGCGGCCTCGTCAGGCATCCTCGCCAAACGGACTGCCTGCCGGCGCTGATGCGACATTTCTGATTTCCGGATCACCTGCGGCACCACCGCCTTCAAGGCCGCCTCCAGAGGACAGCAGTAATAGTCCGCAATCCAAGCAGCCAGCTTCAGGAGCGCCGCATTGAGCGACACTTCACCTTTCACCAGGGCGGCGATCGGACGGACACCCTGCGCATCGGTGTGCGCATTCACCTCCAAAACCGTACCCAGCAGAGTGCGCATGCGAACCGGGACGCGCACCCGTGAACCCGGACGCACCTCCATGCCCGGAGGGATGGAGTAATCAAAAATACGGCCGGCAGAATCGTCCAGAATGACCTTCGCGTAGGAGCGGGGATCACTCTCGAGTTCAAACAACTGGGCGCTGGAGGGCTGGCGGGCCATGTGCCATCCATTCTGCGCTTGAGAAGTCCGACGCGCAACCGCGCGCAACGCCCAAAACCAACCCGAATCAAACCTGTTGAAGACTTTGGCTCCATTCTCGGCTAATAATCTGCGCTCAACCACCCACCTATGATCCCAATCACCAAAACCTACTTTTTCGTATTTGCAGCGCTTACCGCGGCAGGCGGCCTGATGGGCTATCTAAAAGCACAAAGCACCGCCTCGCTCATCGCAGGTGGAATCGCCGGACTACTTCTGGCCGCCGCCGCTTTCATGCTGGAACAAAAACCCGTACCGGCGCTCTCGCTGGCCATCGCGATTTCACTCCTGCTGCTCGGCAGATTTGGCTCGGCCTACCTCAAGAAAGGGGTCGCCATGCCCGCCATTCCAATGGTCATCATGAGTGCGATCGGTCTGGCGCTTGCAGTGACATCCATCATCAAGCGCTGAGCCCGCTGCAAGCCAAGCCCGGGGCACCGACCTCAGTGCATTGCATTTCCTACCGCAAAGAGGCGCCGATGGATCCCGCCACTCCAACGCGTGAGCGTGGCAAGAATGCCTTTCTGCGGGACATCCCACACCACACGCTCGGCAACCGGAACCGGTCGCGCCGGGTTGATGGGCGACTGGTTTTACGTGCATTTTTCAGGGCAATTGCGCTGACAGCTTGCATCACTCTGGTTGGGTGCAAGCAGAAACCCACACCTCCGACCGAACCACCCCCTCCACCGCCCGTTCAGAAACCGCCTGCCCCCCCACCGCTCCCGGTCATCCCCTACAAAAAACTTGATACAGCAAAACTCTTCAGCGGCATCAGCCTAAAAACGAGTTTCGAGGCTGAGGTCGGGACTATTGCCACCGTTGAGAGGCAGGATCCGTCGAGCTACGAACTGGACCTGAGACTCCGCGTCCGAGTGCCAAAACCGCACAGCGATCTGGACGCATTGCTCAACCTCAATCCGGATCTGGCAAAGATGCTCCCAAAACTCGGCACCTTGATGGCAAGCGCCGCGGTTTCCCCGCTATTCGAGGAGTTTTATCAGCGCAAGGTCGCCAACATCCAAAGCAACCTCTCCAAACTCGAGTCGCTGCTCTCACGGCACAACTTTTTTGACATCGAAACCATCCTCGAACTTCAGGATCCCGACACCGGCAGAAAGGCGATCCTTGTCCAGTCGGATATGGACGTGGACACCGACGGATCCGACGGAGACAGGCTCTCCATCACAGACGGCGTCAGCTCCACCTTCCAACCTTTCACCAGCTACCGCTGGCAAAAAAAAACACGCAGTGCCAATCCGTTCCTGAGCGTGTGGGAAAAGAAGCTCAAGGACTGCGAAAAAGAAATGAGCGTGCCCAAACTCACCCCAAATCGACTCAAAGAACTCAAAGACCAGCAAAACGAACTTAAAAACGAAATCAACGACCTCAAGAGATCAAGTTTCCTGATCGGTTCGATGGATCCGTTCGTAGTGCTTCCGCTCCCGATGGTTTCCCGCAAAGACGGCCCGAGCGCTGCAAAGATTGGAGACTACTGCGTGGTCATCCACCAAAAACGCATGTTCCCAGCCATCGTTGGGGATGCGGGCCCCAGCTACAAGTCGGGGGAAGCCTCACTCCGGATCTGCCGCGAGATCAGCGAAAAAGCCGGATCAAACAACCGTGCTGAAAGCGACCTGCGCGTCACCTACATCGTCTTTCCCGGCACCGCTGACTCCCCCCGCGAAGCGCCGAACCTGATGCGGTGGTGGATCCGTTGCAACGAACTGCTCAAGGAAATCGGCGGCTACCTCGGCGACCTGTTTTTCTTCCCACTCCCAGACCAACTCAAACCTGCACCACTTCCGGGCGATCCAAATTTCATCGGCCCGCTCCTGGAACTATACGGACCGCCCCTGCCTCCCGGTTTTTAATCTGAACGCCGAAATCAACGTGCATTCACCCGCCCAGAGCCGTCCGTCCTGCGCGGCAGCTTCACCGGCGCACCCACCTGCAATTCTGCAGCCCCGACCCGCGCTCCGGCGTACGATTCGGAAATAGATGAACGAGGAAGACGCGGTTTTGGCACTCCACCTGGTTCCAAACCTCGGCCCGATGCGCATCCGTCGACTCATCGCTCACTTCGGTTCCGCGCTTACCTGTGTGCAAACCGCCCCCGAAATCCTGCGAACAGTGCCCGGAATTCAAACTGCCTGCGCGTTCGGAATCGCACAGGTCGTGCGAGAGGGCGCATGGGAAAACGAAAGGGAACGCCTGCAGTCTCTTGGAGGCTGGATCCTGACCCACACCGACCCCCGCTACCCAAGGGCACTCAGCCACATCCCGAACGCCCCCGTTCTGCTGGAAGTCATCGGCAGCATCGTTGAAGAGGACCAGCACGCGATCGGGATCGTCGGATCGCGGGAGTGCAGCTTCTACGGGATAGACTGCGCGCGGAAATTCGGCGCGAGCCTCGCGGAAGCCCGCTGGACGGTCGTGAGCGGACTCGCGCGGGGAATTGACACGGCAGCCCACCGAGGTGCACTCGCGGCAAAAGGCCGGACCATCGGCGTTCTCGGATCGGGTCTTGGCAAAATATACCCTTCGGAGAACCGCGAACTAGCTCACAAAATTGCCTGCCATGGCGCAATCCTCAGCGAGTTTCCTGTGGACTATCCCCCCAGCCCACAGACCTTCCCGTATCGCAATAGAATCGTCGCCGGGCTCGGACGCGGGATTCTGGTGGTGGAAGCCGGCTGCAAAAGCGGAGCGCTAATCACCGCCAACCTCGCCGTGGACTACGGGCGACAGATCTTCTGCATCCCGGGCCCAATCGATAAAACAACCTCCCAAGGCACCAACCGTCTCATCCAGCAGGGGGCGAAGCTGGCCACCTGCGCGGAGGACATCCTGGACGAGCTTGAATATCTGCTCCCGCCGGCCCTCTCGGCTTCGGAAGCATCTGACAAACATCATGATCCCAATCTGAACGCGGCAGAGAGCACCATCCTGCGGACCCTCGCGGGCGGCGAGCTGGATGTGGAATCCCTTGTGGAGCACACAAAACTCTCTGTAGCCCAACTCAGCAGCGCCCTGCTATCCCTCGAACTCAAGCACAGGGTAAAAGTGCTGCCCGGAGGCTGGTACCGCCTTCTTTGAAGGCAAGTCGCCGCCTGTCCTAGGCCGAGGTTTGCCTTTTGCCCCAGCTCCACTACTCTTTGCCCCCTATGCTCAAACCGTCCGCCCTAGGCAAAGGCCTCAGTGCTCTCATTTCGACCAAATCGCCCACCCCAGTCGCCTCGCCGACTCCGGCTGTGGAGAAGGGGGAACGTATTCAAGAGCTACCCATCACCAGCCTGACTCCCTCCCCCCTTCAGCCCCGCAAAAGCTTCCGTGAAGAACATCTCCAAGAACTGGAGGACTCCATCCGCGAACACGGCATCGTCCAGCCTCTGATCTGCCGCTTTCGAAACGAACAGTACGAGATTATCGCCGGAGAACGGCGCTGGCGCGCCTCGCAGCGGGTCGGACTGACAACGGTGCCCGTCATCGTGAGGGAGGCGCCCGACCGGGACGTGCTCGAACTGGCATTGATTGAGAACTTGCAGCGCGAGGATCTGAACCCAATCGAGGAGGCGAAGGCGTACGACCGACTCGCGACGGATTTTTCGATGAAACAGGAGGACATCGCCCAGCGGGTTGGCAAGAGCCGCGCGTCGGTGGCGAACGCGATCCGGCTGCTGGAGCTTGAGGATCAGGTGCAGGGATGGCTTGAGCAGGACCGGATCTCGGTAGGACATGCGAAAGTACTTCTGGGGCTCAAGAGCCACGAGGAGCAGCTCGCAGCAGCCGAAGAGGTGCTGAAGAAGGGCCTCACAGTGCGCGGGATTGAGACGCTGGTGGCCCAGCAGCTTGAGCGCAGCGGCAAGGTCCGCAAGGGCCGTTCAAGCTCTGCGCGCGCCCCGCTGGCCCCTGCTGTGCAGCATGTTCAAAACCGGCTTCAACATCACCTCGGGACCCATGTGGCCCTTCATCACGGCGACAAGAAGGGCAAGATCGAAATCGAATACTACGGCACCGACGATCTGGACCGGCTGCTGGCGCTCATTGGTTTGCCCAACGAGAATCGATAGGCCGCGCCGTGATGAGTTTGCCCCCCCTACGCCTCCGCGCGGCGGCCCTCTTGCTTGCAACCGCCTACTGCGGTTGCGGCCCAAGTCCTCAAAACTCTCTTGCTACAGGAGCGCCTACTCCGCCCGCAGAAACGCAGATCTGGAAGGATTTCGACGGCGCACGCGCCCTCGCGGACGCAGCCGCCCAGGTAGAGTGCGGACCACGACCCGCTGGTTCGCCCGCTTTGGAAACCGCGCGCAAGCTCATCCTTGATTCGCTCAAGGCCTCAGGATGGAAGGCTGACCGCCAGGAGTTTGAGCAGGACACGCCCCATGGCAGGATCCGGATGACCAACATACTCGCGAGTTTTCCAAATCAATCAGCCACGGCGCAGCCAACTTCGGCTTCATCGGCGCCGAAGCCCGCCCGCAGCCGTGCCCTCGTCGCCGGCCATTATGACACAAAGAAATTCTCCACCATCCGCTTTGTGGGCGCAAACGACGGCGCCTCGAGCACTGGAGCCCTTCTGGAGTTGGCGCGTGTTCTCAGCAAAAGCCCGGCACTGGCCTCGAAAGTCGATTTGATCTTCTTCGACGGCGAGGAGGCGTTGGTCCAGTTCACCGAGAGCGACGGACTGTACGGCAGCCGATATTTCGCAACGTCACTGCGCTCCTCCGGAAAAGCGTCCGAGTACAATTTCGGCATCGTTCTGGACATGATCGGCGATAAAAATCTAAACATCACGCTTCCATTCGACTCGCCGAAAGAACTCACGCGCGGCGTGCTTGAATCCGCGCGGGCGCTTGGATGCAGGGAGCGTTTCAGCCTGCTGGACCGGGCGCTTCTTGATGATCATGTCCCGCTCAACGAAATCGCGAGAATTCCAACAGTGGATCTCATTGATTTCGAATACAACGTCTGGCACACGGCCGACGACACGATGAACCAACTCAGCGCGCAGAGCCTCCAAACCATCGGCGCCGTCACCCTGCACTACCTCAGCACCTCCCTTTCCGGGCAACCCCACGCCAAATGAAAAAGACCGTATTCATACTGGTGCTCCTCGCCGCCGCGGGAATGGGCATCTGGAAATACCGCGGACACTCGCGAACGGAGGCGGTAAAGTCGCCTGCAGCAACGGAGCCTGCAGGCGCAGCACCCGGTGCGCCTTCGCGAGGCGGCTCAGGAGGGCGCGGCGGCGAGAGCGCCCCCGTGCCTGTCACGGTCGGGCAAGTCACGCAATCCGATGTGCCGCTTTTCCTGAGCGGGCTTGGGAATGTGCAGGGATTCAACACTGTGACCATCCGTTCGAGGGTGGACGGACAGCTTGAGAAACTCTCCTTCAGTGAAGGACAGGAAGTGAAAGAGGGCGAGGTGCTCGCGCAGATCGATCCCCGCCCATTTCAGGCTGCGCTTGACCAGGCAAAAGCGCTGCGCATGCAAAACGAAGCGATGCTCCTGAACGCCAAGCTCGATCTGGAGCGCGACGTTGCCCTGTTTCAGGGTAAAGCAGGGACCGCACAGAAAGCAGACACCCAGAAGGCGCTGGTCAATCAACTCGAGGCAACGCTCCGGGCAAACGACGCAGCAATCGATGCGGCAAACACACAACTCAACTACGCCACCATCCGCTCCCCCATCTCCGGCCGCACAGGGATCCGCTTGATGGATATTGGCAACGTGGTCCGCGCGGCCGACTCGGCAGGGACAGGCATTGTGGTGGTCACTCAGATGAAACCGATCACCGTCTTGTTCACGCTCTCCGAGCAGCATCTGCCGCTCATCCAACAGGAGGCTAAAAGCGCCAAACTGCCTGTTTTTGCGCTGGACCGTGGCAACAGCAAGCGTATCGCGACAGGTGAGTTGAGCGTGATTGACAACCAGATCGACTCCACCACCGGCACCATCCGCCTGAAGGCCACCTTTGCTAACGAAGACCTCAAACTCTGGCCGGGCCAGTTCATCAACGTCCGCCTGCAGGTTTCGGTACGAAAGAACGCACTCACCGTGCCCGCATCAGTTGTGCAGCGCGGACCGAACGGAACCTACGCGTATGTGGTCGCATCTGGACAAACCGCGGAAATGCGACCCCTCACCGTCGAGCGGATCGAGGAGGGAACTGCGATCATCGCATCGGGCCTGCAAGCGGGCGAAAAAGTGATCACCGACGGCCATTACCGCGTTCAACCCGGCGGCAAACTCAAGATCCCTGAGGCCACAGGCGGACCGGAATCGGGCCGGAAGCGGACTGTCGAAGCCGCTGGGCATTCAAAACCCTAAACGGCAGCACCGCCGGCCACCCTTATCCGCCGTGAATATTTCTGAAGGATTCATCCGCCGCCCGGTCGCCACTGGACTGCTGATGCTGGCCCTCGTGCTGCTTGGCGGTCTTGGATACAAGATGCTCCCGGTCTCCGCACTGCCGATGGTGGACTTTCCAACCATCGAGGTGCGCGCGGACTATCCAGGAGCAAGCCCCGAGGTGATGGCTTCCTCGGTCACGACGCCGCTGGAACGGCAGTTCGGGCAGATCAGTGGACTGTCGTCGATGACCTCAACCAGTTCGTTTGGTCACTCCAGTTTGACGCTCCAATTCGAACTGGACCGCGACATCGATTCCGCCGCACAGGATGTCCAGGCGGCGATCAACACCGCCGCGGGCGTGCTGCCGCGCTCCATGCCGAATCCGCCCACTTTCAGCAAGGTGAATCCTGCGGATCCACCGATCCTGACTCTCGTGGTCGAATCCGACACGCTTCCTTTGGGGAAAATCAACGACTTCGCGGATACGGTCCTCTCGCAAAAGCTCAGCCAGGTCTATGGCGTCGGTCTCGTTTCCATCCAAGGCAACCAAAAGCCAGCGATCCGTGTCCGGGTCAATCCCAGTGCGCTCGCCAAACTCGACCTCAGCCTCGAAGACGTGAGAGCCGCGGTCATGAGCTCCAACTTGAACGCACCGAAAGGCAGTTTTGACGGAAAACGCCAGTCATACGCCATCAGCACCAATGATCAGATTATCACACCGGAGGGCTTCCGATCGCTGATCATCGCTTATAAAAACGGATCCCCGGTCAGAATCTCCGATGTCGGGGAGGTTGTTGATGGCGTGGAGAACAACAGGCAGGGCGCATGGGTGAACGGAAAACCCGCGGTTCTTGTGGATGTGCAACGCCAACCAGGGGCCAACATCATTGAGACAGCCAACCGGATCAAAGACCTGCTGCCGCTCATTAAAGCGTCGCACCCGCCATCCATCCGCATTTCGATCTTCTCGGACCGGACCGAAACGATCCGTGCCTCGGTACGCGATGTCCAATTCACGCTGGTGGCAACTGTCGCACTCGTGGTGATGGTCATCTTTGTTTTTCTACGAAAACTATGGGCAACCGTCATTCCAAGCGTCGCGGTCCCGCTCGCAATCGTCGGCACCTTCGGCGTGATGAAACTGGGCGAGTACAGTCTGGACAATCTTTCGCTCATGGCGCTCACGATCTGCACGGGCTTTGTCGTGGATGACGCGATTGTGATGATTGAAAACATTGTGCGACTTATCGAAGCCGGCGAGACGCCGTTTGAAGCAGCACTCAAGGGCGCGCGCCAGATTGGGTTCACTGTCGTCTCTCTATCGCTCTCGCTCATTGCGGTCTTTATTCCCCTGCTTTTTATGACGGGAATCGTCGGCCGATTGTTCCGCGAATTTGCGATCGTTCTGAGTATTGCAGTGATTCTTTCCGCTATCGTATCGCTTACCCTCACGCCGATGATGTGCGCGAGGCTTCTGCGTCCCGAATCAGAATCAGAGCACGGCACGCTTTTCCGCATCACGGAACGTTGGTTTGATGCACTGCGCGACTGGTATGACGCGGGATTGAAATGGGTGCTCCGCAATGAGGGTTTTACGCTCCTTGTGACGCTTGCAACTCTTGCCGCAACAGTCTGGCTCTACGTCATTGTTCCAAAGGGACTGCTGCCTCTGCAGGACACCGGCCTGATTCTTGGTGTCACCGACGCCGAGCAGAGCATTTCCTTTAAAACAATGTCACAGCGCCAAGCCGAAGTGGCCGCAGTGGTCAGCAAAGACCCTGATGTGAAAAACGTTGCCTCATTCGTTGGAACCGGCGCCGTCAACGCAACACTCAACACGGGACGCTTGTACATCAACCTGAAGCCCAAAAAAGAACGCAGCGATTCCGCGCAAAAAATCATCGACCGTCTGCGGATTGCTGTCCAAGAGGTGGCGGGCATTTCCCTTTTCATGCAGGCGGTCCAGGATGTGCAGATCGACAGCAGGCCAAGCCGCACGCAGTACCAACTCACGCTTCAGGATCCTGACGAAGACGAGCTTGAGCTCTGGGCGGCAAAACTCAGAGAAGAGCTGGCGAAAAGCCCCGTACTCGCCGATGTCGCAAGCGACCAGCAGTCCGGCGGACTGCTGCTTAAAATCGACATCGACCGCGACAAAGCCTCACGCTTCAACGTGCGCACCCAAGCCATCGACGACACGCTCTACGATGCTTTCGGCCAAAGGCAGGTCTCCTCAATCTTCACGCAACTCAACCAATACCGGGTCGTCCTCGAGGTGCTGCCCGGCTTTCAACTCGGACCCGATGCGCTTGAAAAAATCCACGTGAAATCCAGCACTGGGCAGCTTGTACCGATCGATAATTTTGTCTCGGTTCGCACGGTTGCCGCGCCACTTGCCATCCATCACCAGGGCCAGTTTTCCTCCGCAACACTGTCCTTCAACCTCGCCCCGCACCGCTCCCTGAGCGAGGCGGTCGCCGAAATTGAATCGGCCAAAATGCGGATCGGGCTCCCCGCCTCCGTTGCCACGGAATACGTGGGAAGCGCCGCAGAATTCAACGCGAGCCTCAGAAGCGCCCCGCTTCTCCTGCTGGCGGCCATCGTGGTGATTTATATCGTCCTTGGAATTTTATACGAAAGCTACATTCATCCCATCACGATTCTTTCCTCACTGCCCTCCGCCGGCGTGGGGGCTTTGGTAGCCTTGATGCTGGCAAAGATGGATCTCTCCCTCATCGCTCTTATCGGAATCATCCTGCTCATCGGCATTGTGAAGAAAAACGCCATCATGATGATCGACTTCGCGCTGGAAGCCGAACGTGACACAGGGCTTGAACCGCGGGAATCCATTTACCAGGCATGCCTGCTGCGGTTCCGGCCGATCCTGATGACGACGATGGCTGCGCTTCTCGGCGCTTTACCGCTCGCGCTCGAAGACGGCACCGGCTCGGAGCTCCGAAAGCCGCTGGGCGTCACGATCATCGGCGGCTTGATTTTCTCGCAGTTTCTGACCCTCTACACCACGCCTGTGATTTATCTCACTCTCGACCGTCTCTCAAAGCGGCTGAGGCGGTTCTTTCCCAAGGCGGCATGAACATCTCCGAGCCATTCATCCGGCGGCCGGTGGCCACGACATTGATCTCCCTCGGCGCACTGCTGCTGGGTTTGCTCGCCTACCACCTTCTCCCAGTCGCTCCGCTCCCGAGGGTCGAGTTTCCCGTGGTTCAGGTGTCGGCAAGCCTTCCCGGGGCCGATCCCGCGACCATGGCTTCGAGCGTTGCCACTCCACTGGAACGGCGACTGGGTCAAATCGCCGGATTAAGCGAGATGACCTCAACGAGCTCGATCGGCAGCGTCTACATCACGCTCCAATTTGACCTTCACCGCACTCTCAGCAGCGCCTCGCGCGACGTCCAGGCTGCCATCAACGCGGCCGCGAGCGACCTTCCGCCCAACCTCCCCTACCCGCCCACCTACCGCCGCTACAGCCCCTCAGACAGTCCCGTGATGATCCTTGCGCTCACCTCAGATCTGCTGCCGATCAAACGCCTGTACGAACTTGCGGACACGGTCATCGGGCAGCGCCTTTGCCAGATCGACGGTGTCAGCCAAACATCCATCAGCGGCTCCGCCAAATCTGCGGTGCGCATCCGCATGAACCCCGGCGCACTCGCGATTGCCGGTTTGAGCTTGGAGGACGTGCGAAACGCTATCGCTGCCTCGAGCACCAAACTACCCAAAGGTTCTGTCGAGTCCGACTCTCTCAGCTATGTCCTTGAAACCAACGACCAGCTCGTCTCTGCGGAAGATTACCGCGCAATCGTGATCGCAGAAAAAAACGGCGCGCAAGTGACGCTGGGGGATTTGGGTGAAGTGACCGAGAGCATCGAGAACTGGAAGGTGGCCGGTTGGTCAGGAACGACGCCAGCCATCCTGATGTCAGTTTACAAGCAGGCTGATGCGAATGTGATCCGGACCGTGGACGCGATCCACACGGTGCTTCCTCAGCTGCGCGAATGGATGCCGCCGACGGTGCGGCTTCAAGTCCAGAGCGACCGCACACTCACGATTCGCGGCAGCGTGGACGAGGTGCAAAAGTCGCTCCTGATCAGCACCGCTCTGGTGGTCTTGGTGATGCTGCTTTTCCTTCGCCGCCTCTGGCCAACTTTCATCGCAAGCGTCACCGTGCCCATGGCACTCGCCGTGACATTCGGCGTGATGCACCTGCTGGACTACAGCCTCGACAACCTTTCCCTGATGGCGCTCACGATCTCCGTGGGGTTTGTTGTGGATGACGCGATTGTTGTGATCGAGAACATCTACCGCTTGATAGAGCAGGGATACTCCCCTTTCGAAGCTGCTCTGAAAGGCGCGCGCCAGATTGGATTCACGGTGATCTCAATCACCATCTCGCTCGTGGCGGTCTTCATACCACTGTTGTTCCTTGGAGGGCTCGTGGGGCGTCTTTTCCATGAATTCGCGATGACACTGAGCGTGGCTGTTTGTGTCTCCGCCGTGATTTCGCTCACTCTTACCCCAAGCTTGTGCTCACGGTTTCTGCGCTCACACACCTCCGAGCCTGCGCCAAACCTCGCGCAACGAGTTTTGAACTCAGTCTTAAATTCGATCTCAGCTTGGTACGAAAAATCACTCCGCTTTGTACTCCGGTTCGAATGGATCGCCTTGCTAGCCACCATTGGTTCGATCGTTTCAACGATCTGGTTGTACAACAGGGTGCCGAAAGGCTTCTTCCCGCAACAGGATTCGGGGATGATGATGGCGGTCGTTGAGTGCGCGCAGGACATTTCTTTTTCAGCCATGGCGGATGTACAACTGCGCGCGGCTGAAATTGTGTCAAAAGACCCCGCGGTGCAGACCGTCAGCAGCTACATGGGGTCGTCGCACTTCGGGGGGAGCGGGAATTCCGGCCGGATGTTCATCTCACTCAAACCTTTGGCGGAAAGAGGCGAGCCTGCGGATGCCGTCTCCGCACGGATCCGCAGAATGACCTCGGGCATCGAGGGTGCACGCATTTTTGTCGTGGGCATGCAGGACCTGCGAGTGGGAGGGCGCTCCTCCAAGTCGATGTACCAGTTCTCGCTTCAAAGCCCGGACCTTGCGGAACTCAATGAATGGGCGCCTCGGGTTCAAGCTGCATTGCGGCAAATCCCGGAGCTCCGCGACGTCACAAGCGACATGCAAACCGGAGGGCTCAAGTCGAGTGTCGTAGTTGACCGGGATGCAGCAGCGCGCTTGGGCGTGAACCTGAGCGAGATTGACGCCACTTTGTACGACGCGTTTGGTCAAAGGCTGGTTTCGACTGTGTACAAGCGATACAACCAGCACCGGGTGGTGCTGGAGCTCGAATCGGCGTTTCTGGAAAACCCCTCCGCGCTGGACCAGATCTTTGTCCGCTCCTCGGCTGGCCCCATGGTGCCGCTCACAAGCCTTGCAAAGATCAGCACCACCAATTCGCAGCTCTCGGTTTCGCATCAAGGCCAGTTTCCTGCGATCACGATCTCCTACAACCTCGCACCGAACGCCTCGCTTGGCGCCGCCAACGAGGCCATCCGTGAAGTCGTGGAATCACTGCGGATGCCCGACAGCATTCAGGCATCGTTCCAAGGCACAGCGCAGGTTTTTCAAGCATCGCTCTCCACGCTTCCTTGGCTGATTCTGTGGGCGCTGGTCGCCGTGTATCTGGTGCTCGGGATGCTTTACGAGAGCTTGCTGCATCCGGTAACAATCCTCTCCACCCTTCCCTCGGCTGGACTGGGTGCGCTGCTTGCCCTGCAGACAATCGGGTACGATCTGTCACTGGTGTCCTTCATCGGCATTATTCTGCTGATGGGCATCGTAAAAAAGAACGCGATCATGATGGTAGACTTTGCGCTCGAAATGCAACGGGACCAGCCGGGCGTCGATCCACGCCACGCCATCTTCGAGGCGTGCCGGACGCGCTTCAGGCCCATCACGATGACGACGCTTGCGGCCCTGTTTGGCAGCCTTCCGCTCGCGATGGGAACAGGCGTTGGCAGCGAATTGAGGCGCCCGCTCGGAGTCGCCATCGTTGGGGGACTGATGGTCTCGCAAATCCTCACTCTCTACACCACACCGGTAGTCTACCTTCTGCTTGAGCGTATCCGCATCTTTTTTAGCACATCGCACCGGCGGAAACCGACCGCGGGTCTGACGGCGCAGCCCAGCGCTGCGATCTAAAACGCGCGTCAAACCTGCCCAGTTGACCTCCCTTTCGATTCTCCTGTCATTCCCACTACAGTCGGCGAAAGAATCGGTCCGCTTATCCTCCCTCGCTGAGACGCTTTTTGGGAGCGGCATGCATGAGCGCGTGCGCCTCCTCGAGAATTTCACCGATCCGTGCAGCGAACCGGTAGTTTCCAAGCACCTTCCCGATCCTCGCTGCATCAGCTCCACCGGCGTTCGATCCGGGGAACCAATGCCCAGCGTTCCCCATGAGATTGTAACGCATCCTGCCCCACTCCACCAAATCCAACCCCTTCGCATAGGTCCAAAGCCGCAAAATCTCCTGCAGATTCACCTCCCCAGGCACCTCCACATACGGAGGCACTCCTTCGCTCCAATGACTGCACCAATCCTCACCAAGAACCGCACGCATTTCGGCCCGCAACCGATCCTCAATCGGACGCACCACATCAGCGGCCCGTTCATAAAACTCGAGTGACTCGACGTGCGCGTCGAAATCCGAAGGGCGGGCGGCTCCCACCGAGAGGGTGTGCACTTCAGGCCGAGAGAGGCACCAGAGATTATTGAACGCAATCGGAGACAATGGCGCGCACAGGTCCACGAGTTTCTTGGGAGGCGCGTAAAGCATGCCGCCCTTGTCGTTCGGGCTGATGATAAAAACCCCCATGTCACGCTTGGCAGCCGCGTCTTTTGCCGACGCGTTAAGCTCGCCGACAAAATACCAGTGGATGTTCACGTAATCAAAGCGGTCCGACTCAATAGCCTTTAATATGATGTCGTTTGTCGCATGCGTGCTAAATCCTACAAACCGGCAACGGCCCTCCTTCTGGAGTTGCCGCGCCATGTCCAGACATCCGCCGGGCCGCAGTGACCACTCTAAAAGTTCGGCGTTGTTTACTCCATGCAAGGACAAGAGGTCCACGTGGGAAAGCTTGAGGTTGCGCATCGACTGCTCAAACGTGGCGAGAAACTTTTTAGGGTCTGCAAACGGCTCTACCTTTGTTTGGACGATCATTTTCTCACGCGGAAGCTTGGGTAGAATCCAGCCCAGCTGCATTTCACTGGTCCCGTAGCCGCGCGCTGTTTCGATGTGATTGATTCCCAGCTCCAAGGCGCGGAGGACCGTTGCCTCGAGATTGCGCTGGACCGTTTCCTCAATTTTTTCCTCAGGCAAATCATCCCAGCTTTGCTGAAAACGCATTCCCCCACATGAAAAAACGGGAATTTGAAGTTCAGTCTTTCCAAAACGGCGATATTTCATGCCCTTTATTGATCCAAGCCCCGCCCCAAAGGCAACGCTCTTTAAACAAGCGAAGCCTCGGCGGTCACCACACGCCAGCCCACCATGAAACAACACCCGAGCCAGAATGAGGACCAGCTTGTGGCACAACTTTCGCAAATTGAAGACCCCCTGGAAAGACTCACTCTGGTCCAAGATCGAGTCCGCAAATCGCCGCCGCTGCCTGCCGAACACCGCAGCGAATCCAACCGGATCCACGGGTGCGCCACAAAGGTGTGGCTCCTCCCAGAGTGCCGTGACGGCATCTGCCGTTTTCAAGTGGACTCCGAATCCTCGATCGTCCGCGGCCTGGCATCTCTCATCACGGAAGTGTTCTCAGGGGCGCCCGCGGCTGACGCGGCGGACTTTGAGTCGAAAATCATCGAACGTCTGGGATTCGCCCGAATGATCACCCCCACTCGACTCCACGGCCTTTTAAAACTTGAGGAAACCATCCGTGCATTCGCCCGCTCCTCCAAGCTTGCCCAAGCGCCATGATGCTCGCAGACGCCCACTGCCACCTGCAGGATCCCCGGATTCACGCCGCGCTCCCCGGCTTGCTTGATCAAGCGCGGGCACTCGGCGTCGGTGGTTGGATCGTAAACGCGACGCGCGAAACTGACTGGCCGTCGGTTTCGGCGCTCGCAGACTCCATCCCGGGAGTGCGCGCAGCGTTTGGGTTGCACCCTTGGTGGCAAAGGCAACGGACGACCAGATGGCGCGAGCGCCTTCTGGAAATCCTAATCAAACATCCCGATGCATCGGTCGGCGAGACGGGCCTCGACTTATGGATGCCATCCGCCGACCTTGAGGATCAAAAGGCGGTGCTGCGCGACCACCTTGAAGTCAGCAGAATTATGGGGCGGCCGGTCTCACTCCACTGCCTGCGGGCCTGGCCTGATTTGCTGGCAATGATGAAAAGTGAAGCCTCCATCCCGAGAGGATTCCTGCTCCATAGCTACGCCGGGCCGGCCGCCATGATTGACGAGTGGGCGGAATTAGGGGCGTTTTTCTCGTTCTCCCCTGCCTTTTTGAGCCCAAAAAAAGCCGCGGTTCGCGAGATGTTCCTCAGCCGGATTCCACTCAACCGGATTCTTGTCGAAACCGATGCTCCCGACATGGCCCCGCCAATGAGCCTCTCGCGGTTCGAAATTCCGCATCAGGCGCTCGACGCGCAAAGCAGCGCCCCCCCACTCAAACGACTCAACCATCCCGCAAACCTGCTCCTCTGCGTTGAGACGATCGCGGCCGACCGTGGGATGTCCGAGCAAGCAGCTACCGAGACGCTCATGGCCAACTTCCGAACCCTTTTTGGCGAGGCTGAAAAAACGACGCGGGAGACTTTGCAACCGCCGGAGGATCATGGAGTGTGATGATCAACATGCCCGACAACATTTTTGCCTCGTTTCAGCTTCCGTCGACAACGGAATGGGTGGAGGCGTTTCCCGTGATCCTGTCGCTCATTATCATCGAGGGACTTCTCAGCGTGGATAACGCCCTCGCGATCGCGGCCATGGCCAGTCATCTGCCTGAGAAACAGAAACAGCAGGCTCTCCGGTGGGGAATCATCGGCGCCTACGGGTTTCGAGGCGTTGCGATGGCGTTCGCCGCAGAAATCGCCGGAAGCGTCTGGCTAAAAATCTGCGGTGCAGGCTACCTCATTTACCTTATGTGCGAGCATTTCACTTCATCCGATTCAGACAACGGGGAAGCTTCGGAAAAAAGTGGGCAGCAACGGGGATTTTTAGCAACCATCGCGGCGATCGAGTTCATGGACCTCAGCTTGAGCGTGGACAACGTGGTTGCCGCGGTCGCCATGAGCCCGAAGCTTTGGGTGGTTTGCACAGGGGTTTTTATCGCCATCCTTGCTCTGCGATTTGTCGCCGGCGCATGCATCCGTTTGATCGAGGTTTTCCCTGTACTGGAACACGCCGCGTTTTTACTCATCGGGTACGTAGGGCTTAT
>JBILKY010000078.1:0-13382 GCA_044376395.1 Chthoniobacteraceae bacterium | reverse complement strand
CGTTCCTGAATCTGGAGAAGGCGGTCTCGTTCATTAAAGAACATTTCCGAAAAAAAATCTCGGTCGAAGAGCTCGCAGCTCGCGTGCACATGTCCGCCCGACAATTGCACCGCAGATTCTGTGAAGCATTCGGAGTCGGGCCGCAGGCCTTCATCTTAAAGCTGCGCATCCAGGCGGCATGTGAGGCGCTTCAGCGCGAAGGGACGCAGATCGGGAATGTCGCGCAGGATTTGGGGTTCTGCGATCAAAGCGCCTTCACCCAGGCGTTTCACAAGCATATTGGCCTGACCCCAAGACAGTTCCAGATGGAGTTTCGCCTCCGAAGAATCCACTAAGCGCTCACACTGATGGATCTTGAGCGAGGCAAAGAGATAAAGAGATTTCCTGTTGACTCCGCTGGGCACGCTCACGTACTTTCGCGACGCTTTCATCAAGAGTGGCAGAGGGACTGGCCCTGTGACGCCACGGCAACCGCCCGGATATTCTCGCTCGCGAGGGTTTCGGGGACCAGGTGCCAAATCCAGCTCCGCGCAAGCGGGGAAAAGATGAGACGCTACCGTAGAGAATTTTCTTCGGCAGTTTGTTCATCCCCACTTTTGGGAAGGCACCTCCACTGACCCTATGGAACAAAAGCCTTTCTTCAGCAACCTCAAGTGCCGCGAGTGTGGACGTCTCTACCCAAAGCAGGCCATACACGTTTGTGAATTCGACTTCGGCCCGCTTGAAGCAGCCTATGATTACGCGGAAATCGCGAAGAGCATTTCCCGCAAAGCCATCGAATCGCGGCCTCAAACCATGTGGCGTTATCGTGAGTTACTCCCAATCGATAACGAACCGACCGTTGGAACGCAAGTAGGCTTCACCCCGCTGGTGAAAGCCGACAGGCTCGCCAAACTTCTTGGAATCAGAGAGCTCTGGATTAAGAACGACACCGTCAACTACCCCACCCTCTCTTTCAAGGACCGGGTGGTATCAGTCGCCCTCAGCCGCGCGCGGGAGCTTGGATTCCAGATTGTGGCGTGCGCTTCCACTGGGAATCTCGCGAACTCGGTGGCTGCAAACGCAGCGGCAGCCGGGCTCAAAAGCTATGTGCTCATTCCCTCTGACTTAGAGCAGGGCAAGGTGCTGGGGTCTCTCATTTACGGAACACAAGTCATCGGCATCAACGGCGCCTACGATCAAGTGAATAGGCTCTGCTCGGAAATCGCGGGCAAATACGGATGGGGTTTCGTGAATGTAAACCTTCGACCGTATTACGCGGAAGGTTCAAAGACGATGGGCTTTGAAATCTGCGAACAACTCGGGTGGCGGATCCCTCAGCACACTGTGGTTCCAATGGCCTCCGGCTCGCTTCTCACGAAAATTCACAAAGCCTACAAAGAGTTCAGCCAGCTGGGTATCGTGAGCGACTCGAAATTCAAAATTCACGGCACACAGGCAACAGGATGTGCGCCGATCTCGCACGCGCTCAAGAAGGGCACTGACATCGTGAAACCCGTTCCGAAGCCGGACACGATCGTCAAATCGCTGGCAATCGGGACGCCAGCCGACGGGTATTATGCAATTCACTCGATGCGGCAGACCGGAGGATCCGCGGAGGATGTCACCGACGAGGAGGTTGTGGAGGGCATCCGCATGCTTGCCGAATACGCCGGCATATTTGCGGAAACAGCGGGCGGTGTGACGGTTGCGGGCGCGAAAAAGCTGATCCACTCGGGGCACATCGGAGCCGATGACAGTGCCGTGCTTTGCATTACCGGACACGGGCTGAAAACACAGGAGGCGATCATCGGAAAATGCGGTGAGGCCCGAGTGATCGCGCCAAACATCCGCGAGTTCGAGGAAAAGGTCTACGCCGCAGACATGGCGCAGGCAACCGCTTGACGGTTCATCATTGTATTTAAAACGCTTCAAACTAGAATCTTATGCCAAAAGTCAGAATTCCAACGCCCCTCCGCAAGCTCACCAACGAACTGGAGGTCATCGACGCGGCGGGCTCCACAATCGCCGAGGTGCTTGAAAATGTTGAAAAAGCCTTTCCTGGGCTCAAAGAACGCATCTGCGATGAAAACGGGCAGGTACGACGCTTTGTGAACGTCTTCGTCAACGACGAGGATATCCGCTTTCTGGAGGAATCCGCTACGCCCGTCAAAGAAGCGGACGAAATCTCGATTGTTCCGGCTATTGCAGGCGGGTAGAGGTTCGAGGTAGCCTCCCGACATGGCCAATTCCTCGACACGCCTCTGGCTGATCTTTCCACCCAAACTGATCACGCGCCCGATCCTTTGGGAACTCTCCAAGGAATTTGCCGTCGTAACAAACATCCGGCAGGCCAGCGTGACAGATGAGGTGGGGATTGTTTCCCTCTCGCTCGAGGGGGAAGCGGATGAGATCAGCCGCGCGATCGCTTGGATGGAGGGGCTAGGCGTCAAGGTTGACCCCGTGGAGCTCAACACAATCGCGAGCTGAGGTAGTGCGCAAGGGCACGGCTAGTTCCCACCCAGCATCGACGGTCAGCTTGCAGTTCTCTTAGAACAGGGCGCTGGCACATTGCTGATTGCGCAATCAGCGTCCAAAAACCGTGCAGGAAGACGACAAGACTCGAAGCGATCGAGAGTCCTTGAGTCCTCTCGCGCTTGAGACTCGGCACAGAAGGTTTGTTTCAAAATCTTTTCCGCAAACCTCAAACCAACCCTTGCCACTCGGGACGGCGCCCCCTAGAAAACCGGTCCGCCTTCGAGCCTGTTCGCCACCCGACTGATTTCCGTTTCAGCAGATTCCCTCAATCTAAGCTGCGGACCGGCGGTGTTAAAACGGGAACCTGTGGCGGTTGACACGCTTACCAGACTCACTAGTTGTTTCGACCAGATTCATGAACATCCACGAATACCAAGCACGCGAACTTTTCAAAAAATTCGGAGTAGCCACCTCCCGGGGCGAAGCCGCGACAACGCCAGACGAGGCTCTCAAAGTAGCGGAATCACTTGGTGAAACGCAAATCGTGGTGAAAGCGCAGATTCACGCGGGCGGCCGCGGCAAGGGTGTTTTTAAAAATGGGTTCAAAGGAGGAGTTCACCTCTGCAAAACTCCAATTGAAGCACGTGACGTAGCATCCAAAATGCTTGGACAAACGCTGGTGACCCACCAGACAGGCGAGGAAGGGCGGGTCGTCAACAAACTCTTCATTGCCGAAGCCGTGGACATTTCACGGGAACTTTACTTCGCGATTCTTTTCGATCGTGCAACTTCAGGCCCAATGATCATCGCCAGCACTGAGGGAGGCGTGGACATCGAATCCGTCGCCCACGACACGCCCGAGAAAATTCTACGGATGTCGGTTGACCCACTCATGGGGATTCAAGCCTATCAGACTCGGAGAATTGCTGCGGCACTTGGACTCCGAGGCCCGCTGATGACTCAGGCAAGCAAGCTGTTCACCGCGCTATACCGGACTTTCATTGAAAGCGATTGCTCGCAGGTGGAGATCAACCCCTTGGTGGTAACACCAGACGGCCGCCTACTCGCGCTGGATGCGAAGTTCAACTTTGACGACAACGCGCTCTACAGGCAACCGGCTGTCGTCGCAATGCGCGATAAAGACGAGGAGGATCCGCGGGAAGTCGCCGCGAGCGAATACAACCTCAACTACATTGGACTGGACGGAAACATCGCATGCCTTGTAAACGGCGCAGGCCTTGCGATGGCCACGATGGACATCATCCAACATGCAGGCGGCAAACCCGCAAATTTCTTGGATGTTGGAGGGGGAGCGACAAAAGAACAGGTTATCGCTGCTTTCAAAATCATTCTTTCCGACAAAGCGGTGCGCGGTGTTCTGGTGAATATTTTCGGGGGCATCATGGATTGCGATGTAATCGCGCGGGGAATCGTGGAGGCAGTGAAGGAAGTGGGCTTACATCTGCCCTTGGTGGTGCGGCTCGAAGGAAACAATGTTGAGGCGGGCAAAAAAACCCTGTCCGGCAGCGGCGTTGCGATCATCGGCGCAGCGAGCCTTGCCGAGGCAGCGGACAAGATAGTCGCGGCGGTTCATGCAAACTAAAATCACTGCCTGACGCTGCTTCACAATCACGCCAACCGTTAAATTTCAAATTCTCCATGGCTATTCTTGTAAACCCGCAAACTCGCATCCTTGTTCAAGGCATCACCGGCAGTTTTGGTGCAAAACACGCGCAACTCTCTCTCGACTACGGCTCTAAAATTGTCGCCGGTGTCACCCCCGGAAAAGGCGGTCAGTTCTTCGAGCATGGCTCCCACAAGGTGCCTATCTTTGACACCGTCGAAGAGGCCGCACGCGAAACAGGCGCAACGGTCTCGGTGGTGTTCGTGCCTCCACCTTTCGCGGCCGACGCGATCTTGGAATCGGTCGACTCAAATCTGGACCTCGTTGTCGCGATCACCGAGGGTATTCCCGTCAACGACATGGTGCGAGTGAAGCGGAAAATCACGGGAGGCAAAACCCGTCTGATCGGCCCAAACTGCCCCGGCGTAGTCACCCCAGGTGAGGGCCCCAACTCGCTCGGCGGATGCCGCATCGGGATCGCTCCGGGATACATCCACAAGAAGGGCAATGTGGGCGTGGTTTCGCGTTCAGGGACCCTGACGTACGAGGCGGTATGGCAGCTTACCTCCAGAGGGTATGGCCAGTCCACCTGCGTCGGAATCGGCGGGGACCCAGTGAATGGAACCTCGCACTTGGACGTGCTCAAAATGTTCAACGATGATCCTGAGACTGAGGCGATCATCATGATCGGGGAAATCGGGGGTTCCGCGGAGGAAGAGGCCGCCGCATGGGCTGCTGCGAACTGCAAAAAGCCGATCGCCGGATTCATCGCGGGCGCCACTGCACCTCCCGGACGGCGCATGGGGCATGCAGGCGCAATCGTCTCGGGTGGAGTAGGAACCGCCGCAGGAAAGTTTGAAGCCTTCCGCGCCGCCGGCATTGCCGTGGCAGAAACGCCCTCCGTGATGGCTGAAACCTTGCTTAAGCACTGGGGCAAACTCTAGGATTCGATAGTAACAGCGCTGAATACCCTCCTCGGTTCAACAAACATTCAACACCCCGTTTCGCCATGACACTCGTCGCCAAAGGTCTAGAAGGAATCGTAGCAAACTCCACCGCCATCTCAGACGTCAGAGGGGACATTGGTCAACTGATCTACGCGGGGTACGACATCAACGAACTGGCGGGAAAGGTTAGTTTTGAGGAAATCATCCATCTGCTCTGGCATGGAGAGCTTCCTTCCCAGTCCGAACTGGATTCCCTGACAGCAAAACTTCGGGCCGAGCGCTCCCTCCCAGATGAAATCATCAGCTTCCTGAAGACAGTCCCCCACTCCGCCTGCCCGATGGATGTGATTCGCACGGGCGTATCAATGCTGGGATTGTTCGACTCGCACCAAGGCGATGCCAACTACCAGAGGGCCGTTTCCATCACGGCCAAAATCGGTATCATCGCCGCTTATTTCCATCGGTTGCGGCAGGGCAAAGATCTACCTCCCATCCGGAAAGACCTGAGCGAAGCGGGCCATTTTTTGTATCTCATCAACGGCGAGACTCCGACGAAAGAAGCCACCGACACACTCGACATCGCGTACGTGTTGCATGCGGATCACGGAATGAACGCCAGCACTTTTTCTGCTCGGGTCACCGTTGCAACTCTTAGTGATGTATTCTCCGCGATCACCTCGGCCATCGGCACCCTCAAGGGACCTCTGCACGGAGGTGCAAACGAGGGAGTGATCCACATGCTGCAGGAAATCGGAACCGAAGACCGAGTGGACTCGTGGCTGGAAGAGCAGTTTGCGAAGAAGGCCAAAATCATGGGCATCGGCCACCGCGTGTACAAGGTGTTGGACCCTCGTGCGCCGCACCTTCGCAACATGGCAATCAATCTCACCGAACAGCTAGGGGAACCAAAGTGGATTCGCATGAGCGAGCGCATCGCTGAAGTCATGCGTGAGCGCAAGAAACTCAACGCCAACGTGGATTTTTATTCCGCGACCGTTTACTATTCGCTGGGTATTCCAACAGACCTATTTACGCCTATATTCGCGATCTCTCGAACGGCGGGGTGGACCGCACACGTGCTAGAGCAACTCGCTGATAACCGCCTCTACCGGCCTTTGAGCGAGTACACGGGCCCCGAGGTCGGAAAAACAGTCAGGCCAATCGCTGAACGTTAAAAGATCAAGGGTCGACCGATAACTCGTTGAGCTAAAACTTGACGCCTATACAGAAATCGACGTCCCGCGTCTTTGTTTTCACGGGGAATATACTGCGCTCATTGATGCTAGAGAAATATTTTGTAATTTCCTGAACAAGTGAAGTGGGATCGGAGAGAGATAACCAATAGTCGACGCTTTGATTATACCAGAAACGCTCTTGTCTATTCGGGCTGTCAATGTACGCTTGTTTATAAAGCTCCTGCATATCGGTTAGGGACCGCCAACCGTTGTTCAAGCAGGTTCTTTTCTCCGCACAGATTAAATTGTTAGATTCGTGTAAGCCGATCACACAATAGTCATTCTCCTGCATGACTTGTAAACCGGAGCTCAGAGAAAACCCGAAGCAGTGACTAAAGTCCCATCGATAGTCCGTTTTGTAAGTGACTTCGAAAAGTATGGGCGGTGGAATTTTTTCGTTAATCTCAGCAACTATAATCTTCGGCCGGTATCCCGATAAGATCCTCCGGATCACTTGAAGGTCATAACCATCTATATCCACTTTCAATAAATTAAAATCCACAGGAACGTCATAACTGTTAAAAATGTCGATAATATTCCGTGGGTTAACGAATCCACAGTGAATGTCAAAAGTGCCTGATGCATGGCTCCGGAGGGCGTCGACATTTCCCGGTTCCCCTTCGATGCAAAGCCCTCGATAATCCGGACTCGTAATAAAAGGGTAGGCTGGATCGCTGGTTGACCCAGTTGAAGCACCAATATCAACAACAAAGTCAGATGTGCCGCGGAGACTCTCTACTAGTTTTTTTGTTTCCGTGATCATTAATTAACGACATTAACAAATACTGGAAGAAATTGAGGTTTTTCGAGTAAATCAACGAAACAAATATTTTATCCTGACCTCGGACTTAGGCGGAGCAAAAGACTACGAACTTCCTAAATTCGTCCAAAGTCATTTCAGGCAGATCAATACACCGTTCCATTCTGATTTTCCGCATCCAAAAATCCTTGAATAACGGTCCAAACTGAAACTTCGCCTGTTGCATTAGGTCCGCGGAGTGACGAAGAAAACTAGTATTAACCTGCCGCCAATCATCCACAAAAACACACGGTAATCCGGAACAGACAGGCGCCAAAGCACTCCTTCGCAAAATTGGCACGCAACCGAGCGCAAGCGCTTCCCATGTTCGATGGCAATCCAACCCAGCACCGAATGGACTCACCACGAACATCATTTGTGACTGCCTCGCCCAAGTTGACTGCCTTGGGACTTTGGTTGGTTCGAAAAACGCTACTGTGGGATCCAATGACTGCAGACATTCTTGACGATCACCGCGCCCTATTTCGAAGTGCCAATTACAATAGGCTTTGAGTTTGCGATCTGAGAACCGAGGCGCATCACTGAAGATCCGGATCAAAGAGCGCTCCTGAGAAATCGGAGAAACCGTATCCAGGCTCCAGACCTCCGCCTCATGGCTAATGGTGTGGTAATCTTGTCCGATGGGCAGGTGATACAGCTTTGGTGCCGAAGTTGCTAGATTTTGGGCATACCAAGCAATTAAGTGGGGACTCGCCAGAATGGAACTCACATTGGGGTGCGCCAGAATTCCCTGATCCACCGTGAGGTCGCTATCACCCGACACCAGAGTAAACGGTGCATTAATCCGCGGCAGCACGTAGATCGCGAAGACTGCTAGAGCCTGAGTGCAGACATAGATACTCGCCCCTGGACGGAAACCATCGAGCAAATCAGCATCGATAGCTGGGCAACTTGAAATGGGCTTCCGATTATGATGCGTGCAAGATTGCAAGATTCCCCTGCTTGAAGCGAGCATGTTAACCATCTCCATAAAATATCTCAGGATGAACGCCTAGATGCGAGAGGAAGTACAGACAAGTCAGCCTCCTGTGATTCTAACCGGTGGTAATCGTGACTTTTGGCGACAAGTGCAACTCTTCGAAAGAGAGGCAACCCTCCAAGCAAGCCATACCGAACATCGACAAAAGTTTATTGATAACATCAAGCTTCGTTGGATAGTAAACTTCCGTCAAAGAAGTAGATGTTGGACACGGCACATCGGGTGTCGAAAGTTCCTGAGGAGCAATTTTTAAACTTTGAAACACATGTACAGATACTTTTGAAATGATCTCGGACCCGACATTAAACGATCGGTTGGTGGTATCAAGGCAGAGCAAACGCCCAGTCTTGCGGACCGACTCAAACACCAACTCATAGTCAATCGGATTGATCGAGACCAAGTCGATGACCTCGACTCCAATTCCTTTCTCCTTCATGAATTCATGAGCGCGGATTGCCTCAAGAACTCCGTCACCGTAGGTAACCAAAGAAACATCAGCTCCCTCCGCAATAACCCTGCCCTCGTTAAGAGGGGTCTCAAAATAATCCTCTGCGACGTCTTCTCGCAATCCATAGAGCCAACGCGGCTCCAAATACACCACTGGATTGTTGTCTCTTATCGCGGCCGTCAAGAGTCCTTTCGCCATCTTTGGAGACGATGGAATCACGACACGTAGTCCAGGCACACTTCCGAATAGGGAGTAAAGCGCCTGCGTGTGCTGGGGACCATTTCCCCACTGTCGCCCCACCGCCAATCGGAAAACAATCGGCACCGGGTTTCCTCCACCAAACATGTAATTCCACTTTGCCGCCTGCGTGATGATGGAATCAAATGCGAACATCGCGAACTCTACCCGAGAGTGGTGCACGACAGGACGCATGCCAGTGATCGCAGCCCCCACAGCAACGCTGGTGTTACAAAACTCCGATACAGGCGTGTCAAAAACTCTATCTGGGTACTGTTGCTTCAACGTTCCCATTGTCCCGTCGGCGCCGTTTAGGTAGGAAACGCCTAAACCCATCACAAGCACGTCTGGATCTCTTAACATCGACTGTTCAGTCGCCTCACGGATGGCCTCCGTATATGAAATCACCCTACTCATGATACACGTGCTTAAAAATTTCAGATTGCTCGGGATAAGGAGACTCCACCCCAAACTCCATAGCCCGACTGACGACAGCCTCAACCTCTGTTTGAATTGATTTCAGGTCCGCCTCGCCACCTAACCCAACGATGATTTTTTCAAGTTTCAAGACTGAATCCTCCCTTGTCCTGTTTTCCGGCGTGTCTATTTCCCGATAACCGATCTTATCGTCGCAGATCGGCGCGCTGTGGGCCATATGGCGGAAGGTGATGCATTCCAACAGCGCCGGTTTTTGATCCGCTTTGATACCCGCAACCAGCGACTTGGCCTTTCGAGAGACATCCAAATAATCGTTTCCGTCAGCTCTCAAATACTGCATGCCGAACCCTCGGGCGATTTTACCAAGATCATGGTCCGCCGACCTTCGGTCGTGCAGCTTACTCATCACCGAATAGAGGTTGTTTTCAACAACCAAAAGCAGAGGCAGTTTGAAAAGCGCCGCGAAGTTTAGAGTTTCGTAAACCACACCCTCCTCGGAGGCGCCGTCACCAAAAAAAGAGGCAGTAATGTGCGGGGATTTTTTGAGCTTTTGAGTAAGGGCCGAACCCGCGGAGATCGGCGCGACGCTGCCAAGAATTGGAGTTGAGCCGATGAAATTCACCGATTTGTCGATCATGTGCATTGATCCGCCGTTCCCCCCGCAACACCCGGTACTGCGTCCAAGCAACTCAGCAACCATGCGGCCTGGGTCACCACCTTTTGCCAGGTAATGCCCGTGGGAGCGGTGATTTCCCAAAACCTTGTCGCCTGGAGAAAGAGCATCGCACACCCCGACGGCAACCGCTTCCTGCCCCACGTAGAAATGAACAAAGCTCATCACCTTGTTCTTGAAATAATAATCAATGAGAGCTTCCTCCATCCGCCTGATTAACAGCATCCGCTTATAAGCGGCTAGCAGCACACATAACTCTGTGGGTTCTTCACTCATCGGTTAAATCGCGTATATTTTAGTAAAAATGTAAAAGTTAAAAGGTTCCTAGCCCAGTCTCAGACTGCGTTTTCGGTATAACCTTGGATCTCACTGTTGACAAAAACTCAAAAGAAACACGGTAAATAATGCTCAAACTACCGTGGTTCAGACGCCCCCCTAGCGCATGTGCACCATCACTCTCCCTGCCTGCCCTTGGACAACTAATTGAATTCCTTCATTAATTTCATCCAAACATAGCCGATGAGAAACAACTCCATCCAAGCTGAGAAGTCCGGAGCGCCATAAATTCACGTACCGCGGGATGTCCAAGGAAGGCATAAACCGCCCCCCTTGGGTAGCCATGATTCGTTTGCCCTCGCCCGAGAACATGTGGAGCGCCCCCTCCACTTTGAATGATTGACCAGGTTTGGGCTGCCCAACCATGACGTACCTCCCCGTGTCGCTAAGCAGCGGAATGGTCATCTCCAAAGCCTCAACGCTCCCGCTCGTGTCGATGATCACATCGAAGCCCCGCTTTCCAGCAGTTTCACGGAGCTTTTCCACTCCGCTCTTGGGATTCACAAACACGTTGGCCCCAAGTTTTTTGCACACTGCCTGCTTCTCGTCGATCACATCTAGGGCAACCACGGGGAACGCGCAAGCCAGTCTCGCCGCCTGAATTAAATTCAGCCCAACACCCCCGCAACCCACGATCAAAACGCTTTCGCCAAACTTAACCTGGGCCTCCTGCTCGATTGTCCCGAGAGCAGTTGAAAGACCGCAACCGAGAAGCGCGCAAAGTTCATCCGGCACATCGTCGGGAACCACGGTCAGGCGATTTGCGGAAACGATAGCCGATTCGCAGAGCGTGGTCACGTGACCGCCGCCAATGGTGAGTGAGCCAGACTGGTACCTCGCAGTTTGAAAAGCCTCTGGGCCCGCCCCCTTACGCCAATGCATCACAACGCGCTTCCCCTCCAATTGCACGCTGACCCCCGGGCCGGTTTTTCGCACAACGCCAACGCCTTCGTGCCCCATCATATGCGGCAGGAACGCCGCGTTGCCCTTGTTACCCTGAATCTCCTGCAGTTGACTGCCGCAGATACCGCTTGCAATAACCTCAACGAGGACCTGTCCATTCCCACACAAGTTATCGTATGACTGCTGGACTGGCTCCACCTCCATGACGGACAGCGGGGCGTTTAACTTGGTGAGCACTGCTGCCTTCATAATATTTAAAAACTGGATACGTATCTTCTATCGCTTACTTGGCTTGAAGTACGAAACCTATCGTTTTCCGGTGTTCTGTAAAGTTTGGTTTCCTCAAAACCAACCTGAAACGCGCGCGAAATCAAACAGTTCTTCTACACTGCGCATTTGAGTCAATCCGGGCACAGTCAGCGTTTCACCATTGTCGAGGAGAGCGATGCGATGACGCTTGGAATGCGTCTCATAATTAAACTTGGAAAGCGTGGGCCACATCGGCCCGGTGGCGACCATTACATGATGGGTAAACCAACGAGATGCTCTCCCGATCTGGGAAATTGTCATCTTCCTGTCCACAGTAGACCATATGGCGCCCTCCGCAGGCAAAGTGGTCACCACCCGATGATTCTTCCCGAGCCGTCGAATGAATTCCGTCAAATAAGCGCTGCCACGCGCGGCCATCGCGCTTAACTGCAAGCTCTGCGGTTCGCTATTCACGATAAAAAAATCAGCATCCTCACGGATCTCCTCGCTGGGCTGCAAAGCGGGATAATCAAAGAGGAGATCCACCGGTGTATGAAACGGGGAGTCAAACCCGAGCCTGCCCGACACCCATCGATGATGCTCCAACATAAACCTGGACCAGTCCCATCGATTTTCATTTTGCTCCCAGAACCCTTCCGCATTTTTCCAGCAATCAACCGCCTCCCGTGAATGTTCAAACCACAAAGGGCTTTCGAATGGCTGCAGAATAATTTGAGGCATGTCTGCGATCATCTCCTGAAGTTGGGAAATGTATCGCTGGTGAATGAAAAAGTAAAAATGGGCTTCCTTATGCCTGATTGCCAGCGCGCGCAACAGGTGCAAAGCAAGCATCAGGTCACCCAAGTGCCAGGTGTTATACACGTACACAGCCCGCGAAGCGGGCTTGGATTCGTGTCGAGACAAACTAAGCGCCCGAGGCTCTGCCTGACTTTTTGGAGCGATGCCCCTTGCGGCTTTCAGTAAAAGTGCTGCGTTTAAAAACGTACTGTTGGAAGTTTTGACAACCTGGGAGTACGAAAGCACCAGTAAATCCACAACCGCGTCAACCACGCTTTGTGCGCTGCGATTCACGTTGCACGGATAAACACGCCCGCTGTGATCAGCGGCTAGCGCCGTCCATTCGCCCGGAACAAGCTTTTCAACATATGCTTTTTTTTCGTAAATCGCCACGTTCTGCAAACGCCTGAACCGTGCTTCGACCTCCTTGTTGTCCGAACAAACAAAAAACTTTTTATCCCCCGCTTTTTGAACGAGATCAAACAAAGCGTCGTCATCCGCACCGCCGGCACCAAAGTCGGTCTTTCGGATCTGCAGTCCGTAGTAGTTCTCGCCCAAGCCACTATCTTTTCTGAAGTTCTCAGCAGATCTAAGAATGTTGGATTGTAACCTGAGTTTGCAAATGGCCCCGCACACCGATTCCATGTCAAAATAGCGCGGAATCAGTGGGGAATGAAAAAAAACGTCCCTACTGCCGCGATTGAGATAGTCGAGTGCGTTCGCGCGGGACTGAACCGCAAGCGGGGAAAGGTTTGGCACCCCCATCCCTAGGTGATCCTCAGTCATGAAAAATTGAAACGCCTCCTTCTGCGGACGATACGTGAGCAACTCCCTTTCCAAGACTTCAAAATCACGGTTTTCGAAAATGTCAGCGAAACGTGCGCCACACCAGTTATTGCAAGGCCAAACAACAATCGGCCGCAACCCCGCAGCCTCCGCAAAAAGCAATCCCCCCACCAATCCATTTAGGCGATTGCCGAACCCACCGTCACAGTACACATGCAATGCTCTCATTGTGCTGGCAACATCTCAACAGTTCATGGAACCCAAGTTTCTCACTCCCACAATACAAACGGTTCGAAATCAGGCCGCCAAATAAAGACTAATCAAACAACTCCTTCATCAAGGCGCTAGTCGCCCCGCTCCAAGACCATCGCGATAACGCCTCGCTAGAAAGCGTGACCCGCCGAGGAAGCGCGCCTACGCTTCCCGCCATCACGAGCTCAGCGAGCCGCTGC
>JBILKY010000306.1:0-4450 GCA_044376395.1 Chthoniobacteraceae bacterium | reverse complement strand
TGCTCGGTTTCACCAGTGTAGGATTGCTGGTGGGTGAGTTCGCGTAGAGCGGCGCGCTTGGCGCGGTATTTTCCGTAAGACAAAGCCACGCGGTGGTGGCCAAGATCGAGTAGGATTTCCTCGACCATGTCCTGCAGTTGCTCGATGTGCACAAACAACGGACGTTCCTTGCGCACGCGGAACTCGATTTCCGCGCGGACCTGACGCCCAATGGCCTCGTCCGCCTGAACCGAAGCGCAGGCGGCGGAGACGGCACGCTCAATCTTGTGCCCCAGCCACGGTACGATGTGTGGTTTTTGCTGGAGCGACTGCGGGGTGTCGCGACGGATGACCCTCGGGTATTCGTTGTTCTCCGAGAGAATGCTGGAGGATGATGAATCTGATTGAAGAGTAAAAGAGGAAGACATGCAGGCAGCGAAAGTGGAGAGTGGGAGCAGGCGGAAATGGGTGTGTAGAAACTAAGAATCTCCGCCGCCCTTGAGTGGCCGTTCTCAAGGACGCGGAGTGCGGAAAAGAGAGGGAGCGCGTTAGATCAAATCGTCTTCGTTTGAGTTTTTGACGCTTCCGCTGGTTTGATATTCAGTGACTCTGGTTTCGAAAAAGTTCTTTTCTTTTTTGAGGAAAATAACTTCGTCCAGCCATCCGAAGGGGTTTGTGCGGACTTTGGAGAGGGTTGGTAGCCCGAGGCCCGCAAGGCGTCTGTCAGCGTTGTACTCCACGTAGTCCAGGAACTCCTGCTGACGCATCCCAATGATGTCCTCCGGCAGGCAATCGCGAACAAATTCTTTCTCGAGTTCAACGCCCTCTCTCATGAATTCCACTAACTCTGCGCGGAACGCCTCGGTCCAGATGTCAGGGTTTTCTTCAATCAGCTCGCTCAGGATGTAGCGCCCAAGTGCGATGTGATTCGATTCGTCACGAAGGGTGTACTGGAACATCTGACCGATGCCTGTCATCTTGTTCTGGCGATGTAACGAGAGCACCATTGCAAACAACGCGTAGAACTGCGTGCCCTCCATCACTTGGGTGATGGCAAACAAGGCCTTCGCGAACTTCTGCTTGTTTGGAGTCTGCGTCAGATCAATGCCCATCTTAAGCTGGGGCATGTGGCGGGTGATGAACTCGTTCTTTTTGCGGATTGATGGAATGTCCTGGAACTTTGCGGTGACCTCGTCCAGGTCAATATTCAAGCTGCCGATGATGTGCAGGAGAGAGTCCATGTGGATGGATTCTTCTGCGATGTGTCGCAGGGAGGCGTGCTTGAGCTCCGCGGCAGAGAGATTGTCTTCGATGACGTGCAGCACCGAGTCACCAACAATTCCTTCGGCTGCTGAAAAGTAGCCGACTCCCATTTCAATGATCCAACGCTCTTTGGCGGACAGGGCGTCCGTGTTCCACTGGTGCGCGTCCTTGGACATGTCGATCACGTCCGGTTCCCAGTGGTTGGCCTTCATCTGTTTGTAGATGCGGTAGGCCTCGTGGTATTTCAGGGGCAGAACATTGAGTTCCGCAGACCTGTGCCCGTTGATTACTTTCTTTCCTTCGAGTCGCTGGCGCGCCTTGCTTTTGTCCAGTCTGAAGGACTTGTTCCGGAACTGGTAAACAACGACATCGCCGTCTTCTTTTGCTGAAACATCACCCTCGGCGCTGATGAAATTGAGAGGGTCGTTTTTCAGGGCGTCTAATTCGTTTTGCTCAACTAATGCTGAACTCATAGGCTTGGCTTGTGTGGGATGTGCTCCTGCTTCACGTGCTGAAGGCCATTTCCAATCTTCCGTCGATTGCACCCGTAAAACATCCCTGCCGCTGGTTGTTGCGTTGAGACGAGGCGGAGCGTAACGGAATGAAAATGCTGTGTCAGGTGTAGCAGGTTGTGGTGGGTACGGGTGTGGGTGTGGTGGGTTTCGGTCTGCAGAAAAATCGTCTAAGTCGAGAGCAGCGGGGGAGTTCTATCGGCTTGTATCTGCCGCCAAGCAGGACCACTATTAGTGGTGGTCTTTTCTGCGTGCAGGTACGACCAATGGTGTTATTTTTGCCGCAAAAGTCAAGAATCACGCGGCGCAAATGAACCGTTTTTTAACAAATTTTTTATCTAAAACTCTTTTGCTTGGCATGTCATTTGACAGGGCGGTGTTTTTAAGCTCGGCGACCGCTGTTTTTTTCGGAGGTAGGGATGTCGTCCGTTCCGCATCAAAATTGTTTGGAAGTCCGGTTTTTTCGATCGTCCGGGCCGTGAGTCGGCGGGGTTTGCGAGTCGAGTTGTTGCGGAACTTGGTGGGATCGCTAAAGATAACAGTTCCCATTTTTCCAAGAAAGCACTCATGAATTGGTTAAGAAAGCTGTTTCAATATCGCGAAAGTACTCAAGGAGATGTGGTTAAGCCATTCCTGGATCACTTGGAGGATCTCCGCTGGACTTTGGTGAAGATGGGGCTGTCCCTGGTCTCAGCGATGGCGATTTCGTTTCTGTTTGTTAAAGATATCTCCGAGATTGTCAGGCGTCCCCTTGAGGTTTTGCAGGGAAACGAGCCGCTCATCACTCTCGGTGTCACCGATGCCTTCATGATTTCGCTCCAGCTGGCGTTCTACTCTGGAATCGTGCTCAGTTTCCCGCTTCTTGTATTTTTTCTGGCTGAGTTCGTACTTCCGGCCCTGACCACCAAGGAGCGCAGGATTCTGCTGCCCGCGATTGCTGCAGGGTTCGTGCTTTTCGGGGCTGGAGCTGTGGTGAGCTACTACTACGTGTTGCCCTCAACCTTGAGTTGGTTCCGAGCTTACGCGGCGAGCATGGGGATGGATCCGCGCTGGCAGGCGCGGGATTATTTCGGCTTTGTCACGCACCTTACAATTGCCTGCGGGCTGCTCTGCGAGTTGCCTGTCGGGGTGCTGGGGATGGCTGCGCTCGGGTTGGTCACCTTCCCACTGCTCTCCAGGTCCCGTCCGTACGCGATCACAGCGATCCTTGTGCTCGTGGCGGTGATTTCGCCCACGCCGGATCCGTTTACGTTTCTAGCCTTGGCAGCGCCGGTGGTTGGAATCTACGAGGCCTGCATTTGGATTGTTTGGCTGATGGACCGGCGGCGTTTGAAGGCTCAGGCGGGTGAGATCAGGACCTTGGACTGATCCTTGCCGCTGAATTCCGATGGCGCGCGGGAGGTGGATGGAAGATGCGCTGTTTCAGGCTGCTCCCGTTTTTGAGCGGTTACCAAGGCCGCAAGCCGCGGGTGAGAATGGGTGTTGCGAGAAATTGGTTTTTCAATGACACTTTCCCAAGTAGTCAACAGTTGCCGCGAGCGCTTCCGGCGACGAGATTATTGAAATTCTCCCATGCGCCATCCCCACGGTTTTATTCGACAATTCGTCCCGCTGATCGCCGCCTGCGCCTTCGCTTTCCCTGTTTCAGCGCAGAACCCAGCTCAGAATGCGGCCCAAGGGGAGATGGTCACGCTTCGTTTTCCCAACGCTGATGTCCGGGATGTGTTGTCCCAGTACGAAATTCTAGTCGGTAAACGGTTGGTTTACGACAACCAGGTGCAGGGGCAGGTGAACATCAACGTACCCGAGGTCACCAAGGAAGAAGCGATACGGATCATCGAAATCACACTGATGATGAACGGGTATCATCTCGTTCCTGTCGATAGTGATCCGAATTTGATCAAAGTGACGGGCTTGGCGCGTTCCCCTCGGCAGGTGGCGGTGCCGGTGTACTCCGACCCTGAGCCCATACCCGACAACGAGCAGGTGGTGATGTATCTCGTGAAACTCAACTACGCAGATCCCACTGAACTCGCACAGATTTTGCAACAGGCGATGCCACCCTCGCGCCCCGAGTACGCTCCGAACATCGTTGCCCTGCCCAAATCCCAACTGCTCGTGCTGACGGAAAACACCGCGGTGATCCGCGCGATGAAGCGTTTAATCCGAGCCGCGGATTTGGAGCCCACGCGGGTGGAGGGGGAGTTTTTCACGCTGGTGCGCGCCTCAGCGAAGGATGTGGTGCAGATGCTTGAGAAGCTTTTTGAAAAGCCGCAGCAAGCGGGAGCTCCGGCGCGGCCCGCTGCAGTTCCTAAGCCGCCCGACGGAGGTGCTCCGGGAGCGGTCACGCCTCAGTCACCGCCAGGATCCCCTTTGACTACTGTGGAGATCGGTGGGATGACCGAGGACTCGATGCTTGCGGGCAAAGTGCGTCTCACCGCAGACGAGAGAACGAATCGGATTTACGTGGTGACTCGTCCGGTAAACATTCCCGTGATCAAGAAACTGATCACCGAGTTCGATCAGGACGTTCCGTTCAACGAGCCGTTCGTTCGTGAGCTCAAGTACGTTTCCGCAGGGGACATTTTGGAAGCCTTGGTGCGTGCGGTTTCTGATCCTGGGGCGAAGGAAACCGGAGCGACAGGGGCAACCTCCCCCACTGGACGAACCACGCCCACCAGCACAACGCAGCAGAG
>JBILKY010000077.1:0-13447 GCA_044376395.1 Chthoniobacteraceae bacterium | reverse complement strand
TCGCCGATTCTGTCTGAAATCCGAAAGCGGCCCGTGGGGGTGCGGTTGCTTCCGGGCTCGAATCCTAGCCCAAAGCGGGAAGTTGAAATCACAAATTGCCTGAGGAGAGCGCCGTTTTCGTCGAGTAGTTCAAGGGTTTGAGAGGGAACATGAACGCGGATTTGCAACATACCGCTATTTATATCACACTCCCTCTCTTTTTTATGAGCCGGAATCTGCATGTAGCCATTGTCGGCGCCACGGGCGCGGTCGGAATTGAAATGATGAGAGTGCTGGAGAAGCGGAATTTTCCTGTGGGAAAACTCACGCTTCTCGCCTCGGGCCGTTCCGCTGGCAAACGCATCCCCTTTAAAGGCGAGGAGATTGTGGTGCAGGAGCTTAAGGAGGATTCGTTCAGCGGGGTGGACGTCGCACTCTTCAGCGCAGGAGGAGGAATTTCAAAACAGTTCGCTCCCGGCGCTGTGCAAGCCGGCGCAGTGGTCGTGGACAACTCCAGCGCCTTCCGCATGGACGAACACGTCCCCTTGGTCGTGCCCGAGGTGAACGGAGGCGACATCGCAAAGAGCCGCGGCATCATCGCAAACCCCAACTGCACGACAGCGATCACGCTCATGGCGCTCTGGCCGCTGCATCAGGCTTTCGGCGTGAAGCGACTTTTTGCCGCGAGCTATCAGGCGGTTTCGGGCACGGGCGCACAGGCGATCGAAGAGCTGCGCCAGCAGGTGGACGCGATCGCGAAGGGCGTCCCGATTGAGCGGAAGGTTTATCCTCACCAGATTGCGTTCAACGTGCTTCCGCACGTGGATAGTTTCCTGGACTCGGGTTACACCCGGGAGGAGATGAAAATGCAGAACGAGGGGAGGCGGATCATGCACCACGACAGCTTCTTGGCGTCGGTCACATGCGTGCGCGTCCCCGTGTACCGGGCGCACTCGGTGGCGGTGAACGCCGAGTTTGAGCGGCCCGTTTCCATCGAGCGCGCGAGGGAGGTTCTTTCGAGCGCGCCCGGGCTGAGGCTGTTGGATGACCCGTCCAAAAACGTGTATCCCATGCCGCTGGATTGCGCCGGGGAGGATGATTGCCGCGTGGGGCGGTTGCGGCTGGATTGCGCGCTGGAGAACGGGTTGGCCTTCTGGGTGGCGGGAGACCAGCTGCTCAAAGGAGCGGCGCTGAACGCGGTGCAGATTGCGGAACGGATTTAAGGAATCCGGCAAAAAACGCGGCTCTTGACGGTGCGCCGCTCTTGCAATTGAGACTCAGTCGCAAGTATTACTTGCAACTGAGACTCAGTCTCGATAATTAAGCGCGCATGTTCATTCGATCCGCGTTTCAACATGTTGTCCGTCCCCTTGGTGCTTTGCCTGCAGTGCTCATCGCCGGCATCGGAAGCTCTGCAGCGCTTTTCGCGCAGGATTTGACGGCGCCCGAGCAGCCCCGGCTCACGCTGGACACAGTCACCGTCGAGGCGGAGGGGGATTCAACCGTTCAGGCTCCGTTCCTCCCGCCGGTTGCGGGAACCATGATTTATTCCGGTAAGAAGACCTCGGTGATCGACTTGGATTCGCTGCCACCGATCACCAACAATAATTATCGGCAGGCGCTCGCGAAAACTCCCGGCCTCTATTTGAGCGAGGAAAGCACGCCGCTTGTGAGCATTGGGTACCGCGGCTTAAACCCGAACAGGACCCAGTTCACTCAAGTTTTGCGGGACGGCATCCCGATCCACGCGGATCAATTCGGATATCCTGAGGCCTACTTTACGCCTCCCCTCGACACCGTTGACCGGATTGAGTTTCTGCGCGGGGGCGCGTCTCTGCTTTACGGTCCCCAGCCAGGAGGAGCGCTGAACTACGTCACCCACCGGCCCCAAACCTCCAAGCCTTTCGGTTTCGGTTCAAATCAGACGTTTGGTAGCAATCAGTATTATTCGACATTCAATTACGTGGACGGCACCAGCGGGCGGTTGGGGTATTACGGGTACTACAACCACAGGCAGTCTGACGGATTCAGGGATCGCAACAGCGACTTCAAGCTCGACGCTGGATTGGTGAAGCTGGTGCTGGATGCGGAAACGGACAGCCGATGGATTTTGACTATCGATGCCTACCGGGAGACGCACGGTGAGCCCGGTGGGCTGACGCTCGAGAAAATGCGTTCAAATCCGAGGGAGACAACGAGGCTCTATGACCGGTTTGAGATGGAGCGGTACTCAGCGTCGCTGCAGTGGGAGCGTGATTTTTCGGACGATACAAAAATGGTAACATCCGTCTGGGCGTCGTCCTATTCGCGTTGGTCGAAGCGCCAGAATACTGCTGGGAATGGCTTTGGAGTTTTGCCCTCAGGCGCTGCGAGCGCCACGAATCAGATCCAAGATCAAAAGTTTTTCACCCTCGGGTTGGAGCAGCGTTGGATCCACAATTACACGCTAGGGAGCGGCGACCATTCGCTCAGCGCGGGTGTTCAACTTTATCGCTCCATCTCACCGCGAAAAGATTCCGTGGGAATCACTCCGGATGCGGACACCGGAGGCACAGCTAGAGATACCGACCGCGCGATTACATATCTTCCAGTCTTCGTGGAAAACAAATTTTCGTGGGGTGCATTTTCAATAACACCCGGAGTGCGTTTTGAGAGTGCGAAGCAGTCAGTTCGTGAGAATATAAACACGGCGAAAACAACTGCTGGAACTGCTCTCGGTGCATCTTCGGAGCGGATTTTTGTCCCGCTATTCGGATTGGGGACGGCTTACGAGCTCGCTCCGAAAGTGGAGCTGTACGCGAACGTCTCGCAGTCTTACCGTCCAAAGGTGTTCACCGAGGCGGTTCCAACGGGTGCCAACCAGACAGTGCCCGCAGACCTTTCGGAGGCGGGTGCTTGGCAGTACGAGGTTGGGTTCAAGGGTAGGCCGCGGTCTTGGGCTTATTGGGATACGAGTGTCTTTCTTCTGGATTTTGACAACCAGATTGGAATGGTCGGCAATGTTGTGAGGAACACGGGCCGCGCTCGGCATGTGGGACTCGAGTTTTCAGGTGAGATCGACCTTCTCGAGTTGATGGAGCGTGAGTCGCAAGCTCCATCAGCGTCAGGCTCCAAAAAAGATCTCTCCAGCCCTCTCTCAGAATTCGGTTCTCTCAGTCTTTACGGAAACGCCACTTTGCTGGACGCTGAATATGTCTCGGGGTCGCAGCAGGGCAAGACCCCCGCATACGCCGCGAAGTATACGGTGAGGGCCGGCTTGGTGTATCGCTCGTGCAAGGAACGATTCCGGGTGGCGCTCACAAGCTCGTTCATTGGGAAATCATTCGCTGATGATGGAAATGTTCCAACGGCAGCGCTGCCGACTGTGCGAGTTCCATCTTACGCCGTGTGGGATCTCACTGGAGAAGCAAAAGTCTATGAGGACTCCGTTTCGCTCACGTGGGGGGTGAACAATCTTTTCGACAAAAACTATTTTTCCAGGATCACCAACACGGGGATTGACCCGGGGCAGGGCCGGAATTTCTACGGCGGGCTGTCTCTCAAGTTTTGACTCGAATCACGGCGCTTTGCCGGCGGTGGTGCGGGATGTGGCGCTTGAGTTCCCCTAGTGGCAGTTTGAGGCGCCGTCAGGCTGTCGGGAGGTGAAACGGTTCTGTGTGGCATAAATCCTGCCGCGTAGGAAGGTTCACCCCCCGAACCCCTTGAAAATTTATCCGCACCTCGCTCCGGTTGGTCTGTTTCTTTTTCTTGCCCTTTCCGCAACCGCCGCCCCCCAGGGAGCGACACCCCTTTCGCCGCCAAAGGCTCCGCAGTCCGTTGCGCCGCATGTTCCAGCATCTTGGCGGGTCGGGGTTGCGCAGGCGGATATCACGCCGAAGGATCTTCTATGGATGGCTGGATATGCGGGCCGTAAAAAGCCTGCGGAAGGCCGTGTGCAGAACCTCTACGCAAAGGCGCTGGCGATCGAGGATGGTTCGTCAGGCACGCTTGTGTTTGTCACTCTCGATTTGATCGGAGTGCCGCAAACCATGAGGCGCAGCATCGCCCAACGCGTCGAGCGGGAATTCTCGATCCCATCCGCGAACCTCGTCATGAACGCCTCGCACACCCACAGCGGGCCGTCGTTGCGCACGACTCCACCGAAGGACGAGTCAAACGACCCGACTGGCGGCAAGCTGAGCTTCGAGTACACGAAGAAGCTGGAGGAGGAAATTTTCGGTGCGATTGCTTCCGCGCTGGGACGCAAAGAGCCCGCGCGCCTCACATGGAACAAGGCGCGCTGCGGCTTCGCCATGAACCGTCGGCGGGATTACTCGCTGCCCGCGGATCACCCGAACGCCAACCGGGTTCCCAACCCCGACGGTCCCGTTGATCATGAAGTTCCCGCCCTCCGTGTTGAAGCGACTGACGGCACCTTGCGCGCTGTGCTCTTTGGATACGCCTGCCACAACACATGTCTGGGCTTTTATAACTTCTGCGGTGATTACGCCGGGTATGCGCAGGAATACTTGCAGGAACACCGGCCCGGCTGCGTCGCAATGTTCTTGATGGGGTGCGGTGCGGACCAGAATCCTTATCCGCGCCGGTCCGATGTGGTGCCTGGGATCACCGATCTGGAGCTCGCGCAGCAGCATGGCCGCTCGCTTTCGAACGCAGTTGAGATGGCGCTCACGGTGAATCCGCGACCCGTGTCGGGGCCGGTCCGCGCCGCGTACGAGGAGATCAGACTGGACTACGCCAAGGCAGGGAGGGAGCCGCATGATTATCCGGTGCAGGTCATCAAGTTTGGAAAGGATCTCACCTTGATCACCCTTGGTAGCGAGGTGGTGGTGGACTATTCGCTTCGTTTTAAGCGCGAATTCGCGGGATCTGCGGGTGTTTGGGTGGCGGGCTATTCAAACGACTACACCGGGTACGTTCCAAGTCTTCGCGTCCTGAAGGAGGGTGGATATGAGGCGGCTGCGGGATGGGCGGAGAGCGTTGAGGACAGGATCGCAGCGAAGGTGCATGAGCTTTACAAAAAGCTCGACCAGTAGTCCGGCGCGCGAAGTTGTGCAGGTCAAATTCGTCACTTCCATGAAGACTTTTTTTTACAGCTTTGTTTTTTTAGTTCACCTCGGGTTCGGAGCCGTTTTCGCAGCGGACCAGACCTTGAAAGTGACACTTCAGTCGCGTTCGCCCAGCGGTTCAAAGCGCAGCGTACAAGAGTCGTGGCTGGGCACGAAAACGGCGCTGATCGTTTGTGACATGTGGGACTCGCACTCCAGTAAGAATGCGGCGGCGCGCGAGCGCGAGTTTGCTCCACGCTTGAACGAGTTGTTAAAAGTCTCGAGGGATGCAGGGGTCTTTGTCATTCACGCTCCGAGTGGTTGCATGCAGGCTTACGAGGGAAGCCCAGCGCGGGAGCGCGCAAAATCCGCGCCGCAGGCCGCGCGCATCCCTGATGGAATCGCGACATGGTGCAAGCAGATTCCCTCCGAAGAGGCCGGGGTGTATCCGATCGATCAGGAGGACGGAGGATCTGATGACGATCCGATTGAGCATCAAAACTGGGTGCGCCAACTCGAAGGCGAGGGGCGTAATCCCAAGTCGCCGTGGAAGCGACAGATTGATTTGCTCGAGATCGACGAGGCGCGCGATGCGGTGAGCGATTCCGGGGTGGAGATCTGGAATTTGCTGGAGTCGCGTGGGATTCAAAACGTGGTCCTGGCGGGCGTGCACACCAACATGTGCGTGGCAGGACGTCCCTTTGGTTTGCGGCAGATGGCCAAAAACGGCAGGCACGTGGTGCTGATGCGGGATCTTACGGACACAATGTACAATCCAAAGAGCTGGCCGTTTGTGAGCCATTTCAGGGGCACCGAGCTGTTTATTGAGCACGTCGAGAAACGAATCTGCCCGACGGTTTCATCAGAGCAGTGGCTCGGGGGAAAGCCGTTCGGGTTCAGCAGTGCGACCGCGGGGAAGCCACGGCTCCAGGTGTTGTTGCTTGGGGACAGCACCACGGAGGCGTCCATTCCAAAAATGCTTGCCCCTGAGGAGCCGCAAATTGAGGACTCGGTGCGGATCCTTCTTGCGGCTGAAAAAGACCTGCCTGCTGCGGACGTTTATAATCTCGGGCTGAGCGGGGAGTACATCCGCCGGCTTCTGGACTCAGGCAGGTACGACAGGGATGTCGCGACGAAGCCGTCCGCGGATTACATCTTCGTGCGGTACGGAATCAACGACCGCGCCAAGCGGGAGGGGTTCTCGGAAAATTTTGGAAATGACTTTCACGAGCTTATCTTACGGCTGCGCGCGGATCATCCGAGGGCGGTGATTGTTCCCATGTCCGTGATTCCATACCAGCCGGACAGCGACAACTCAGCGGTGAATTCGATCGTGAAACGGGTTGCGGAATCCCAAGGCCTGCCTTTTTTCGATATTCATCCACGCTATGCCGAGGAGCTCAAAAAAGGCCCGAACATGCTGAATTACCGCCGTATTGCTCTTTCCAAGATCCCTGAAAGGCTGCAGCCGGTAGCGAAGCCTTTTGTCCGCGCCGTGGGTGCCGAGCCGCATGTGATTGTTTTGGACAATCGCTTGGATGCGCACCTTGGCGAGGTGCCCGGATGGTACTCGGATCGTCACCCCAATTTGGCGGGCTATCAGGTGATCGCCAGCGAGACAGCGAAGTTTCTCGCCGCGCAGCTACGCTCGCGGGTCGGGGGCAAATAAGCGGGCGATCGAATTGTGAAAAAAGCAATTCCTGTCGAGCCTCTGGCAAGGCATCGGCGTTGACACACGTGGGCTTTGCGCCAACCCTCTGGCTGTGATCCACCCCAGTCTCGATCGTCGGCAGTTTCTGCATTCGGTGGGCGGTGCCATCGCAGGGGCGGCGCTTCATGGACGGTCTTTGTACGGAGCGGCGGAAAGTGTGCAGGTGGTGCCAACGCCGGACGGTGCGATAGACGTTTCGTTTTTAGAGGGGACCGATGTGCTCATTTGCGGCAGTACGCTGTTCGCCTGCCAGCTGGCGATGGACGCGGCCAAGAAGGGGCTGCGAACCGCGATCGTCATGGACCGGGTGAATCCTTTTTTTGACGGGATCTCATGTCTGCGGCCCTGGCTGGACAGTGCCGATGCCGGTGTTTTCCCAGCGGTGGTTCGCAATGTACTCACTGGCGTTACCGCAGAGGAAAAAGGCAGCCGGGTATATTTCAACGCCTCGAAGGCTGCGCTTGAAATCGAAGATCAGCTGATCGAAGCGGGCGTCCGGTTTTATTACAATGCTGCCGTAGCGGGGGCGCTTGGCAGCGCCAGACGCCTTCTCGGAGTTGTGTTCGGGGGAAAGACGGGCTTTTTCGCAATTGAGGCGGGCGTGATTGTGGATGCAACCTTGGAAGCAACTGTGTCGCGCGCCTGCGGGGTGCCGTTTGTGGCAGTTGAGGGTGAGCGTCGTTATCACTACGTGGTGGATCTTGCGGCGCCTGTGGCGGACAGGGTCTTTTCGTTCGCAGCCTCGAACGGCGCCCGTGTTCGTGGTGAAGTTCACCACTACTTTGCGTGTTTCGACGTTGTGTTGTCTTCGAACAAGTCGGGACCGCTCTGCATTTCCAAAGACTTCGATCAGGTTTACGCGGCTGTGCTTGAGGCGCCCTGGCAGGGAGCGGAGAAACGGTTTCGGGGTGCTGACGGATTCTTTTCGAGCGGCGTGGACCGGATTGCGGATGAGTGGTTCGTTGGTCATTCTGGTCATGGGCGAGTGGGAGTGGAAAACTTGTGCTTATTCGGCCCCAAAGGCATTCGAAGCAATGCGGATGGATCGCTCGTCCTCAGGGATTGGAAGAGTCTGTTTGCCGGGTTTCCAAAGGCACTTGAGGAGATAGAGTCCAAGCTTGTGCTTCGGCGCGCACGGGCTGGCGCTTACGAGTTTTGGAACCGCGGGGTGGCGACAGAAAAATCCGCGGACCACTCCATGGCGCATCGGTTCACTGATCACGGTTTTGACGAACCGGGTGCCGAGGTCAGGAAGGTCGGTTTTTTGCCGCCGGCGCCTGCTGTTGTTTCGGAGGTGCTGGTGTGCGGTGGCGGGACGAGCGGGAACGCGGCGGCGTATGCATGCGCAGGGCTTGGACTGAGAACCTTGTGTGTCGAGCGTGGCTATGAGTTGGGGGGGACCAACACCGTGGGGGGTGTGACAAACTTGTGGTTCGGACGGAAAACGGAGGCGTTTGAAGAGTATTACAAGGCCATGGAGGCGAAGAATGACGGCCTGAATGCGCCGGGATTTTACCGTGGAATCCGTAAGGCTGGTGCGGACCTTTTGTTTGGATGCGCCCTCACCGGCGTCGCTCAGCGCGGGCGCAACGTTGCTCGTGTGTACATCACTACACCTTTCGGTCTTACTTCAATTGAGGCGACGCATTTCATCGACGCCACCGGCGATGGTGCGGTTGCAGCGTGGGCGGGATGCGGCTACACGTTCGGCGGCGAGCACGATGAACTGACGTTGTGGGCGTCTTTTGCTGGCTACAAACCCGGCAGACCGGAGGCGCTGCGTCCCTTTCTCTCGCCATGTGACGAGCGCAGCGCTGCCGATGCGACACGGTTCATCGTGTCCATGCGGCGCAATAGCAAGATTACGCTGGAGCAGGCTCATGTTCCGCCACCGTTTTATTTGGCGCCGCGCGAGTCGCGGCACATTCGATGCGGCACTCAAGTGACTTTCATTGATTTGCTGGCAGGACGTCGTTTTAGAGACGGAGTCTTTCGTGTGGAGTCCAATCCGGATATCAAAGGATTAGCCACAAGCGACGCGGCAAAGAGCGGGTTGATCCCGACGGACTGGAAGGCACTTTTCCGGGTCACTGTGCCGTATTCGGCGATGATTCCCGAAACGCTCGACAACGTGGTTATTGCGGGCAAGGCCTACTGCGCAAGCCATGACGCACTTTCGGCAGCACGGATGCAGCGCGACTTGTGCGTGATGGGGATGGTTGCGGCAAATGCGGTGCGAATGTGCGTTGACGAAAAGGTGCTGCTCCGCAATGTCCCGATCAAAAAGCTGCAGCAGGTGCTCTTCTCGAAAGGGATGCTCAAAAGCGACGAAGTTTCTGAAGATGACCTAGGCTTCAGTCGGACGGCGCCCGAGTTGTTAAAGAAAATCGCGGCGACTTCGGACATGGACGCTGCGCTGATGGCCTCTGCCATGCTGAGCTTGATGCCCCGTGAAAAGGTGCTGCGTGAGCTCGCGCCCCACGTCGAGTCGCCCGGTCTTCCGATGCAGCGTTTTTTGTGTTTCATCGGGCATCCGAAGGGGATTGATCTATACCGCTTGAACGTCGCGCTTGCGCTTGAAGAGCCAAAGCTGGATCAGGAGCTTTTCGGGGGCACGGGCACCAAGCACATGATGCCCGATCAAGGGTACGCGCCAGTTTGCGCGTTGATGCTTGGTGCGCTGTGCCACGCAAGGGATGCGGGTGCTGTGCCGCTTCTCACAAGGCTCGCGGACCGGCTCAATTTTGCGGAGGAAGAGATGCGAGCCGGGTGGGGGTACTACTACGCGCTTGCGTGCGGGTTTGAAAGGTTGGCCTGCCCGGAGGGTGTCATGCCGTTGCAGAGGGTGAGGGGAAGTGTCCTCTTTCAAAAACGGGTGGTCAGCAGGAGTGCTGATGTGCGCGATTGCGCGAGTGTGCCGCATGAAAGGCTCGCGTATCTTTCGATGGCGCTTTCGCGCGCATTGTGCCGGTGTGGTGATCAGCAAGGGGCGCTCCAATTGTGCGAGGTCCTGAACGAAGCGCGCGTTTGCTTAGCGCGGGCGGCCCGCGCAGAGCTGGCAGCGGCGACCGGTCAGGATTACGGGTTTGATGTAAACCTGTGGAGAAACTGGATTCTAGCCAACGGTTCAAAACTGCGGCCGAACCCTTTACTCAAACATTTCGCATGAGTGCGGGGGACTCTTTACGCGCTCGGATTTTGGTTTGGAATCTTCCGGCGAGAGTGTGTCATTGGGGCTTTTCAGTGACGATGCTGGGCGCTCTCTGGCTCGGTTATGATGCGGATCCCGAGGGCAATCTTTTCAAGGCGCACATGCTGTGTGGAATCCTTGCGTGCTGGTTTTTGCTTGTTCGAATCTTGCTCGGATTCTTTGGCGGCCGGTACTTGAGATGGAGCGGATTGTTTTTCGGGGTGCGCGCAACCCTAGCGTATCTCCTAGACGTGCTCGCGTGGCGAACTGCGGATTTTACGGGGCTGAACCCGGGTTCTGCTGCATTCGCTCTGGCAATTTATACCGCTACGCCGGTCCTGGTGTGGACGGGGTTTGTGCTGGAACTGGCCGAGTCCTGGCACGGTTGGCTTTCTTTGGGAACTGCGGTTCTGATCGGCGTGCATTTGCTCGGACTCCTGCTGCATGCGTTGCGCCATCGTGAGGCGACGCCTCTTGCCATGATTCATGGCAGGGTCAGGGGGCTGTTGAGCGACACGCTGCCGGGGCATTCTGCGGTGATGGGCGTGGCATTGGCGGCGCTGAGTCTTGCTTTGGGTTGCCTGCTGTTTTGGTGTTTCGACTTTGGTTCAGCTACGCTTGAGCTGCCTTTTCTTCCGGAGTTTGGATTTCCAGCGATGCAGAAAGGTTAGGGTGTCTTGTTATGGCTGGCGCCTTGCAATCAAGTGCTTGCATGGGTAGCGTCGTTTCTGTGCGGTCTAGGTTTGCCTCAATGACCTGCGGACCGCGGAGGATCAGAATTAATAATGAAGAGTTCAATCAAGGATCCGGTTTATCCCTGCGCTGCAGGCCATTTTTCGCTGCGGGATTTGCTTTTTTGCTTCGCCAATCCAAAGCATCAGGTGCGGGGGATGTCCCGGTATTCAGATCTGCACCTGAAAGTGGGCGAGCCTGTGTTTTTGCGCTACGATGGGGATCTGCGTCCGATTGAAGGCGGATCTAAACTCACTGTTGAGATGGTGGAATCTTTGGTGCGTCCCATGCTTCGAGAAGGTGTGTGGGAGGAGTTTCAGGCTGATGCCCTCCGGGATGTGGATGCTTCGTGGCAATGGGATGAGCAGCACATTAATTTCCGGCTGAACGTGTTCAAGGACCACGACGGACCGGCGGCCGTGATCCGTGCGCTTCCGCAGGTGATACCCGCGCTTGAGGAGATAGGCTTTCCCGATGAAACGGTTTGGCGCGATGTGTGCGGCCTGCAGAGCGGGTTGGTGTTGCTGACTGGGAACACCGGCAGCGGAAAGTCCACAACGATTGCATCGATTCTCAATCACATCAACCAGCACCGTTTCTCCAGGGTGATCACGCTTGAGGATCCCGTGGAGTATCTTTTTAAAAGCAGCAACGCGTTGTTTTCGCAGAGGGAACTCGGCCGCCATATTCCGTCTTTCTCCTCCGGCTTGCGCAGTGCGCTTCGGGAAGATCCGGATGTTGTTTTCGTCGGTGAAATGCGGGATCGCGAGACCATTGCGCTCGCCCTGACAGCAGCCGAGACCGGTCATTTGGTGCTCTCAACGCTGCACACCCGCGATGCAGCAGGAGCGCTCACTCGGATTATTGACATGTTCCCCAGTGAGAGGGTGAAGGAGATCGCCACCCAGTTGTCGATGTCGCTTTCGTACGTGATTTGTCAGAAATTATTGCCCGCCGAGGGTGGGGGGCGTGCGGTTGCGATGGAGGTGCTCAAGAACACGCACTCTGTCGCGAATTTGATCAGAACCACGGCGGTTCACCAGATCCAGACGTTTATCGAAATGGGATCCAAGGAGGGGATGATCTCCCTGGAGACCCATTTGAGTGCGTTGGTGAAGAAAGGGAAGGTGTCGCTAATCGATGCGATGGATGCGGCGAATGATCCGGCGTCGCTCCAGATGCTTCTCAAAGACTGAGAGGCGAACCCGGACCTGAAATCCGCTGCGCGCAGGAGTAAGCCGTCTCTGCGGTTAAGGCTATGCCGATAGCTTTGGAACCTCGAAGCCCTTGCGGTCTTTGCGGTGCAGCATCGCATTGGCCTTTTCGTTTTTAAGGAAGCGCTCTTTGGCGGAGTCAACGCTGAGATGGGCCCCCAGCGTCAAGGGCGTTGCAGAGAGGTCCACCATGTTTGCCTTTAGGTGCTCCATCATCCTTCCAACTGCCTCGCTTGCGACCGAGTCAGACTTGAGCTTTTCTTTGACCGCCTCCGCCGAGCCCGTTTCGCCGAGTCGATGGGAAATTCCAGAAAGATGGCAAAGCGCGGCGGAGATGTGACCTTCCTCAGCAGGGCAGGATTGCTTTTTGGTGCTCCTGCTTGCGACGGCCTCAAGGAAGTTCGCGGCATGCGTTTGCTTCTCGCCTTCAATCCACTTCACGTCGCTCTGCTCCGCTGTTGGCTTCACCGTTCCAAACAGGTGTACGAGCTTGCCGGAATTGTCGAAGGCGGACACCGAGGTGTAGTTCGGGATCAGGACGTGCCCGTTTTCATATTGCAGAACGACGCCGATTTGGGAGCCGCGGTGGTTGTCCATTTCCTTTGATTCGGCGCCTGAAGTGAGGCCGCGGACTTCAAAGTACATGGGCGCTTTCTTGTAGTTGTAAGAGATAAACTGCGTGTTCGGAGTTTCTCCATCGTCCACGTATCCCAGTCGACCGCCAACGCTTACCACGGAGGGCGGCAATCCATGTTCTCCCATGAACCAGCGGGCGATATCGACTTGGTGGACGCCTTGATTTCCCAAATCACCGTTCCCATACGCCCAGATCCAGTGCCAGTCGTAGTGGAGTTTTGCACGGTTCAAGGGCAGGACCTCCGCCGGACCGCACCAGAGATCATGGTCGAGTCCTTCGGGCAGAGATTGAGGTCCTTCGACTTTTCCAATCGAGGCGCGCCGCTTGTAGCAGGTGCCGTAAGCGTACTTGAGTTTTCCAAGGGGCGATCCCTTGAGCCACGCTGCTGCTGCTTTTAGCCCGCCGGAGGAGCGACTCTGCGTTCCGCCTTGGACGATGCGATTGTATTTTTTCGCGGCGGCGACCAACTGGCGTCCCTCCCACACGGTGTGTGAGACGGGTTTTTCCACGTACACGTCGAGCCCTGCTTGGATTGCCCAGATCGCGGCGAGCGAGTGCCAGTGGTTTGGTGTGGCGATCATCACCGCGTCAATCTCCTTGCTCTCAATCAGGCGCCTCACATCGGTGTAAGTCGTGATCTGCTGGCCGCCTGAATTTGGGTCGGCTTCGAACGTTGCTTTTCCGGCGGCGACCCGTTTTGGATCCAAGTCGCAGAGCGCAACAAGCCTTGCGCCTTTGGTTGCGTACGCCTCTTTGAAGAGTCCGGAGCCACGGCCGCCGACACCGATGCCGGCAATGCGGATGTTGGAGTTTGCGCCCTGAGCTTGGAGGTAAGAGCGGGCGGAGAGAAACGAGGTTGCGCCTGCTGCGGTGAGGGTGCGGAGGAAGGATCGGCGGGTATTCATAGGGGGTGGTTTGTGGGGGGACCTGCAGGGG
>JBILKY010000305.1:0-4504 GCA_044376395.1 Chthoniobacteraceae bacterium | reverse complement strand
CTTCTCCACTACAAGCACTCGCGCCAATTTTTACTCTGTAGCATGTCCGAGTTTTACCGGCGTCTCTCTGTAAATTTTTTCAACCTACAGACCAAACTGCGGAACTCGGGCTAATTGCCTGTCCCCTGACCTAGCCTCCCTGACCTATTCATGGTTGATTGAGATGCAGACAGGAGCGTACCCAACCCATCCTTGGCTGGGGCTCTGACATTTTTATTTTTTCTGAAACGACGGCTTTTCTCCGAATTTCATTCCACCAATTTCCAACTCTATTCGGCAGGGTTGAGGAGATACCTGGGGAGGAGTGGCATCATCCTCATAGCCCCCATTTTGGAAACGAAAGAGCAGGGAGCCAGTCCGCATTGGACAGATTACTTGCTGGCACAGCAGTAATGCCCCGTGCCAGCTCCCGTGGAGCGCCCTGTCCATGGCACATGACATAAACATGCTCCAATCCCAACACATCCAGTGCAGTTCTCATGGATGCTGTCACTTTGGGGGAACTCGTCAGTTTGATCTCAAAACCCAAGCGGGTGCAGCCCCTGACAAACAGCAAGTCCAGATCCGCCCCAGAGTGCGTGCCCCAGAAAAATGCCTCGCCCCTTTGCATGTCAAATCGGTGATGGAGTTCACTGATGATGGCGCCTTCCCAGGATGCACCACACTTGGGATGCGCCAGCAGATCCTCGGGACTGGCAATGCCGAGGAGACTGTGCAAAAGCCCCGTATCCGAAACGTACACCTTCGGAGACTTAATTTCTCGTTTCCCCACGTTGGCGTGCCAGGGCAACAGGCGGAAAGCCATGAACGTCCCCTCGAGAATATCCAAGTAACGGCTCACTGTCTTGTCGCTGACTCCAAGGGAACGAGCCAGCTCACTGCCGTTCCATGTCTGTCCATGGTAATGAGCCAGCATCGACCAAAAGCGCCGCAGTGTCAGGGCAGGCAGATTGATGCCCAGCTGTGGCAGATCTCGCTCAAGATAGGTTCGGATAAACGCGTCCCGCCATCCCCGACTCGCCCCCATACTCTTGGCAAGAAATGAACGAGGAAAGCCTCCCTTCAACCAACGCTCATCCATCCACTTTGAAGAGGACACCTCACCGACAGGAGCCACTTCACTCCATTCCAGCCCGTCCAATTGATGAAATATCACCCGTCCTGCCATGGTCTCTGAGGTGGCCTTGAGCAGCTCTGGCGCAGCGCTTCCAAGCAGCAGAAACTTGGCAGGGGTGTCAGAGCGATCTGCGAGAACCCTCAACAATGGGAAAAGATCGGGACGCAACTGAACCTCGTCGATCACCACCAATCCCTTCAGTCCCCTGAGCACAAAACTGGCATCCCCAAGGCGGGCCTGATCATCTGGGTCTTCCAGATCGAAATGATGGGACGGTCCCTCCCACTTTTTAGCCAGTTGTTTAGCAAGCGTGGTTTTACCAACTTGCCGCGCCCCCAACATCGCCACCACAGGAAAATGGAGGAACTTCGCTTGCAGAGCGAGGAGATGACGAGGACGGGGTATCACAGTGCTATATTCCGCGAAATATCGGAGCTGTCATCCGGATTTTCACATTTTTTCCCTGCAGCATGGAGTGGTTGAACTACCCGCCGATGGACCTTCCACGCGGCGGACCGCCTTCAACATGGTTGACTTAGTCAACCTTTAATCTAGGTTGGGATTATGAAGGTCGTGGCTACGAATGAAGCAAAAACCCATCTTTCCTCACTTTTACAGGAAGTGGAGCGTGGAGAAACCATCATAATCTCTCGGGGCAGGAAGCCACTGGCGAAACTAGTTCCCTATGACGAAGAGGAGCGCTCTCCACGGCCAAAAGTGGGGGAAATGATCGATGAGCCCTGCCATATTCCGGAAGAAGCATTACGCGCGATGAATGAAGAGGAATTGCGCGCCTGGGGCGCGATATGAATGTCCTGCTCGATACCTGCACTTTTCTCTGGCTGACGCGCGAACCGCACATGATATCCCCGTTGGCACGGGAAGTTCTGGACGACCCCACAACGATCCTGAACATGAGCCATGCAAGCGTGCTTGAAATGGTGGTGAAGCATCGCGCGGGAAAACTCGTGTTTCCCCAGCCTCCTGAAAAGTGGCTCCCATCCCGCCGCGCTTATTTCCAAATCAAAGACCTGCCTCTGGACGAATTGCTCATTTATCGATCGAGCAAACTTCCAGACGTTCACCGCGATCCTTTCGACCGTCTGATCGCCGCCCACGCCATGCAGTCGGGATGCACGGTGATTTCGCCAGATGCCCACTTAGGTTTGCTCGGGGCTTCACGCCTATGGTGAAGGTGTTGGGCACGTCGGCGTAGCTTGCCTGCAACAGCAGCAGGGCGGTCAGGGAAAAAAGTGCCTGTCCCCGGGCAGGATGAGAGTGAGTGAGAGGGTATCAAAGACGAACCATCGTCTGTGAAATGTTACGCTGGGAAGCTACCCGAGCGAAGTCCGCGCACAAATTCCTCTGCTGGCAGTTCTGCAGGCGATCGCACTTGCCTGTCCCCGCGCGTCCCACAGATTGCAACGGGGGGTTGCATGTTTCTTTTAATAAAGCTTTTCTGGAAAACCGTGATGCTGCTCATCACGCTCCCCATGAAATGAAACCCCTTCTGCTCCTCCCGCTGATATTGTTTGCCAGTTTCACGCCGGTCTCCGTCTTGGGACAGGGTGAGACTGCGAAGGTTTTGAAGGCGGGCGCGGCCACCAGCAACATCACGCCGCCGCTGGGGATGGAGATTGTGGGGAACTTCGCGCCGCGTCCGATCGCTGGGAACGTGCACGACGAGTTGCACGCGCGCTGCCTCGTGCTTGATGACGGAACAACGCGGCTGGTGTTTGTGGTGGCCGACACGATTTCTTTGGGACGCGAAGTCTGGGACGAGGCGAAGCAGAGGGTCGAGGCGTTGACCGGCATTCCGGCGGCGAATCTGATGTTCTCAACCACCCACACCCACTCCAGCGTGGCGCCCGTTGCGAGCCCCGGCGGAAAGCTCCACTATCGTGATTTGCTCGTCTCGCGCGTTGTGGACGTTGTGCGCCGCGCCATACATCAACTCGAACCGGCACGCATCGCATGGGGGGCGGGTCGTGTGCCCCAGCATGTGTTCAACCGGCGTTGGCTGCTGAAGGAGGGCATAACGAATCCAAGCCCCTTCGGAGCGGAAGACCGCGCAGTGATGAATCCCGGCGGCCATTTGCGTGCGCGGCTTGCAGGGCCAGCCGGTCCTACGAATCCGGAGGTGTACTGCCTCTCAGTGCAGGCATTGGACGGACACCAGATTGCATTGATGGCTAACTATTGGTTGCACTATGTCGGCGGGGTCCCACGCGAGGACTTATCCGCTGATTATTTCGGTGAATTCTGCAAACTTGTGGAGCACAAGCTCTCAACAGACGGCGATCAACGCCCGGTGGTCGGTATTTTGGCCAACGGCCCCTGCGGCGACGTGAACAACAATGACTACAGCGGCAACACCGCCGCAGTGGCACGCAAGCCTTATGAGAAAATCAAACTTGTAGCAGCCGATCTGGCCGCCGAAGTGTTGCGCGTGCACGGGACGCTGAAATATCAAAACTGGGTTCCATTAAAAGCGGCGGCCGAGGACTTGGAGATCGCCGTGCGGCGGCCGAGCGCCGAGATGGTGCAGTGGGCCGAGGAAGTTCTGGCCAAACCGCAGGACCTACCCCCCAGGCATCCTTTGGAGCGTCCCTATGCGGAGCGCACGCTCACCGCGCGCGATGCCAAGCCCGATACGGTGAGTTGCGTGATGCAGGTGTTCCGCATCGGCGAGCTAGGTGTCGCGTCGATACCTTTCGAGGTCTTCACGGAGATCGGGCTGGAGATCAAGGCCCGCAGTCCTTTTCAGGATACCTTTACCATTGAATTGGCCAACGGCAGCTACGGCTACTTGCCGACTCCCGCTCAGCACGCGCTAGGCGGCTATGAAACGTGGCTCGGCACCAACCGTGTCGAACGCGACGCTTCGGTGAAAATCACGGCGAAAATTTTGGATCTTTTGGGGCGAGTACGTTAAGCCGCCGAGAAAAGGCGATTCAACGCGGAGCCGGCCATTCGGCCTGTCGTGATGCAGCATTGAGCCCGTTGCGAAAGCTGATGTTTTGAAGCATCCGTCGGCGAAAGTTTCCGAAGAGGATGCGGGTGCCTCAGTCACCACTTGGGAGAGGGCCAGGGACAGGCAATTTGATCTCAAACTTTCCAAGGTTACATGGAGCAATGGTGAGTTTTCCGAGCATGGCAATCTGGAAAATGAAAAGTCCCCCCGTTGACACATCCGGCAGCTGTGTTAGTTTCTAATACATGAGAACCACTCTCACTGTCAGCCTACCCGAAGATTTGAACCGGGCTCTCTCAAGGATGGTCAAGCGCAAGGGTGTCAGTCGCAGCCAGGTGGTGCAGGACGCCTTGCGCCGACAGATTGCGCTGGAACGGTTCCGCGACTTGCGGGATCGCTTGGCTCCCAAGGCC
>JBILKY010000076.1:0-13596 GCA_044376395.1 Chthoniobacteraceae bacterium | reverse complement strand
GAAACTTCTCAAGCACCCGTTTGTCCTTGTTCTTTTTCTGGTCACCTTCGCGGATTCTTTTGTTCACAACTGCTATTTTAACTGGACGGGTTCTTTCCTCGGAGCCGCCAGGGAGGCCGGGGGCGTTGGTATTGCCGCGAATTGGATCATGCCCGTCATGACCATCGGCCAGGTCGCTGAGCTTCTCACGATGTTCATCCTCGGTGCGACTTTGAAAAAGCTCGGCTGGCGGCTCACCATGATGATTGGGATCCTCGGACATGCTGCGCGTTTTGCGGTGTACGCTCTTTTCCCCGGAAACAGCGAACTGATCATCGCAGTCCAAATCCTGCATGGGATCTGCTACGCATTTTTCTTCGCCACCGTGTACATTTTCGTGGACGAATTCTTCCCGAAGGATGCGCGCTCGAGTGCGCAGGGACTCTTCAATGTCATGATCCTTGGCGTGGGCGCTCTGGCTGCTAATTCAATCTGCCCGAGCCTGATCAACGTGACTTATAAAAACACCAACGGGCTGGTGGACTTCAATGGGCTGTTTCTTCTGCCGTGTTACATCGCTGTTGGAGCCGCCGCCGCAATCGCCGTGTTTTTTCATCCGCCGAAGGAGGTCGCTGTCGGTGAGGCAACTGGATCTGCACCGTACTAAAAGTTGACGTGATTGGTTCGTGGCAGGATTTCTGAAAAATCCTGAGTGCCACGATGCTCGCAGCAGACTTTAATCTCGTGGATCCTTTCAAAAAGGACGGCAAGTTTTCACCGCGAGGGCCGAAATGCACTCTTAAGCGCTGCGCAGTTGAGAAGGTGTGCGCATCACTGCATGAATTTCACATCGACTTTGGGCAGAAGAGCCTTGATTTTGGCCTGCGTTAATTGGGGATAGCCTGCGGGGCGGAGGGCAAGCGTGAGCGTCTTCAAAAACGCGAATGATTGCAATTGGTGCACCCGGGATTCGGGCAGATCGAGATTCTCAAAGGACAACTCTTCAATCTGTTTGATGCCTGCGAGCGCCGCAAGGTCGGCGTCTGTGAGTGGCTTTCCGCCAATTGCGAGGCGACGGAGCGTCGGCACGGCTTTCATTGTCGCGATGGCCTCGGAGGCGGGTTGGATGGCTCCCTGATCGATCATGGCGTGCTCAATTGGCAGGCTGGGGAGGTTTTTGAGCATCGCGGCCGTGATTTTTGGGCCGTTGATCTGGATGCTTCTGAGCTTCGGCAGTTTCAACAAGTGCCCTGCACTCGCATCGGTGATGTCGTGTGAGTGAATGAGATTCAGTGACTCGAGGGATGGAAATTTTTCGCAGACATTCTTGAGGCCCTCGTCATCAAGATTGTTGGAATGGAAGCGGATGCTTTTGAGCTTGGTCCAGCCTTCGAATTTCGCGAAAGCATGCCCTTTGACGGGGGACCCTCGGAAAGTGAAGCTTTCCAGACGATTCAATCCTGCAAGCTGCTCGAGGCCTGCTTCGGTTGCGTTCGCGAAGTATGCCAGTTCCAGAAAACTCAGCTGCTCGAGCGTTTCGAGCTCCCGAAGCCTCGCAAGGCTCTGGTCGCCTAGCGCGGGTTTGCCGGGCAGTCCCGTAGCGCGTCCCTCCATGCTCAGGGATTTGAGGTGCTTTAGCTTCAAAAGCGGCGGCAACCACGAATCGTCGATTTTTGTCGCCACGATTTTTACGGATTCCAAACTTGGGATGTGCCCGAGATGCTCTATAAACGCAGCGTCATACGGATCCTCGTCAGCGCCGCGGTACACGTGGGGGCGGCCGTTGACGATGCTTGTGCTGACGGCGGTTAGCGTCTCAAAAAGCGGAATATCACCGCCGAATGCTCTTTTGAGCGCATCAGGTGTGGCGTTGATTTTCGTGAACGTTCCCGGCGCCTTCTCGATTGTGCGAATCACGGCCTCGACGTGCGGATATTGCTTCGCGGCGTCAAGAATTGCGGTGGCATGGCTGGCGAGCACCTCTTTTAACGTCGCGCTTGAAGTCCTCGCGATCACTGCCTCGAGGTCTTCGCGAGAAGCGACCTTTGAAAGATCCGGTGCTTCGGAGCGTAGCGAAAGTGGAATGAGCATGAGAGCGGACAAAAGAAAGCGCGTGAGTTTCATCTTGGGGTTGGTGGATGTGGGGAGTTGTAAAGGGACGGATGGATCAACGGGTTGATCGCACCTTGAGCGCCACCGCGGAGAACCAAGGATCACGAGTGCCTGCGCTTTAGTACTTTGGGAAAATAGCGGGAGTCGGGAACCTGTCTTCTGCGTTAAAATAAAATCCGATGTATTCCTCGCGCGGAACATTGGTGAGAGGCCAGCCACCTGGCGTCACGCGGACGACCCGGGCTGGCCGGATGCCTTCGATAACGAGGTCGGTCTCAAACCGGATCTGGATCCCGCTGCTGCCAAGCGGTACCTGAGCTTTTTGTTCGATGACTCCCACAATGGAGCCTTTGGAGGCCAACTGTGCCTGACCGTAGTGGCCGCCGGCGTGCTTGAGGGTGTTCTCTGCAGCATTCATGAGAGCCGCAGCACCCTTTTTGAAATCCGCGTAGAGCGCGGCGTCCATTCCCCCGAATAGCGTTGCCGTGACAGTTGCACGCCCGAATTTTCCGTACTCGACGTTATCGACCCATGCAGGCACCCAGCGACTACGCATGAAGTTTTTATGGGTTTCGGTTTGGTTTTTGGCGGCCCGTTGCAGTGAGGTTTCGTCAAGCCAGATGTCCGAAATGTGTAACCGCGTGAAGATCCCGTCCGGGGTGGGTTTCCAAGTGATTCCGAGATGTACCATCCGGTCATCGAGAAACTTTTTACCTTCGGACGGCCACGCGGATTCCGCGGCGAATTCATCAACGCTCAGGCATTCACGGCCGCGCCAGACGCGGGTGGCGTTATCAATGGTCAGCTTTTCTTCGGTGGCTTTCGTCACGGTGGCCTCGCGCGGTCCTCGGGTTGCAGTCATGACGACCCCCGATTGTTTCAGTTCGACCTCTTTGAGTCGCCATACCAGTCCTTCGCGCTCACAGTGGCTTGGTTCGTCCTCCAGCAAAATAACGTGATTTTCGGCAGGGAAAATTCCGGTTCCGCGGTAGTGGTTCGCGTCGACATCCTTGTTGTTGACTGGAAGGACCGGCACCGACGAGCTCTTCGGGTCCGGCGGAAGAAAAGCGCGTACGTGCAGCATCGTGCCGATGGGAATATCACGTAGGTCCGCGGGCGCCCCGTGGTAGCGCACAACACCGTAAGGCAGCATTGCGAAGGGATGCGGGTCGTTGCGGTAAAACATGCCCCCGCCCTGCACCCGCACGCTGCCACGCCGGTTTGCGTGGTCCACAAAGACGAGCTCGCCCCGGTAGGCGTGGGCTTTATCCAACGGCGGGAATTTGCCGGCTTCCGGGCGGAACGGCTCTTCCACCGCCCGTGCAGTGCATACATGGAGGGCGAGAAGCGCCGAGCCGATGATGGTGAAAGTGCGTGGCATCTTTTAAACAGGCGTGTGTGAGGGCTAGTATTTAGGGAAGATGGATGGCGTCGGAAATCGTTCCTCAATGCTGGAGGCTCCGTCGCTGAGGAATTCTTCGCGGGGCACTTGGACTTGCGGCCATTTGGCGGGGCGGACACGCACCGTGCGTCCCGGTCGAATCCCTTCGATGATCAGGTCGGTCTCAAAGCGGATTTGAATTCCGCTGCTGCCGATTGGTGCTTCTGCGGGCAAAGTGACGACGTCGAGCAGCGAACCCCGTGATGCCATGTGTGCAGGGCCGTAACCGCCGTGAGTGTGCTTGAGAGTGTTTGCGACCGCGTTCATCAGTGTCTGCGCGCCTTTCTCGAAATCCACGTACAGCGAAGCGTCCATGCCGCCAAACAGCGTCGCTGTGACGGTGGCACGACCGAATTTCCCGTATTCGACGGCCTCCACACTGGCAGGCATCCATCGGCTGCGGATAAACGCCTTGTGCGTTTCGGTCTGCGTGCCAGCAGAACGTTCCATTGCCGCAGCGTCCAACCATACGTCCGAGATATGAAAGCGAGTGAAAACGCCGTCCGGCGTCGGTTTCCAAGTGATGCCAAATTGAACTGCCTGTGAGCCCAGGTTTTTTTTGCCCTCGGCAGGCCATTCCCCCTCGGCAACGAGGTCCGCGATTTTGAGGCACTCACGACCGCGCCAGATGCGGGTGGCAGCATCGAAGGTGAATTTTTCGTCGCTGGGCTTGCCGTCGCCGCCCTTCTCTTGCTCGCGGCTTGCGGTGATCAAACCCTCGAGTCCTTTGATGTCCAACTCCTTTAGTTTCCAAACCAGCCCTTCGCGCTGGCAGTAGCTGGGTTCGTCTTCGAGCAAAAGCACATGGTTTTCGGCGGGCGCAATGCCCACGCCGCTGTAACCCGCGGTTTTATCCCGGTTGTCCGGCGGCAGCACAGGCACTGGCGAAGTGTTCGGGTCCGGCGGAAGAAAGGCGCGCACATGCAGCACGGTGCCAAGCGGGATGTCGCGCAAATCTGCCGGGGCGCCATGATATCGGACGATGCCGTACGGCAGCATTGCGAAAGGATGCGGTGCATTGCGAAAGTATGTGCCTGCCCCCTGCACGCGAATACTGCCACGCCGGTTCGCATGATCGACAAACACGAGTTCGCCTCGGTAGGCGTGAGCCTTCTCCATTGGAGGAAATTTTCCCTCCACGGGGCGGAACGGTTCGTCGGCAACCGCAACGCGGATCGACAGCGAAAGCAACAAAAAGCAAAGAACAGAAAGGGAACTTTTCATTGTGCGGATGTTTGTCTGGATGGCGTCAGTATTTTGGAAAAATCGCGGGGCTTGGAAACCTGTCTTCGAATGTCGAGCCGTTCAGGTATTCCTCGCGTGGCATGTGGAAATCGGGCCAGCTTGCAGGGCGTACTCGGATGATGCGGGTGGGCCGGATACCCTCGGTGATCAGGTCTGTCTCAATACGAATCTGGATCCCGCTGCTTCCAAGAGGAGGTGTGCCGGGGAGTATTTTGACATCAAGAATGGGACCGCGGGCCGCCATCTGAGACGGACCGGCAGTACCGCCTTCAGTATGCTTCAAGGTTGTTGCTGCGCCGTTCATCAGCGCATGGCCGCCGGGTTTGAAATCGGCGTAAAGCGAGGGATCCAATCCTCCAAACAGAGTCGCAGTCACCGTGGCGCGGCCGAATTTGCCGTATTCCACCGTATCGACCCACGCGGGCATCCAGCGGCTGCGGATGAAGCTCTTGTGCGTCTCTTTCTGCTGCTGCGAGGCGCGTTGCATCGCGGTTTCATCCAGCCAGATGTCTGAAATATGAAACCGCGTAAAGACGCTCCCTGGGGTCGGCTTCCACATGATTCCGAGCAGAGCGGATTGGCTGCCAAGCGACTTCTTTCCCTCGGCAGGCCATGTGCGTTCGGCTACAAGGTCCGCGAGGCTCAGGCACTCGCGGCCGCGCCAGATGCGGGTGGCGTCGTCAAACGTCATGGTTTCCTCGCCCGACTGGATTTGTCCTCCGCTTTTGGACCTGCGGACGGCGACAATCAGTCCTTGGTCCTTTCGGAGCTCGACTTCTTTGAGCATCCAAACTTCTCCTTCGCGCAGGCAATTGCTGGCTTCGTCCTCCAACAGAATGACGTGATTCTCGGGAGGGGCAGCACTGTCGTCGCGCTTGTGCGGCAAAACCGGCACAGGCGAGGTCGCGGGGTCAGGGGGCAGGAACGCCCTTGCGTGCAGGACGGTGCCCAAGGGAATGTCCCGCAGATCCGCAGGCGCGCCGCGGTAGCGAACGACAGCGTAGGGGAGCAGTGCAAAGGGATGGGGACTGTTGAATCGGACGGCGTTTGCCGTCTGAATCCGGAGACTGCCCCGGCGGTTTGCGTGATCCACAAAAACCAACTCCCCTCGGTAAGCGCGCGCCTTTTCAAGAGGAGGAAAAGCGCCTGGATCTGGGCGAAAAATCTCGGATGCATTCTCCTTTCCTTGGGTCTTCTGAGAATGCTCCACGGTCTTCAGTTCCTGCTCCGAGGCTGCTGGATTTTGTGCGTTCACTGCCGTGACCGCGAAACACGCAGACACCAACCCGAGCAAGCGAAGAGCTAGGCGACGGGAGTAGAGCACAACAAACAAAAAGCAGGTTCCGGAGGACAATCACCCGCGTGAACGATCAAAGCGCGATCACAGCGTGACAACCTTGTTGCTGTCACCGAACTTCTCGGTTTCAACGCCCATGCGCTGCGCCATCAAGAGTAACAGGTTGCTCATATGGGCATCGCTGTTCGCGGGGCGGCTGCAGAGTCCGTAGTGTTCGGCGGGTTTGTCGAGCTGGTATCCGTTGAAATGGCCCTGGTTGAAGTCCAGATGGCTGCCGTGCTTCAGTCCGAGGTCGGAGCCGCCGGCGAAAACGATTGGCAGGTTGGCGTTGCCGTGGCTGTGGCCGTAAGACATGCCGCTGCCAAACAGCGCCATCGTTGAGCCGAGCAGTGGTTTCCCATCAAGGTCCTTTGTTTCGGTGAGCTTCGTCAGGAAGTAGCTGAACTGCTCGATCGCAAAGGTGTCGTAGTTGGTGAGTTTTTCCATGTAGCCAGCATCACCGCCGTGATGGCTGAGTTGGTGGCGTGATTCGGTGATGCCGATCTCCGGGATGGAAAAAGCGTCGCCTTCTCCACCGAGGCTGAAAGTGGCCACGCGGGTGACATCCGTCTGAAATGCGAGCACCATCAAGTCATAGACGGTTCGAAAATAATCACCCGCCATTGTGGCCGGGATGTCGCGGTTGGTGCGCTTGCGGTCCGCTTCGGAGATGCTTGGAAGCGGCGTGTCGAGCCACGCATCAGCGCGTTGCGTGCGGATCTCGGCTTCGCGCACGGAGGTGAGGTATTGCTGAAGACGGCCCTTGTCTGCCGTCCCCATTTTCTGTTCGAGCCTGCGTACTTCGGCGAGGTTGGCGTCGAGGACGCTCCCCTTGTGGCGCAAAGCGCGCCTTTGCGCCGCTTTGCCGCCCTTGGGCTCTTCGAAGAGCGATGCAAAGATTTCGCTGCAGCGACGCATTGCGGGAAGCCGCACGCCGTCCGCAGTCCATGCGAGGGACTCCTGCGTGAGAGCCACCTCCATCGAAGGGTAACGGGTTTGCGTCGCCGTGACCTCGGCCATTTTTTGGTCCACTGAAATGGTGTTCTTGTCCGAAGGACCAAGTTTTCCGCCGGTGAGCCAGACCGAAATGCAGTTGTGATGGTGGCTCAGCGCTCCCGGATGATGCAGTCCACTGATCGGCGTGATGGAATCACGGTGCTTTTCAAGCGGCTTCAATGAACGCGAGAATTCATAATCCCTTCCCGGTTTCGTGATCTGGTAATTCAGCGAGTGCACCCCGTTGGCAAGATAGATGAAGGCGCTTCGCCTCGGCGTCGCGGTCGCGTTTGCGGTGGCTCGCGCCGGGACCATGCATTCAAGAAAGGGCAGGGAAATAAAGCTGCCTAGTGCCTTTAGCGCGTGGCGTCGGTTCAAAAGCCAGGATTGGGATTGGAAATTCATGGGGGATTCTGGTTCGTGTTTTGTGCTTCGCGTTTCCTGAATGATTGAATGGATATAGAGCGCGCCGCCGCGACTCCTCTCAGCGTTTGCTCATGAGGCCCGAAAGCGCCACCGCCCGGACAATGTCCCTAATTCTGTACTGGTTTTTCTTTGCTTCGGTCTGGATGGCGTTGATGTCTTCTTGGTCGTCGAAAGCAAGCGCACGGCGAAGTCCGTAGGTGCACAGATGCTCAATGAAAGCGCGCGCCACCTTATCCCGGTCTTCCAGCAGTCTTTGTTTGAATTCCTCGGCGTCTTTAAATGCGCGTCCGTCGGGCATGACCCCGGCAGGATTAACCAGAGGATCCTCACCGAGCCCCGCCGCGACCTTCTCTCGGGTGCGCCATTGTCCGATTGCGTTGTAATTATCCCACGCCATCCCGAGTGGATCGATCCGCGCGTGGCACGCGGCGCAGTTCGCATCGTTGCGGTGCGCCTCGAGTTTCTCGCGCAGCGTGGCTTTCGGGCTTTGCGGAGGATTGGGTTCGATTGCCGGAACGTTTGCGGGCGGTGGTGGCGGTGTCTTGCCGAGAATCGTCTCGCTGAGCCACACGCCGCGATGGACGGGGCGCTGCCTCGTTCCATCGGAGGTGAGCCCGAGCACTGCACCCATCGCAAGAAGACCGCCGCGTCGATCCTCGGGTTTGAAGGAAACGCGCTGGAATGCGCTGGTTTTTGGCTCCGGCAGTCCATAGAAATCGCAAAGACGCGCGTTCGCGATCGTCCAGTCGGAATGAATCAGGCTGTCGATGGGCAGGTTCTTTTTAAAAATCTCGCGGAAAAACTCCACCGGCTCGGCGCGCATGCTGGTCTCAAGCCAGGCGTCGTAGGATGGGTAGAGTTTTTTGTCAGGCGGAAACATGCCGAGGCGGTGCAACTGCAGCCATTGGCGGGCGAAGTCGTCGATGAACCGGGCCGATTTTTGGTCTGCAAGCATTCGGTCAACTTCGCTCTGGAGTCCGCCACCGTTGAGCTTGCCGCCTTTGACTGCAGAAAAAAGCGCGTCATCTGGCATCGAGCTCCAAAGCAAAAACGAAAGACGCGAGGCAAGCTCTGCATCCGTCAAACGTTCGCGAGGTGCGGTGTCGCCCTCGACCAAATAAATAAAATGGCGCGATGTCAGCACGCCTTTCAACGCCACGCGGTAAGCATCGGCTGTGGGCTCGCCGGCTTCGCGCTCGGCGCTATAGGCGCGCAAGTACTGCTCAAGCTCTGCCATCTGCACCGGCCTACGCCACGCGCGCTCGGCGAACCGCTGCAAATGCGCGGCGACCGCCTCGGGAGTCGCGTCCGCGGCGGGCATCACATTGTTGCGCTTCGCTTTTTCGGATTCCGAAACAAGCGGTCCCTCCCATTCGACCCAGTCCAAGAGAACCGTCGAGAAAAGACCGTTTCCTTTGTCATCGAACATCTGCGGTGCGTTCGGGTTCAGCAGCAGCGTCTCGCTGCTGTGCGTGAAGATGTAGCCGCCGCGGCTCGAGAGCGCGTTGCGGAACGCTGCGCCCGCACGACGGTCGATCACATTCGTGGAAACCACACAGAAATCGAGTGTGGCGGGCATTTCCAAGAAAACTTCGAACTCGTACACCTGCGGGCTGTCCTCCGGCGCGGTGACATCGAACTCGATGAGACCGTCCACCGTTTCCTCGCCCGTGCGCTTTCCGATGCTCAGGTGCGCCGGCTGCCCGCCGATGGGACGGATGCCACTGGCCTGGATTCGGACGCGGTAGAGACCGCTGTGCTCCGGCCCGGTTTTTCCAAACCAGTTTGGCGCGATAGCGTTCTGCGTGCTTCCCGGAAACAGCAGGTAACGCAGCGGCCGTTTGATGCCGAAACGGTCCAATGCGGCCTGCTGGTCTTTGCCGCCGCCGTAGCGGAGTTCGGCGGCGGTTTTGAGGACCTTGCGCGCCTCGCTTGAAGCGGCGGAAGGGAAGGCGCGATCGAGCACGAGCTCTGCGGCCCGGTAGTAGCGGTCTACATGTGAGGGCGACAGCGAGAGTTCAGAGCCGATGCGCTCAAACCCGTGCCAGCGCGTGTCCTCGTTAAGCTCACCCGGTTTGGTTGGATCGTACCGCACGCCGAGCAAGTCGTAGACGGTGTTTTGATACTCGCGCCGACTGAGCCGGTAGTGGGCCACCGCTGGGCGCGCCGCCATCCGCGCCGCGCGTCCATCTTTGAGACGCGTATCGAGGCTGGTCACAAAACCAGCGATTTCCTCTTGAGTGGGTCTCTTCTCCTTCTTTGGAGGCATCTCGCCGCTGTTAACCTTTTCGATCGCCTCAGCCCATTGATGGCTGTCAGCGCCAAGCTTAAAATCACGCGAGAGCCGGTCTAGGCGAATGTCTCCTTTTTCTTTCTCCGGCCCGTGGCAACGGATGCAATGTTTCTCAAGGAACGCCTCGAATGGTTCCTCGGCGCGGACGGCGCCGGCGAGGGCGAGGATGGGCAGGCAGAAACCTAGGATGTCTCGGGGGTGAAGCATAGGAACCGGGGCGACAAGTTATCCTGAAGGAATGCGCGCGATCTTGCATCACGCAAAAGCGGGTTTTCTTGTCTTTTACCGATAGACTCCCGATTGGGCTCGAATTTGACGGAAAACTGTTTGTTCAAGGGCGTTTTTCAGGCGGGGCGGCTGGGCACCCAATCCTGCGCTTGCGGTCCGACGTCAGCGCAGCGGCCGTGTTTGTTGCTACGGTTCACCGAATGCTGCCCGGTAAAAGCTCCAATTCGATTCGCCTAATGCGCTCAATACACCCTCCGGATCGTGTCCCACGGCTGGCAGGGTTGTCCACTGGTGGGGAATGCCTAGAGACTGAAGGTGCTTATGGAATTCGACGTTGTTTTGGAATGTCTCATCCCGTTCGCCGATGACCATTCGGATCAAGGAGCTCTTGGCGATGGTCCTCGCGTTGAGTTCAGCAAGTCTTCTAGGACTTGCTTCGCGAAAAACCGACTGCTCTCCGCCATAAGCGCGTCGCAGCAGATCCTCCGCTTGAATGCGGCTGGCACGCGGCGTGCGGGTGAGTTCGTTTTGCAGCGGCCCAGCTCCGACGATTGATACCGCACGGAAAATTTCCGGAAACTTGAACCCAAAGCGCGCAGATCCATACCCCCCCATGCTGAAGCCGTCCAGCAACCGCCCTTCGCGTGTCGCCCGAGTTCGATAGTTTGCGTCGATGTGAGGGAGAAGGTCTTGGATGATCATCGACTCCACCGGTGCGGAACCGTCCGCCCAGTCGACGTACATGCCCATCTCCAGTCCATTCACAAACACGACAATGCAGGGAGGCGCTTTGCCAGCTCTGATCGCCTCGTCGAAACGCATGGCGACTTTTGGAATGCCCTGCAACCCGCCTCCGGAGCCATGCAGCCAGTACACGACCGGGAAGCGGCGCTTGGGCTCGGATTCATAGGCAGCGGGCTGGTAGAGGTGGTAACTCACATCGCGCTTCGTTACTGCGCTTCTAAAAATACGGTGTGATACCCCGCGGGCTTGCACGGCGGGAGTCACCCACGCTTTTGGCTGCCACGTTGCAGAATCAGGGCGACCTGTGGCCGGATCCGCTCCCGCGCTTTGGAGGTGCCAGCACAAAGCCGCGAGTAAAAAAATGCATGGACGGTTGCGGGATGCAAACATGGCTTGGTGCGGGAGTGCTTTTTTGAAATGATTGCGAAGATCAAGCGGCGGCTGTTGCTTGCAAACCCTGATCTGTTTTTCTGACAACTCGATCAATTAAAAAATGGCTCCACTCATGATTTACTTTCGGGACGCGCGCGCATCGCGCACAACTTTTGTTCGGAGTTTTCCGGTGAGCGGTTTCCTCTATGTGTTTTTCTCAGTCGTTTTCCCTCTCTTCGCGGCTGATCGGCGGCAGGAGAACATCGAGACCGTAACAAAAATTCCGGGACTTGTCGCCTTTTGGGATTTCACGAAACGGGAAGCGCCCGGCCAGCGCTTCACAGCGCACGTGCCTGCAGGCGCGAAGAATGAGTATCCCCTTGACGCAGGCAATTACGTGAGGGATCTCTGGAATGCAGGGCCGACCGCAAGCTACGCCGATTTTCCGCTGCTTGGTGCAGGTCCTTTTGGTGAAGCGATCCGGATCAAAGCCGAGACCAACCCGGATTTCCGTCCCCTCCTTTTTGTTCCGCGCGACCGTTTGCACAACACGCCTCTGGACATCAAGGGCGGCGGCAGGGCCGTGACGGTCGTGGTATGGGCGATCCGCGAAAGCGGCAATCATGCGCTGGCTGGCATTTGGCACGAGGGCACCGACCTCAAGGAGAAAACCACCGAGACCATAGCAAAGGTTGAACGCGGGCAGCGCCAGTACGCGCTGTTTGCCGGCTTGAACAAGGAGGGCTCGGCATGCGGACACGTCTCCGAGAACGGCGCGAGCTCGTTCATGAACAAGTACGCGTTGCACAAGTGCAACTCACTGGAACAATCACCAAAAGTCCCGCACGACGCGGTTCCCGAAGTTCTGTCCCACTCATGGCAGACGTTCGCAATGACATTCGACACGCAGACGCAGGAATTGACCGGGTGGCTCAATGGACAGAGCGGCGACCGCTGGCTGGAGAATCCCGAGAAGGACAGGTTGATCTCGTACGCAGCGAACGCATGGATGCAGGGACGCCTCGCAAGGATTCCCGGTCTGCAGGAGGGCGAAGACCCCGGGTTTCCAGCAGATCAGTTTTACAATCCACCCGAAGTCACTCCGCTGAGCGTGACCGTGATCAACGAGGGGAATAGTCAGCGCGTTGAACTTCGGGAGTATCGCTACACGAAGGTGAGGGTGACGATCCGGGCAGGTGCGGAAGCCGGCGGCGAACTTGTCGCGCTGCGCTTGAATCCTTGGTGGTATCCCCACGGCATTTATGAGCCCAAGAATGATGGCACTGGGGGGCCTTTCACCATCGGGCGAGTGATTCACAGCTCGCGGGGCGTTGGGTTCACCGGCTGGATCGGCGGGGTCGCCGTCTTTGATCGGGCGCTGAGCGCAGAGGAATTGGCGGCGCTTCACGCGCTGGCTGTCAATCCGATTTAGGGATTCAGTCGGGGCTGCCTAAGCGCAATAAGTGTTCGTGGATGCCCTCTTGGCTGTACACGCGCCTTGGAATGCATCTTCAGGAAATGTAAGTTGTGGGTAGGGTTCAAGCGTACGCTCATCTTGCGCTCTCCTCGTGCGCTAGAGTGTCACGATTGCTTCCATAAACCAGCCGCCCGCATCGTTGTTTCGTGGACGTTAATGTCATGCGCCGCGTTCCACTCAAGTTGTTTTTCACCGCGAACGACACGCGTCAAATCGACGAATTCGGCGTCGTAACGTCCCTTCGGAATCTCAAGCTGCATGGATTGAGAACCTTTTTTGTAGCTTCCGCGCGCCTGAGTGAGTGACAGATTCACCCGCCCAGACTCCAACGGCAGGATTTCGAAGGTGCCCTCGGTTCCGGTGACATTAAACCGGCGGCGAGGGCCCCCGAATGGATCCGCAAAATTTGTCCGAACGCAGGCTGTGGCTTTCGGATACGTCAGAACTGCGAGTTGATTGTCGGAGAGTTCATCCGACTGTGTCGGGGTGTCAAAGGATTGAACGCTCTGGGGTTTTCCCAACACTGCGACAATCACGTCGATGAGGTGGCCGGCTATTTCAAACATGGCCCCGCCAGGCTGGCTTTTAAACTGAGCGCGACTGGACTGCTCGAAGAGTTTCCCCATCGAACAGTCGATCTCCGTGATCTCACCGAGCCAGTGCTCCTTCACCGCGGTGAATAGCAGCTGAAACGCGGGATTATATCGGAGCATGTAACCCATTTGTAGCGTCAGATTGCGCCGTTCAGCTTCGAGGCGCATTGCTGAAAATGCCTTGTGGTCGAATCCGCCCGGTTTGTCCAAATGAACGTTTTTTCCTGCCTTCAGCACTCGCAGTGCGGTGCTTGTGCTGTTTTCAATCGCGGTCTCTACTGCAACAAAACGCACGGAAGGATTCCCAAGCAGCGTCTCCTCGTCGATCAATGGTATTTGTCCAAACGTTTTACT
>JBILKY010000304.1:0-4522 GCA_044376395.1 Chthoniobacteraceae bacterium | reverse complement strand
GCCACTGTCGGAAAGGTGTGGGGCTCGGGGCTTCCAGTGTTGATCGCAAGCGCGCCTCGGCGAGGTGCTGATAGTGGGATCTAATAACCGCGGCCTTGTTGGGATTTGCTTTAGGGTGGTGGCTCTGTATTTCCACAAGCGCGGCGAGGGTCTTCCCGAAGCAGGGAAACCAGCTTGACCGCCCATTTGTATACCGGATACTTCCGCCGTCCCCCACCCCTTCTTCAGATAGAACCCCCTATGAGATTCCCTCGCGTCCCTCACGCTTTTGCACCGCTGGCGCTGAGCGCGTCGCTGTGCATCGCCTTCGCTGCGGCACCGCGGAAAACTCAGGCGGCAATTGCGAGTCCTGCACCAGAAAGCGTCGCGCGCCCTCTGAGTTTCGAGCGGGATGTCAGGCCCATTCTCAAGCAGCACTGCGTCCACTGCCACGGGGAAGGTGAGACCCTTAAGGCGGGCTTGGATGTGCGGCTTCGCCGGTTTTTGGTTTCGCCACGGGGAAAATCACAGGACATTGCCGTGGTCCCCGGAGACCCGAAGCAGAGCTTGCTGCTGGACATGGTCAAGTCGGGAGAGATGCCCGAGAAGGGAAAAAAGCTCACCGCCTCGGAGGTAGAAATTCTGGAACAATGGATCGCCCAAGGGGCGGTCACCGCGCGGGCGGAACCCGAGAAGGTGCCGAAGGTCTGGATCACGGAGGAGGACCGGGAATTCTGGGCGTTTCAACCCATCACTCATCCCGTTCCGCCGAAGCCCGAGAGCGCCCCGAATTTATCCCATCCGATCGACCGCTTTATTGTGGCGAAGTTGGAGTCGAAAAGCTTGTCGCTAAACCCCGAGGCCTCGAAGGCGGTTCTCTTGCGACGCGTGGCGCTGGACCTCACGGGCCTGCCTCCGACTCCGGAGGAGACGCAGATGTTCCTGGCCGACACGGCGGCGGGCGCCTACGAACGCATGGTGGAGCGCTATCTCGCATCACCGCACTACGGCGAGCGCTGGGCGAGGCATTGGCTGGACCTCGCAGGCTACGCCGACAGCGATGGATACAATGACGCGGATCCGGTGCGGCCGTGGGCATACCAGTACCGCGACTACGTGATTCGCGCGCTCAACGCAGACAAACCGCTCGACCGCTTCATTCATGAGCAACTCGCCGGCGACGAACTCAATGACGCGCCCCTTAAAGACATGGCGCCCGAAACGATTGATAAAATCGCGGCCACAGGATTTTTGAGGATGGTACCTGACGGCACTGCAGGCGTGGCCACCGCCGAACAGATGACCGCCCGAAATGCGGTGGTTGCCGAAACCATCAAGGTGGTGAGCACTTCGCTCTTGGGAATCAGCGTGGGATGCGCGCAATGTCACGATCACAAGCACGACCCCGTTCCCCAGCAGGACTACTACCAACTGCGGGCCATCTTCGAGCCCGGCTTTGATCTGGAGCATTGGCGGGTGCCCAACAGCAGGCTGGTTTCGCTGATGACAACGCGGGAGCGCAAGGTCGCCGAATCTATCGAGGTTGAGGCGAAGGAAGTCGATGCACAGCGCAAAAAACGTGAGGACGAGCTGATCGAGCTCGTGCTGGGCTGGGAGCTTCAAAAGCGCCCCGAAGAGATCCGTGAGTTGCTGAGGACGGCGTACCGGACGGATGTCAAAAAGCGCACGCCTGAACAACTCAAACTGTTGAAGGAACACCCGACGATCAACCAGCTTTCGCCGGGCTCTCTTTACCTATACGACCGCACGTACAACACCAAACATGAGGCGGAACTGAAGGTGTTCGTGGATAAAGCCGCAGCGATCCGCAAAAAGAAACCGGCGGAACCTTTTCTGCCCTTGTTCAACGAACTGCCGGATGCTGCAAAGACGCCGCCGAAGACAGTGATCTTTCACCGGGGGGACCCGATGAACCCGAAGGATGAAGTCGAGCCGAAGGAACTCACGATTCTTGCGAGCCTGCGCACCGATGCATTCGGCAAAACGCCGAACCCCGCGAAGCGCAACCCCGCCTCCAGCGGCCGCCGGCTGGAGTTCGCGCAGCACATCACCAGTGGAAAGCATCCGCTGCTTACGCGGGTACTGGTCAACCGGGTTTGGCACCATCATTTTGGCCGCGGCATCGTCGGGACTCCATCCGACTTTGGGCGTCTTGGTGAACGCCCCTCGCATCCAGAGCTGCTTGATTGGCTGGCAACGGAGCTCGTTTCGCGCGGTTGGAGCCTCAAGGAGCTGCACCGTCTCATTCTGAGTTCATCGGCTTACAAGCAGACGTCGGAACGTTCACAGGAAAAGGAACGCATCGACCCCGACAACCTGCTGCTCGCAAGAGCCTCGCTACGCCGCATCGACGCCGAGACACTCCGGGACTCGATGCTCATGGTGAGCGGCAAGCTCAACCGTAAAATGTTCGGCGCGCCGGTGCCCGTAACCATCGACGTGGACGGACAGGTCATCGTGGGAGTGGACACTACGGACACCGCGGGGCGGCCTTCCGGAAAAGTCGTGCCTCTAAACGGCGAGGAATTCAGGCGTAGCGTCTACGTGCAAATGCGCAGGAACCGCCCGCTTGGGATGCTGGAGACCTTTGATCTGCCGAAGATGGAGCCGAACTGCGAGGCACGAACTGCTTCGACTGTGGCGCCGCAATCCCTCGCGCTCATGAACAGCGCGTTCTGTCTGAGTCAGGCGGATTTGTTCGCGGAACGCGTCCTGCGCGAGGCGGGGAGCGATCCCGGTGCGCAGATTCGCCATGCGTGGCAGATTGCGCTTCAAACGGAGCCAACTGCCGAACAGCTCGAGAAAGCTTCGGTGTTTTTGAAATCACAAACAGCGACTCTCGAAGCATCAACTGCGACGGCAAAGGCAGCGGATGGGAAGGCCGTGGATGGAAAAACGGCTTTGATTGTTCCCGCCCGCGCTGCGCTTGCGACACTCTGCCAGGCGCTGCTCAATTCGAACGCTTTTCTCTACATCGACTAGCGCACTCCCTCTCCACAAACCTCCCTTTTTCTTTTCCCCCTTTTTTCTATGGCTTCGAACGGATGCTATTCCCGCAGGCATTTTCTTGGCAAAAGCGGCTTCTGCCTCGGATCGCTCGGGGCGCTTTGGCTGCTCAGAGAGGACAACCTGCTCGCCAAACCCATCGATGCATCCAGCCAGCGTTTTGACACGCTGCCAAAGCCCCCCTTGGCTCGGCCGCGGGCGCGCGCGATGATTTCGATGTTCATGCAGGGCGGGCCGAGCCAGATCGACTTGTTCGATCCAAAACCCGAACTGGACAAAAGGAACGGTCAGAAGTTTGTCGGCGACATCAAGTACGACGATTCCGCAAACGCCAGCACCAAGCTGATGGCAAGTCCGTGGAAATATAAAAAGCACGGACAATGCGGGACGGAGGTGAGCGAACTGCTCCCCTACTTTGCTCAAATCGTGGATGAAGTGACGTTGATCCGCGGCATGCAGACCGGCGTGAGCAACCACGGACAGGGTATCTACGCGATGCAGACTGGAGGCATACTTGCGGGACGCCCGACGATCGGCAGCTGGCTCACGTACGCGCTCGGCTCGGAGACAAGCGAGCTGCCTGCGTACGTGGCGCTGACGGATCCCCGCGGTCTTCCGGTGCTCGGGGTGAGCAACTGGACGCAGGGCTGGCTGCCGTCTCAATACCAAGGCACCGCTGTCCGCTCACAGGAACCGCGCATGCCGAATCTCGACCCCGCACCGCACTTGCGTGGACAGGCTCAAAAGCAATACCTCGATTTCCTCGCAGAGCTGAATGCGGAGCACTTGAACAAACACAGGGGGGAAACCGATCTCGATGCGCGGATCTCGAGCTACGCGCTGGCGGGCAAACTGCAAATCGCTGCGAAGGAAGCGCTCGACATCAGCGGGGAGTCGGCAGCGACCAAAGAGCTTTATGGAATCAATGATCCGGCTACCGCCGAATTCGGCACCCGCTGCTTGATTGCGCGGCGGTTGGTGGAGCGCGGGGTCAGGTTCGTGCAGTTGTTCACTGGCAACCAAACGTGGGATCACCACAAGGGAATCATCGCGGGACTGCCAGCGGCCTGCAAATACGTGGACCGCGGGTCCGCGGCGCTTGTGCTCGATTTGAAAGCACGGGGATTACTGGATTCGACAGTGGTGCATTGGGGTGGCGAGATGGGGCGCCTGCCCGTCATCCAGTACGATGGAGGAAAGGATGTGGTCGGCCGCGACCACAACACATACGGATTCTCGATGTGGATGGCGGGTGGCGGTTTCAAAGCCGGACTAGCGTACGGGGAAACGGACGAATTCGGCCACAAGGCGGTGAAGGACATTGTGAGCCACCATGACTACCACGCTACGTTGCTACACCTCTTCGGGTTGGACCACGAAAAGGTGGTATTCCAGCGCAACGGTTCGCCGATGAAACTGACCGACAACAAGGGCGGCCGGATTGTCAGCGAACTGCTGGTGTGAGCGCGCAATTGGTGGTCTGGGAACCGAACCACGCACCTGCGCAAATCAAGGA
>JBILKY010000303.1:0-4524 GCA_044376395.1 Chthoniobacteraceae bacterium | reverse complement strand
AGGGACTTAACCGAATAACTATTATACAAATCCAGCAGTATCGTGTGAATCAGAGGATCCGCGCCCGCGAAGTGCGCGTCATCCTAGCCGCCTCAGGACAGCAGCTTGGAGTGATGAAAATCCAAGACGCTCTACGCGCAGCCCAGCAAGCGGGCTTGGACCTCGTCGAGGTGGCCGCCACCGCAGTTCCCCCCGTGTGCCGCATCGTGGACTTTGGAAAGTTCAAATATGAACTGGCCAAGCACGAGAAGGACAAAAAGCACGCGACCAGCAAGCTCAAGGAAATCAAGTTTCGGGTCAACATCAGCGCCCACGACTACGAAACCAAACTCCGCCATGCGGAGGAGTTTTTGGACAAAAACAACAAGGTGCGCGTCCAACTTCAGTTTCGTGGCCGCGAAAACGCCCACAAAGAACTGGGCATGGCCTTGATGAAAAAAATCAGCGACGATCTTCTCTCGATGGCCAACATTGAGCAGCCTCCAAAGCTACTCGGGAGAGCCATCTCCATGACTCTGACGCCGCTGCCTGCAGGAAAGCGCAAACGGCGTTTCGCCAAAGTTGACATCCTCCCAGAGGATGTGTTCGACGAGGAAGACGACGAGCAGGAAGTCATTCAGGAATCAGAAACAAGCGACGTGGCCTCTTAGGCCGCACCCTGTTTCACCGCCGCCGAAGAGCCCGCAAACATGCGGGCTCTTTTTTTTGCCCCCCCCAGAGTCAACACCAACCGGCAGGGCCGGCGCGAAAACAGGAGTTGACGCGGCTCCGGCAATCCAGAGCATACAAGGATATGCGTCCATTGAACCACCCCCTATTCATCGCTTCCGCCCTCGCCATCACCCTGATGAGCAAAAGCCCGCTCATTGCAGCCGCGCCTTCCTACGAATTCACCCCGAATTTCATCAAGCCCCCAGAAGGCAGCGAAACCATCGGGAACGGGCACGGCGAAATCCAGGTCGACTCTGCGGGCAATATCTATGTGAGCGTGGAAGGACAGGACGCGGGCGGGATGCAAGTGTACTCGCCCGAGGGAAAATTTTTGAAGCAATTGAAACTGCCCCGCACGCTGCACGGTTTTTCCATTCGGAAATCGGCCGAGGGAGAATTCATCTTCGCGGCCGTTCTTGGCGAGAGCAAGGTCATCAAGGCCAGTCTGAACGGCGAAATCCTGCTCGAAATACCCAAGTCCTCGTTTCCAGCTGAGATCGCGAATCCGATCACCCTGACCCTCAAGGACGGGACGGTTCTGAGTGGAAAATCGCCACAGGACGAAAAGACCGCCATTTCTTTCACTCAAAAAGACGGCTCGGTTAAGAAGGTGGAAAAATCGGATCTCGCGCAGAAAGCATCTTTCACTCTGAAAGCCGGTCAGAAAGTTGAGGGCATAAACCCGACCACCACCGACGACAGCATTACGCTCACGGTTGGAGGCAAACAAAACACCTATAAAAAGGCCGACATCGCTGAAAAGGATGGCAAACCGCTGATCAATCAATCTTCAGCTGAGACACGCGGTTCATTGAAGCTCACCAGCGCGGATCAGGCGCCCAATGGCGACATTTATGTCGTAGACGGGTACGGAACCTCGTGGATTTTCGTTTTCGACAGCAAGGGCAACTTCAAAAAGCAGTTCGGCGGCCCCGCCCAGCCCTTTGGACTCGCAAACTGCCACAAGATCCACGTGGATACGCGCTTCTCGCCAGCCCGCATTTTCCTGTGCGACCGCGGGAACAAAAGGATCATGCATGCGTCGCTGGAGGGGGATCTTCTTGGCGTGATCGCAACCGGGCTGCGCAACCCAAGCTCCGCATCGTTTCACGGAGACCACGTGGCCATCGCAGAGATTGCAGGTCGGATCTCCGTTTGGGACAAGGAAGGCAAACTGGCTGCTGAACTCGGCACCAACGATACTCCTGGTCAAACAAACACCCCCGGAGTCCAGCCTTCCGATTGGCGCGACAACGTAGTGACTTCACCGCACGGTGTAACTTTCGACGCGAAGGGCAATATTCTGGAAACTGAGTGGAACAAGTGGGGCCGCGTGCTCAAGTGGACGCGTAAATGACGCGACACAGTGCGGCCCGCTGCTTGAAACACAAACGAACAGCGGCCACCTCGCTGGTTTTCGCTTGTGCCGCCGTCGTCGGAGCCTACGGGCATTCCGATGACGTTCTCCTTGCCCGGGTGCTTCACGGTAACAATGCAGAGGTGTCCGTGGAAATCACAGTTGAGCCGTCTAAAAATCCATTCCTCCGCAGCTCAACAAATCTTGCTGAGGCGTTGGGCGAGTCCCTTGAGGTGCACCTCCCTAGCGGTAAAAGCTGGCTGCTGAATAGTATCGGTAACGCAACTGTAACTCTCTCAGATCGATTTGAGCACCCAGCTCCCGTTCCGGTTTCGCATCAAATCACTGAGACGCCCCAAGAATTACTAACAGCAAAATGGACTTGGCGCCCAAGCGAGAGTCCCCTTCGTTTTTCTGTTCCAAATGCGAATCCGAACACGGTCTTGTTTTGGGACGTTGCCGCGGACTCTGGGCTTCCTATGCCCGGTTGGCGTTTGTTGGTTTCTGGAGACCGCTCCGACCCAATCCATCTCAGGCTTAATCCGCAACCTCTTCAGTGGAATTGGAAGGCCCGCACGGCAATCGGAGTCGCGATGCTGGGTCTTGCACTGAATCTTCTACTTTTAATCCGCAAAGCCAAACTCAAACCGCTTTCATAACCGGCTCACCCAATTTATTTTGGGCTGGGTTTATCGCTTAGGGAATGAAAGCGCCCTAGAATCTTCTCACTCTCATCAGACCTTGCGCCTCCCCACATTCAAATTCAGGTCACGGGCTGATCACAAAAGAGAGCGGCGCAGCTTCAAATTTGCGCAACTCTCAAAGTTAATGCTCCCGCTGGCGTGCATCGCGCAGGCAGCGATCATCTCCGGTTGCGCGAAAACCGTTTCACCGGCATCTCAAAAATCCATTCACCAACTTCATCTCAACACCGTTAAAGCGACCCCGCGCGAGGTCTCATCCAACGGACAATTGATTCTTCAATACCCTTGGTCTCTCCCCGACGGAGCTGAACTCATTCTCCCCCTGAAATCACCTTTAGGTGTGCCCACGATTGACGCATACCTGAACGAGGAACCCATCCCGCTGATCTTCGACACCGGCAATACATTCCCTGTGTTACTGGACATTCAGACCGCTATAAAATCTGGAGTCAGCACCCTCAAGGGTTCCCATGCAAAAGGCTCAGGAATAGGTGGCAATGTTAACATCACGATCGCCAGATTTAACTCACTCCGCATGTGGAACACCCGTGTCCTAGGTCCGGGAATCTCAGGCGTTTTTCTGCAATCTTATCAAAACACCTTCGCAGGAATCCCCGTCCGCGACATTCCGTTAAACCTGCTTGGGCTGCCAATTCTTGAGAAGTTTTCCTACGTCTCGTTCGACGGAGCGAATGAAACAGTGCGCTTGGGATATAAACGAGCTTACGCACCCAAAGCATCGGCCCTCTGCATTCCATTTACACGACGAGAGGGCAGACTCTGGATAGACCTCTGGATCGGCTCCATGAAGATCCAGGCATTCTTTGACTCGGGCTGCGGAACGTCCCTCCGCATTCCCAAGGAAACCCTCGACTCAATTCCGAAAAACTTCGTCCTCAATCAAGGCGTTAAACAGAGAAAGGCAATGGGCGTTGGAGGAGTTGAAGTCGAAGATGTCGGAGTGCTCAGAGAAGCCAAAATAGGGAATCTCAAGATCAGCCCGCTGGAGTTTGACACCACTTCATCCACGACGGAAACGCTGCTCGGCTGGGGGCCCTTCAAAAACAGCCGATTCACTATCGACTTTGTAAAAAACAAAATCTGGTTTGAGAGATAATCGTCCTGAGTCTTGCTCAGAAGAGACACAACTGCCTACTCCCTGCGCTGGCGCATGAAAGTGGGAATATCCAGATCCTCGCCGTCTACAATCGTTGGATCCGTCTTCTCAAATCGACCGCGGCTTACCGGCTCGAAGCTCATCTGTTCCTGAACAGTCTCCTTTTTCCTCACATTCGCCTCGGGTTGGGCGTTCAACGGCGCGTCGCGTTGAACTTCCGGGGCACCACCGCGCGCAACCTCTACCGCCGGTCGGATATCTTCAGGGTGCGCTTCGACGTCGCCCGCATTCTCGGCGTAAAGAGTCGAACCCTCGACCGGGTCCGCGATCTCTTCCTCGGGCACCGAGATCGTATGCACCGCGTCCAAAGACTCGTTCACTACAGCTGCCACCGGCGCATGGATCACATACTCACCGAGGGCGATCTCCTTTGCTTCTTCATGGTCGATCTGAACCGGATCTGGAGAAACAACTCGGTGTAATTCCGCGGCGGCCGCGGGTTGCAATGTGTCATCCCGACGCCCGACGGGCGCCGGTGATTGAGCGGTGATCCCCGCATCCACTCGCCCGGCATCCCTACCGCTCGGGGATGCAAGCTTGCTGTCTGATGGAATTTCAAAGGAATCCGGAACACC
>JBILKY010000302.1:0-4538 GCA_044376395.1 Chthoniobacteraceae bacterium | reverse complement strand
TAATCAAGATCTTTGTGGGCGCTTTCGGCCTCCACGACCAAGGGAGCGGAACTGGTTCCCATGATCTTGCAGTAGCGCTGCGGGTATCCGATGTGCAGCATGAGTTCTGCGTAGCGCTGCATGTTCAAGTCCCCGGTGGCGAGGTCCGTGAACTGCATCGCGCGTTTGCCCCACAGCGGCTCCATGCTTCGGAGTGGGAAACCTGGCCGCACCGTGTGGTTCTTGATGTGACACGCGTAAACCCATGGAGCGACTTTCAAGAAGCGAGTTTCGAAGGATTCACCTTCCCAGCAGTGCGAGGGATCGGCGTTGACGCCGAAGGATTCGTCGTTGTCGCAAATCGAGACGAGCATCAGGAATTCATCTGCCGTCGCCGCTGCGGTGCCCGGATGGATTTCGTGGCAGAGTTTGATTCCAAGCTGGCGCGCATGGGCGCGGATCTTCGCGGTCTTTTTGACAAAACGCTCCTGGCCCTCCTTCAAAAGGTCGTATCCGGGACCAGCCCAGAAGCCCCACGGGTATCCAGAAGCGAGTTCCCATCCGAATGCGATGCCCCAGAACATCGGGAATACCTTCACTCCGAGCTCGGCGAGAAGGTCGAGCAAGCGCAGGACGTAGTCCTCTGCCCATGCCTCGATTTCCGCCGGTGATTTTTTGGCGACATCCTCGGGAATAAACGGACGAATGCTTGGTGAGCCGGTCCACGCAGTGGTGTGCACCCAGATGGGGCAGTGGCCCGAAACTCCGTCGATTTTGAGGCCGTTCTTTTCAAAGGTATCGCGAATTTCCTTCGCGCTTTGAAATCCCGATGCGTTTTGGAGCATGTAGTTGCTGGGCTGCGCACCCGCGGCTCCCGAGCGCTTCGCGTAAGAGAGAAAATCTTGGAGTGATTTTGCGCCGTGCTGGGCGCCCTCGATGGAAGGATGGAAAACGGTTTGGCTCATAGGGGTTCTCGGTTGTTGTGGATGATTGGTTGAACGCCAAGTATGGGCGGGGGGACTGTGAAAATTCCAGCGCTTTTGCGGGGAGCGCACCCGTGCAGACCGGGCTGAGGTGTTTTCCGTGAAACGGCGATTGGCAGCCCGCCCGCATGCCGCTAAACCCAATGCGATGAAAGCCCTTAAGGATTTGACGGAGTATCTGGACGATTTCCTGCGGACCGCGTCGGTGTCGGATTACAGCCAGGCAATGAACGGTCTGCATCTGGAAAACGAGGGTTCGGTGACGCGGATTGCCGCCGCCGTGGATGCGTGCGAGGCGGTGATTACGGAGGCGTGTGCCCGGAAGGCGGACTTGCTGATCGTCCACCACGGATTGTTCTGGAACGCGTCCACGATCACCAACGGGGTGTACCGCAAGCTGAAGCTTGCGACCGCCAGTAATCTCGCTGTGTACAGCTCGCATCTTCCGCTGGATCTGCATCCTTTGGTGGGGAACAACGTGATTCTCGCGAAGGGACTGGGTTTGAAAAAGCTCCGTCCGTTCCTGCCCCTGCGGGGACAGATGGCGGGATTGCAGGGGGAGTTTTCCGGTTCGATGGCGGACTTGGTTGCAAGGACCGGCAAAGCGGTTGGGGGGGACGTGCATGTCTGCGCAGGTGGTCCTTCAAAGCCAAGGCGCGTTGGAGTTGTGACGGGCGGGGCGGGGTCCGAGGTTGCGGCCGCGGCTGCCGCTGGCGTGGATACTTTTGTGACAGGCGAGGGGCCCCACTGGAGTTACACGCTGGCAGAGGAGCTCGGGATCAATGTGATTTACGCGGGCCACTACGCGACGGAGACCTTCGGCGTGAAAGCGCTCGCACAGCATCTGTCGGTGAAATTCCGCCTGCCGTGGAGCTTTATTGATCACCCTACCGGGCTGTAGGAAGCGCTTTCGATGAGCTCGCGGAGTCTTGTGATCGCGCCAGGGCGCAAGCGCTCCACGGTTTGCCACGAAGGCAGTGCTTTGGCGCGGGACGGCTCGGGAAGTGCTTGCATCGAGCTGAGGAACAACTGGGAAAGCGCTGTTTCAGGTTCAACTTCGAATGGAAAGCCGTTGATTTGCGCCAGGATTTTCGAACGTCTTACCGCCTCCGCGGCCTCCGTTTGCATCGCGCGGGTTAGGGAGTCCGCAAACCGTCCGTCCACGCGGCAGCCTTCGATGCTGAGTTGCTCCAGCAGTGTTCCGGCAATCTCCGCGCACATGCGCTCGAGCGATGCCTCTGCAGGCTGGTGTTTGTGGTCGTAACCGGAACCTCCGTCGACTTGCGCGATCCGGACCGGATCGACTTTGCGGAACACTTCGGAAAGCATCCCGATTTCAAGCCCCCAACCTGCTTGGAACTCCAGAGCGCCAGCGAGTCCCGTGCTCATCGCGCACTCTCCGGAGAGTGGATAGCGGAAGCCCCGCAAAAAATCGAGAAGCGGCAGATGTCCGCAGACGTCAATGAGGGCATGCAGCAATGGGCTTAGAAAAAGCCGGCTGACGCGCCCGTACAGGCGGTCCGTGGCACGGCTGTAATACATTTTTGCGAAGTCAAAACCCCAATCCGGATTGGCGCACGCCATGCACATGCGTGCGAGGATCGAGCGGTTGAAGGAGACTACGTCGGCGTCCTGAAATACGACGATGCCGTGTCCGCGCCGCGCATAGTGGAGGCCAACAGCAGCCCAAACATTGAGCCCTTTGCCCTTATGAAGTGATTCCGCGGGAACGTCAGCCGCATAGGAGAGCGCGTCAAGGCAGCATGGCGAGTCGACATGCAGTAGCGTGTGCCCGATGGTGAGAATCCGCGAGAACAACGCACGCGCCTCTAAGAATCCCTGAACATCCAGGCCGTTCAGCGGAACAAGGACGCTGTGCAGCCATTTCGCTTTGGATAGTTCCGTGCAGATGCTTGTCAATGCGGGGTTGCGAAGGTCCACGGCATGGCAGGGAAGCACCAACGTGATGGGTGTCGAGTGGGCAATCTCTGGCAGGAGCCGCTGGTCGATTTCCCGAAGATGCTCGTGATTGAGGCCTTGAAGTGTGCAGATGGTCTCATTCTGCGCAAAGTCACTCATGGGGCGGGTTAGGTGTGGCCGGTGCCGACAGCGTCGGCTGGCGTCTAGGAATGCAAATCCCCAGGATCCGTCTCGAAATCCTCATCCTCGATATCGCGTTTCATTTCGCGCGAGAGGAAAGGTCTGCAGAACCCGTAAAGCAGATAAGTCAGGAAGAGAACGAAAGGCATCCATTCGAAGTTCATGGCGGTGACAACCGCGACGATGAGGATGAGCATGAATTTTGGGAGCGAGCGCGTGGAGCGCCATGACAGGCCCTTGAAGCTCGGATACTTGAATTTGCTGAACATCATCCACGAAAGGAAAAGCATCAGCGGGGGAAGAACCCACTTGCTGGGGCCCAAGGAATGCTGCCGTTCGTCCAAAAAAAGCATGGCCAGAGTGAGGGAAGCGATCATTCCGGCGGCAGCGGGGATGGGAAAGCCGGTGAACTCGCGGTTTGCCGACGCTGAATCCATTGCGGCAAGGCAGTTGAAGCGCGCCAGCCTGAGCGCGCCGCACACAAGGTAGATGGACGCGATGATCCAGCCCGTGCGCGGGAACTCGTACAGCACAATCTTGTACACCATCAGAGCTGGTGCGACCCCGAAAGAGACGATGTCCGCGAGTGAATCAAACTCGCGGCCGAAAGGGCTTTCACTTCCTCCGAGTCGTGCGAGGCGGCCGTCCAGCAGGTCGAAAATGCAGGACGCAAGGATGAGCCAGATGGCGTAGTGGATTTGCCTGCTGGCGTCAGCCAGGTCAATCGGGGCGTTTCCCTGCACGGCGAAAACCATCGCGCTCTCGACAATTTTCAGGGAGGCGGCGAATCCGCAGAACAGATTTCCCGCTGTCATCAGGTTTGGCAGCAGGTAGATTTTCGGCCCCGGATCCTCCGTCAGCGAGCAACCTTGGGGGGGAGGTAGCGACCGGGGGGTGGTGGCGGCAGGATCGCTCGAAGCCGCGTGTTCTGGTGATGCCGGTTCCACAGGTTGCAAGGCAGTGTCGGTTATTACTTCGCCGAGGTCGCAGGGTACCGGGCGATCACGTGCAGCCCGCCTTTGACTCTGTCTCCGGGCTTTACTTTGATCTCACAGTCCAACGGGACAAAAACTTCGGTGCGTGAGCCGAAGCGGATCATGCCGAAACGGTCTCCTTTGGCCACGGTGTCGCCAACCTTTCTCCATGGAACAATGCGGCGGGCAATCGCGCCGGTGATCTGCCTGACCACGAGGCTACCCTTTGCGCCTTCGAACGCCCAGGTTTGAGCCTCGTTTTTGGTCGAGCATTCCTTGTTCCGTGCGTCCAAGTAAGGGCCGGGATAGTCCCCGGGAAAATGGTTCAGGTACGTGACCTTGCCGTCAATTGGAGCGCGGTTGGTGTGCACGTCAAGAACTGAGAGGAACACGCCGATGCGGCGCATGGGCGTTTTCAAAAACTCGGTTTCCTCCATTTCGACGATCTCCGTAACCAATCCGTCTGCGGCTGAAAGGATGTCCAGAGGATCCTGCGAGCCCT
>JBILKY010000301.1:0-4552 GCA_044376395.1 Chthoniobacteraceae bacterium | reverse complement strand
TTTGGTAGTCTGAGTCGCAGAACCACTGCACCTGCAGCCGCTGGTTATCCCGCAGCGAGGCCAGCATGGTGGAGAGCTGCTCTTGAAAGGTGTTTAGTTCCGAGCTTGCGGCGCTGGTAAAGTCAGGGGCTTCAAAAATGAATCCCTTCGCGACAAACCCTCCGGTCCGGGGTCCCTGAAATATGATGAGGTCGCGAACAAAGTGCCCGTCGGGCGCTTTGCCTGTAATTGCGTCAATTGGCCACATAAGAGTTTTCCACCAGCGTGTGGATTAGGTTTTTGGTTGCGCGGTGTTCGGGTGGGGCGATTGCGGCGCCGCAAAGCCAGTAGTCCAGCAGATCGATGTCGTACCCCGGCGGTTTGCCATGCCGGAACCCGAAGACATATCCGAGGGCGAGGCCGATTGGGGCTGCGCCGAGGAATAGCGAGGCCGACATGCTCCACTTGAGCGCGCTATAGCCTGTGAGCAGGGTTGCAACGCTTAAAAACGCACCGCCGGCAACCACCCAGAACAGCCCGCCTTCGAGTCCCCAGGTGCGGCCCGGGGAGTCGTCGGCGCTGTTTGTGTCGGAGAATCTGAGCTCCTGTGCCTGCATTAAAATGCGGTGATATCGACCGTGGTGTTGCTGAGGCCGAAGGCGGCGAAAAGCGCGCGCACGATTGCCGGAGCACCGGCAATGATGAGGCCTCCCATGATCGATAGCTTTCCGGCGTCGGTGTCGCCGCGCCGGATTGCGAATCCGCCTCCGATCACGCAGATGGTTCCAAACACGAAGCCGATAAGCATGATGATCCCAAGCGCTCGGCTGGTTCCATCGGTGAGTGTGATCTGGCCCAGAAGCGGGCTCAGGCGGTTGATCAGGATGAGAGATGAGTAGTTCATACGCGGTGAACCGTACCGCATCTCGCAGCGCTAAATGTCATGGCGCCATGACAACGTGAATTTTTTATGCGCGGTTACTTCCGCGATTTTATGGAAGGAATTCTTCGCGATTTTAAAAATTGAAGCATCCGTGTGAGGTACTCCGATGGGGTACAGGCAAACTGCGAAATGCGCCCTACCTCCACTTTGTGATAGCCACCCGTATAGTCTGAAGTGGGTGATTTTTACAAAATGGATCAGGCCAGTATTCTCTCCAAAAACTTTGTAGAAAATGTGTTCTGAGACTTCTTCTATTCGCAGGAAGGTATCCGGCCCGAATCTTCCTCCGTGTCCGCAGCGCGAACATTATAGAGCTCACTGCTCTCGTTCAAAGCGAACTAATGACTCTATCCGTTCGTTTCCCGAGAGCGAACGGGCATGGTTTGAAACTTGCGGATTTGCTCGGTGACTTGCTGCAAGGAGACCGACCGGGGTTGCGCCCGCAGCGCATTGAGAACACGGCCCCGAACACCAGCGAACTTGCTCTCCGGCACCACCACTCTTTGATAATCTAAAGTCTGACTCCATTGGGGTACGGAGGGCTGCGATCCTTGGTGCTCCATATTTTCTCAAACAGTTTTCTGACAGGACTTTAGCCGAGAGGGATCGAGCGGGCAATTTGTTTTAGCGGCGGGCATCTGGAGGGAATAAAATTATTGAGTCTTTCTCCTAACTTTAGAAGTTGCTTTCCCCGTTACGGTTCGGCCGTCCCGCGAGTGCACCGCTAGAATGTCACTGACGTGGTCCGGATGCCTTACGGCGCGCCTTTGATCGGCGAGGGAATTGTGCCGATATGGAGGATTTTGTCGGCCGCCAAAGGAATCACATTGAACCAAGCCTCGGCCTGTACTCGGCTCACCATGCGCTTGTAGTGCTTTGTGATGATCCGAACGGAATTGCCCATGTGCTCTGCTAGAAGTGGCCGGTTTTGATGAATGGCCAGCCAGCAGGAGCCGTAGGTTTGACGCAAAACATCGTGGTGCCAAATGTCGCCCTTTGGAGATTGCCGCGTCCGGAACCCCGCAATCGGGTGCCGATTCGACCTCGGATGGGTGGGGGCGCGGAAAAAGTGGAAGAAAAGATAAGGATCGGGAAAAAGGGGGCCAATCCCCAGTGGGAATCAAGGAGTTGAAGTACCCCTCGGACAGGTGTAAGTTCTCATCTGTGATCACCCTGCGGCAAATCGAGACCTACGCGAAAGACGTGGCCCGACAGTTCAGGCCGCTGAAGATCGTGCTGTTTGGATCCTACGCCTACGGAAATCCCACAGAGGATTCCGATGTCGATCTAATGGTGGTCATGCCGAAGGATCCCTCTGGAATCAGAAACAGGGACAAAGCCATAGCAATCGATTCGGCGATACCGGCTACTTTCCCGTTGGACCTTCTGGTGAGAAATCCTGAGGACATTGCTTGGCGTTTGGAGGAAGGAGATTGTTTCCTGCGGGACGTGTTTTCCAAGGGTCGTGTTCTGTATGAAGCATCTGACCGCTGAATGGATTTAGAAGGCGGAGGAGGACTTCCTCTCAGCCAGTCACCTTGCCGCCGCAGAGAAGCTGACCCCTCACAATGTGACCTGCTTCCTTTGCCAACAAGCCGGTGAGAAATGGCTGAAGGCAAGGCTCTGCGAAGACGATCTGCCCTTCCTAAAGACGCACGATTTGCGCCAGTTGCTTGTACTTCTCAAGGATGCGTATCCCGAATGGATACGTCCTGATTGCTCAGGCTAGGCGCCTGAGCTTTTATTCCGTCTCAACCCGTTATCCCGGGGACAGTGCAACTCGCGAGGATATGGAGCAGGCGTTGGTGGACGTGGGGGCTGTCCGCGACCTCGTTCGCTCCTCGTTTGGCTTGCAGTAGTCAAAATGATAGATGGCATGAGGTTGTCGAGCGGCGCGATATCTGGCGAACTTAAAAGCGAAGACAACCACCAATCCATCCCAATCAAGCGCCTCCTACGACTCCATCAAACTCGGCATCCACACCCACGCCCAATATTACTGGATAAGCCGTCAGGTCGACTGGGCGACTCCGCAACCTGTGCTGAAGATGACCTATGAAGAGCTCATGCTTTTTGTGCTCAAACAACAGAAGCTCACCCGAAACGTGGTGACCTGTTATGAGGCGGGTGCTTTCGGGTTCCACTTGCACCGTCGGTTTGAGGAGCTCGGCATCAAGAACTACGTGGAACGACCCGAGGACTGGGATGAGCGTGGCAAAGGGGTGAAGAATGACCGGCTCGATGCCTCAGCGTTGTGCCAGCGTCTGGATCGTTATGAGCGTGAAAAAAAAAGGCGTTCAGCACGGTGCGCATTCCAACGGTGGACCAAGAGCGGGAACGCGCGATGAGTCGGCAGCGACAGCAGCTCATGCGCGAACGCCAGCGCGTTGCCGGGATGAGCCGCGGACTGCGAGCGCCGCACAATATTCACCTCACAGTGAAGTGGCAGAAGGGCAAAGCGTGGGCGGCGATCAAGGTGCTGGCGCGTGAGTGGGTGATTGAAATCCTGGAGGTGTTTATTAAGATTCTAAATCCTCTGGAAGAGCAGGAGTTGAAGCTGATGGACCAACTGCAGGAGGCGGCAAGGGAAAGGAAGATTCCGCTTGGGGTAGGACCGTTGACGTTTGAGATTTTGCGGCGAGAAGTTGGAGATTGGGGGCGGTTCAACAACCGGCGGCAAGTGTCTAGCTCAAGCTTGACTAGCCTCATAATAGGACGTCAGCCGAGAGGGACCGAACGGGCAATTTGTTTTAGCGGCGGGCATCTGGAGGGAATAAATTTATTGAGTCTTTTTCCTAACTTTAGAAGTTGCTTTCCCCGTTACGGTTCGGCTGTCCCGCGGGTGCATCGCTAGAATGTCACTGACGTGGTCCGGATGCCTTACGGCGCGCCTTTGATTGGTGAGGGAATTGTGCCGATCTAGAGGATTTTGTCGGCCGCCAAAGGAAGCACATTGAACCAAGCCTCGGCCTGTCCTCGGCTTACCATTCGCTTGTAGTGCTTGGTGATGATCCTAACGGAATTGCCCATGTGCTCCGCGAGAAGTGGCCGGTTTTGATGAATGGCCAGCCAGCAGGAGCCGTAGGTGTGACGCAAAACATCATGGTGCCAAATGTCGCCCTTTGGAGATTGCCACGTCCGGAACCCCGCCACCGGGCGAACGGTGTTGAACCTGCGCCGGAAACTCGATGCGGGAGCGATGACACCCGTCCGGTTTTCGATCGAAAGCAACCAAGCCCGGAGGTTTTCTGTAATGGGAACGTTTCTGTCGTCGTTCACCTTTGAGACGCTTTTGCTGATGTAGATTGAGTTGTTTTCTAAGTCTATATCCCGCCAGTTGAGGCGGTGGAGTTCCTCCGGACGGATCCCAGCGAACGCGGCGAGAGCGATGTAAGCGCGCATCGAGCTGCGGGCGGGTTCCTGAAGTACGTCGCAAGCGAAAAGGAGTCGGGCCTGTCAGTGAACACTCAAAGTGCACCACCAATGTTCGAAATCGGGTAGGTTCAAAGTGCACCACCTGAGGGCGGCGGCTGTTTCTTGAAGGATGTCCGTTTTGGGCACTCTCGGGGATGGCCAACTTCCTCTCCGTGCCCCAACAGACTCAAATACTCAGCCTTCATCAGAAGGGCC
>JBILKY010000300.1:0-4561 GCA_044376395.1 Chthoniobacteraceae bacterium | reverse complement strand
TGAAGGAAGAAATCGAGAAATGCATCGCGCAGGCGCGTGACGCCATGCAACTCACAGAGCGTGTTGCGGAGGACGCCACACTGCAAATTAGGTTAACCAGAGAGCAGAGCGGGCATCCGAGGTCCGAGGCGAACTTCACGGATGAACGGACCGTTTTTCTGCGGGAACGCAAACCTCGGTGAGGGAAGTTGCGGATCCTCCGGGAAGGTTCACTTCTGGGAGGACCCGCTACAACCCGGCAGCATGCATCGGCTGCCGCGGGATCTGGGCGGCTAGGCTGGGCTGACTAGGCGGCCCGCCGGGCTACGCGGTAGCCCAAGAGGTGACGCGTTTTGAACTTGCGCATCTGCTGCGCGATTTTGTCGACCGCAAGGTCGATGGATGCGTAGAGGTTGTTGGTGGTGACCGATGCCTCCAACGTGATGTGGTTTGCGCAGCGCATGATGATTTCGGCGAACTGCCGGTTTCCATGCTTTTGAAGATCGAGCACGACGTGTGCCTCGATGATTCTAGGGTAGTCCAGATGCAATTGGCCCAGCTTTTGGACCACATGCTGATAGATCGCCTCGGTTACCACGAGGTGTCTGCCATCCACTCGAATAGGAACGTTCACGTTAGCTGTTTGCATAGTCACTGTTCATTTCGGTGGGCACGCACTCTTCTGGCACAAGCGCGTGTCCGGGTTTGTTTTTGGTTAGACTCAACTACATCCGAAAGCCCTCCCCGAGATACACCCGGCGGGCTACCGGATCGTTGACCAGAAATTCTTTGGTGCCCTGCGTTTCAACACGCCCTTCAAAAATCAAATACGCGCGGTCCACAATCGAGAGCGTTTCGCGCACGTTATGGTCGGTGATGAGGATCGCCAGTCCCATCTCGCGCAGCTTGGAAACGATCTGCTGCACGTCCGCAACGGCGATAGGGTCGACGCCGCTGAAGGGTTCGTCGAGCATCAGCAGACTCGGTTTGGTCACCAGCGATCGCGCGATGGTGAGCCGCCGCTTTTCCCCACCTGACAAAGTCAATGCGAGCTGCTTGGCCACGTGTGTTATTCCAAACTGATTTAGCAGTTCTTCGCAACGTTCTTTACGCAATTTTTTCGATAACGGCTGGGTTTCAAGAATCGCCAGCAGGTTCTCCTCAACCGTTAGCTTACGAAAGATCGATTCCTCCTGAGGCAAATACCCCATCCCCATCCGCGCCCTCAAGTGTACCGGAAGGTCTGTAACATCTTCCCCGTGAAAAATTACCCTCCCTCCATTCGGCCGGACCAGCCCAACCATCATGTAAAAGCTGGTCGTTTTACCGGCGCCGTTCGGGCCGAGCAGCCCGACGATTTCCCCGCGTTTGAGCTGGATGTCCACCCCGTTCACCACGGCACGGCTGCCGTATATTTTGATCAAACCCTCGGTGCGTAAGATAGGGGATTCGGCATCCTTCACGGGATTGGATAGCATTCGGGATTAGCGGCTTGCGGACGAAGAATTCCAGAAAACCGCCTTCATTGGACCTTGGATGTCCACATCGCCCTTCTTGGTCATGGTCATCACCGTTTCGGCCGAGGTCGCCACGATGGAGTTGCGCTTGTGCTCCTGGTCCACGCGCGGCCATCCGTAGAGCGCAATGGTGTCCGTAGTGGATTCATAAACGGCTTTTTGCGCTCGGCCGACGCTCCGCTCCACCTCGCCTTGATCGTTCACGCGTTCCTGCACGATGACCACTTCCCCCTCCGCGATGGCCCGCTCCAAACCGCCCGAGTTTTTTGGTGCCGCCGGAGCGCTTCCAGTCGTTTCAGCCGTGTTGGGAGCCTCGGGTTTTTGAGGTTCTTTTTCCGCGCCACCTGCCGCCAGAGGACTGCGGCCCTTTTGCTCTGTTTTCTTGATGAAAGCGGTCAGGATTTCGCAGTTCAAATTGAACCGGGGATCCACCACCACAACGTCCCCGGTGAAAATCGCTTTGGATTCCTTCGGGTCGTAGACCAGCCGTTTTTGAGCGGTGATTTCTGTGGCTGACTCCAGCTTTTGAGAAGGAGTGGCAGAGGATTTTGGTCCTTTCGTGGATTTCTCAAGGGACGGTTTTCCCGCGGGGTCCCGTGTTCCGAGCACGCCCTTTTCGGCCGCCGGAACGATCGGCTTGCTGAGCAGGTCATTCGTGGACTCGGTGCCTATCAACGGCGCAATGGCGACAAGCTCGAACGCAAGAGCAAAGATCAGCGCGCGTGAGAATGCGCCTGCACCAGAGCTCGATGGTTTTGATGAAAGCGGTTTCCTGAAAAGTCGGTTCATGAGTTTGAATCGGAAGAAGCTTAATTGATCTTTTCGCCTTTGGAACTGGCAGCACCGCGCCCTTCGCCGGGTTGCGGTTCCCCGCGGGTCGGGCCGCCTGCGGCATCACGCGTTTCCTCTGCGTCGCCTTCGCTGGGCTCGTCCTTGAATTGGTAGATGAGTACGTGGACGGGGCCGCCCAGACTCGCTTCTTTTGAAACCGTGTCCAATTCCATGGTCGCGCCCGTGATTTGGAAGTCGCTGCTCCAGATGAACACCGGCACCTTCGATTCCACCTTGCGGGTGAATCGGTCGAGGGAGGCCTTCGGGAGATCCATCGACATCTCCTTGGCCCCGTCGGTTTTGTAAAGCTCCAAGTAGCTGTCGCGCAGTTCCACGATCTTATCATCCAAGCGTCTGAGTGTTCCGATCGAATACCAGGACTTCAGCGCACCCGAGACGGGGTCGAAGTCGGGGATCTTCAATCCAAGGCTGTCGTAACCCTCCACGAACGGGATGGACAGCGGAGATGGTTGGCTCGTCTTGCCGCCTTCATTCTGCTCAGGCGCGGGTTTTTCCTCCGAAGCCGGAGTTGTTTTCGGGCTCTCTTTCGAGGTGGTTTTTGGCGCAGTGTCCGGCTTTGGTTCCCCCGGGGATTTGGATGGAGCCTCGTTTTGCGGCTGGCCGTCGAAAGACATTTTCGGAAGCTGGCTGGCCCGAGGGGGCGCCCCTTTTTTTCCAGCCTTCGCTGCATCTTCAGCGGCATGCGCGCCCTGCGGCAAAGTGAGTGCCGCAGCCGACAGAAAAACCAGAAACCGGAGGACGCGGAGGTTATGCACGGATCAGCGAATGGATTTGAATGAGCTGCGTCAAAACTGCAGGAAGGTGGGCGAGGGGAATCTGGTTCGGGCCGTCACTGAGCGCCTTTGAAGGATCTTCATGCGTTTCAATAAACACCCCGTCGCAGCCCGCCGCAACCGCCGCCCTCGCGAGAACCGGCGCGAGCACGCCATCGCCGGAGGTGCGGTCTCCTCCGCCGCCCGGGCGCTGCACCGAATGCGTCGCATCAAAAACGATCCGGAACCCCATTTCGCGGACCCAGTAAAGCGATCGCATGTCCACCACCAGGTTGTTGTATCCGAAGCTGGAGCCTCGTTCCGTGAAGAAGAATTTCTCGGCCCCGAACGACTCGAGTTTCACTGCGATGTTCTTTAAGTCGTGCGGGGCCAGGAACTGGCCTTTTTTGACATTCACCACGCGGCCCGTTTTTGCAGCGGCGGCAATCAGGTCGGTCTGCCTGCACAGGAATGCCGGGATTTGCAAAATATCCACGTACTCGGCCGCGATCTGCGCTTCCTGCTCGGAGTGCACATCGGTAGTGACAAGCACGCCCAGTTTTTCCCCGATTTGTCCGAGGAGCCGGCTGCCTTCTGAAACGCCCATGCCCCTGAAACTGTTCACGGAGGTCCGGTTTGCCTTGTCGTAGGACGCCTTGAACACGAAGCCCACCCCCAGCCGGTCGCAGATGGATTTGATGCCCTGCGCCATCTGCCACGTGAAATCCACCGACTCCATGACGCATGGGCCCAGAATGAAGGTGGGTGTCTTGCTCCCGAGCTCGAGCTGGCCGCGGCCTGAACCAATTCTCATTGGAGATAGGTTTGCTAGTGAGTCCGACATGTTCTGAGGTGTTGTGGATTGAAAAATAATCCCGGGAATTCTCCTGGCAATTGCCGCAAATTTATCCGCGAGCAAGGTCGCAAACCTGAAGCATTTCCAGCGCGATATCCAGCGCCATATCCGACTGAAACGGCAGGATGCGCACAGGCGGCCATCCTGGAGGGCGCCGTATCAGTGGTTTGGAGTTGTTTCATTTCGAGCATTTTCTGGCTTCGGGCAGCGTCGCGCTCACTTGGGTGTCACTGTTACGGTCACCGCGAACGGCTCGGCAAAATACCGACCCGCCACCTCCAGGCATTCCGACAGAGTGATCCCGCTGATTTTCTCCCGAACCACCCGGTAATGCTCCGCCCCGAGTCCGAGTAGCTCGTTCACCGTGCATTCGCCGGCAAACGCATCAAGGCTCTGGTTCCGGATATCCATGGCCCCCAAAAACTTCTCCTTCGCCCTCGCAAGCTCTTCCTCGCCGAGGCCCTTTGCGGCTAGCTCTCGGATTTCGTCCCGGAGCTCGGCGAGCACCGCGGTGCGCTTCATCGGGTCTGTTCCCAGATAAAAGGTGAACGCTCCTCCGTTCAACCCGACGAACTGCGAGGAGCCTACAAAATAGGCGAGACCCA
>JBILKY010000299.1:0-4569 GCA_044376395.1 Chthoniobacteraceae bacterium | reverse complement strand
ATCAAGCACGATTACCGGCACGAGGTTCTTCAGTTGCGGCCAAAAACGACAAGCTCTCGGTTAATGTTCATATTCAGTTGCGCACCGCGGACGGCATTCGCCTTTGTTGCGACTTCCTTCTGGAAGCTTGCTGGCGCAAAAATAACGTCAGTTTTTCCGCTGGCTGGGAGTTACGTGAATAAAGATGTCGATTTCCGAAGACAACCATGAGCGGTTTATTTCCCTGCTCACCCTGCATGAAGGGGTGATCAGGGCGTCGATTCGTGCTGTGATCCAGCGGCCCGAGGACGTCGCTGAAATCATGCAAACGGTTAGCCTCACCATGTGGCGCAAGTTCGACTCCCTTACGGATCCAACCGGCTTTGCCAAATGGGCGTGCGTGATCGCACGCTACGAGATTTTAAAATTCAGACGCGACAAGGCGCGGGATCGGTTCGAGCTTGATGAGGCGCTGATCGCAAAGATCGTAGATGAAGGGTCCAGCGAGTTCTCTATGCGCAGCGGAAAGATGGCGCACCTGGAAAGGTGTTTGGAAAAATTGCCGGAGGCGCGGCGCGCCCTGGTCCTCCAGGCATACTCTCCGGGCTGCTCCATGAAGATGCTCGCGGAGCGACTGGGGAAGTCTCAAGACGGTTTATATCAACTGCTGCGGCGCATCCGCGAAGAGCTCAGGTCGTGCGTCGAATCACAAGTCGCGCTGCACCGCAGTTTTTTGGAGGGCACTCGCTGATGGATACCGATCCAGATCTTCGCATGCTCGACGAATGGCTGCACGGCCGCCTCTCTGAGGAGGACTTTGTGGTGATGCAGCGCCGCCTCAACGAAAGCGCCGAACTGAGGTCTGAGCTGCGAGCGATGGCGGACTTGGACGAGGCGTTGAGGCAGGCCGCGCTCCAGCCATTTTCAATTCTAACACAAAACTCTGCAAGTCACGAGCAGCCGGCTGCTGTTGGTCATCGCAGCGTTGCAATCTTTCCTTGGTCGATTGCTTTCGTCGCGGCCCTAGTCGCCGCGATGGCGTGGCTTCCTTATTTTCATGCCAAGCGCGTGGACGCAGGAAAAAGCCTCACCGCTCTTCTGGTGGATGAGGCTGGTGCGGAGTTCGCGCCAGCGCGCGCCGCTGGTGAAGTGCAGTTTCCCCCCGGCCGGTACGCGCTGAAACGCGGCGCCGTGCATCTGCGGTACGCCAACGGCGCCGATCTCGTTGTTCAGGGCCCGGCCGACTTTGAAATCTGCGATGGCATGCACACCCGGCTTGAGTCGGGCGTGGTGCGTGCGATCGTGCCGCCGACAGCGCATGGTTTTACACTGCTCACTAAGGATGTTTCCTACGAGGATGTCGGCACGGAGTTTGGCCTGCGTGCTGATTCCTCCACGGGTCAGAGTGAAATGCTTGTATTCGACGGTCAGGTGAATGTTCGTGGGGGGCGCGGGACGGAAGTCCTGAAGAGCGTTTTCGAAGGCGATGCAGTGCGCTTTAACGAGGGGAAGATCGAGGCGGATTACGCGGTTGATTCCCGGCAGTTTCCTTCACCTGCGCAGATCGGCTATTTGAGATGGAGCGGGTCGCGGGATGAAATGCTCGCCGACCCTGACTTGGTCGCATGGTTTCCATTCATGCGAGCGGAGAATCCGTCGCTTCTTGTGAACGCCCAGCGTTCCAACGGAGTTGCCGATGGGCGCATCGCGGGGGCTCGGTGGACTGTGGGGCGATGGGCTGGAAAGCAGGCGCTTTGGTTCGACCGCGACTCGGATTTCGCAGAGATTGAGCTGCCCGGTGCGTATCAAGAAATGAGCGTCGCGGTGTGGATGAAGGTCGACCGCTTCGAATCAAGTATGAGCGCCATTTTGAATTCCAACGAAGCGGATTCAGGGGATTTTCATTTCCAATTCAACAGGCAGGGTCTTCCTCGCGGCGGCGTGTTGGGCTTTGAGCGCGCAAACCAGCAATGGGTCGGCAATCCCGTGCCGGCAGGAAAATGGGTGCATGTGGTGTCGGTGCTCTCATTTCATCTGCACCGGCACGTGATTTACGTAAACGGCGACCCGGTTTTTGAATCGGACATTCTCTCCTCCTCGGGTTCGGTGTCGCCCGGCGTGTGCCGGATTGGAAACTGGCTGCCCGACAGCGCATACCAGAACTCCGAGAAGCGCGCACTGCGCGGATGGCTTGATGAGATTGCGATTTGGAACCGTGCCTTGTCGAGGGACGAAGTGATACGATTCATGGAGCGCGGACGCCCAAGCCAGCTTTGGAACCGCTCGAACCCCGCTTTAAACATGGAAAATCCGAAAGCACGGCTCGCCTTGCATCCGTGAGATCCAAGATTCTCTTTCCACCCGAACGATTCGCTGTATGAAAGCTCTGTCCCCCGCAACCGCAGCATTTCACGGATTTTTACTGCTGGGCGCCGTGCCGCTTTTGGCTGAGATAGAAACCGTCACATTTGAGGAACACATCAAACCTATTTTTCGCCAGCACTGCTTGAAATGTCATGGCGAGGACGAGCAGAAAGCGGATTTGAATTTACAAACTTACGCCACCGCCATGAAAGGTGGGAGTGGTGGCGAAGCTCTTGTAGCGGGACGCTCTAGTCAGAGCCTGCTTTTCAAATCAATCACCGATCCAGACGACGAGGCCCGCATGCCCCCCAAAAAGCCCGCGATTCCAGCACCGCAAATCGCGCTGATCCAAAAATGGATCGACTCCGGGCTTCGCGAAGCAACGGGGAGTAAGTCCATGGTCGCGGAACGGGATCTGCGTTTCAACCCGGTTGCTGCAACAGGCGTCAAGCCACACACGCCCGCCATGCCCGAACGACTTCCCGACGTCAAAGCTCCGCAATCCAAGCGCGCTCTCCCCGTGCTGACGGTCGACGTGAGTCCATGGGCACCGCTCGCCGCTGTCGCCGCACAGGATCACGTGCGACTCATGAACCTCGAGACGCAGTCGGAGATCGGGCGTCTGGCGTTCCCGGAGGGCGAGCCGAATGTCCTCCGGTTCAGTCGCGATGGATCGGTCCTCATGGCGGCGGGCGGCAGGCCCGTCGAGCTTGGCAAGGTCGTGCTCTTTGATGTGAAGACCGGCAGGCGAGTCGCGTCCATCGGCGACGAGGTCGACAGCGTGCTCGCGGCCGATTTGAGTCCGGATCAAACGAGCGTTGCGCTGGGGGGCGCCGGAAAAGTGGTCAAGGTCTACAACACCACAGACGGCAGCTTGCGGTACAAGATCGAGAAACACACCGACTGGATCATGTCGGTAGCGTTCAGTCCGGACGGCAGAATGCTCGCAACCAGCGACCGTGCTGGCGGACTGCATTTGTGGGATGCAGCGAGCGGTCGCGCGCTTTTAAGTTTCAATGAACACAAGGCTTCCGTTCGATCCCTCGATTGGCGTGCCGATTCAAAACTTCTCGCATCCGCAGGCGAGGACGGCCTGGTGATTTGGTGGGATGTGAAGGACGGTTGGCCTGCCATCTCGAAAGCAAATGCACATCCGCCGGCCCGCCCGCCGGGCGCGTACGGAAAGGTGCCAAACGGGGTGGTTTCGGCAAGATTTGATCACGCGGGCCGTCTCTGCACCGCAGGTCGGGACCATACAATCCGGGTGTGGGACACAGGCGGCACGGAGATAAAGTCTTATCCGATCAAGGATGCGCAACCGCTCTGCGCGGCGCTCGTGGCGGAAAGCGGTAAGCTGATCGGCGGCGACACTGCCGGGCAGATCCACTTTTGGAATCTTGAGCCAAACCAATAAGCTCCTTTTAAACCCCAAACTCCTCGATTTATGAATCCACTCCACGCTCATCACATCGGTTGCTCCGGTTTCAGGGCGATGCCGCGGCGCCAGGCGATTCAAGCCGGCGTGCTCGGAGCGCTCGGACTTTCCATGGGCGACCTGTTCCGCATGCAAGCCGCGGAAACGAGTGCTGCGAAAATGCAGGCTGGCAAACAAATCACCCCCCGCGCGCATAGCGTCATCCAAATTCACCTTCCGGGTGGCATGCAGCAGCATGAATCGCTCGACCCGAAACCGGAGGCACCGATCGACATCCGCGGCTCCTTTGGAGTCACCAAAACGAACACGGGGGAATGGCTCTCCGAAAACTTTGCGCAGACGGCGAAAGTCACGGACAAGCTCACCGTGCTTCGGAGCGTTGTAGGCCGCGTCCCCGATCACGGGATTGCCTCTTACCATCTGTTCACTGGTTACCCGCCTACTGCGGTCATCGATTACCCGCAGATGGGCTCCATTGTTTCACACGAGCTCGGGCCCCGCGGCGAGTTGCCGCCGTACGTGGCGATTCCCGTGAAAAATGCGTTTGGCGGTGGCACCGGATTTTTGAGCAGCGCCCATGGACCCTTTGAGTTGAATGCGGATCCCGGCGACGCCGGGTACAAGGTGCGCGATTTCTCGATCCCGAAGGGCGTTTCCCTCGAGCGCTTCGATCAGCGGCAAACCGCCCGTCAAATCGTTGAAAAGAGGCTGCGGGGTTTGGAGGCGGATCCGGAGCTGCTTGGAACGATGGATGATTTTTACAAGCGGGCCTACACGCTACTGACCAGCGA
>JBILKY010000298.1:0-4582 GCA_044376395.1 Chthoniobacteraceae bacterium | reverse complement strand
GCCAAGGAATTCGAGATCGGGTTGACGGTTGTAGGACCCGATGACGCCCTTGCGGCTGGGATGGTGGACCGTTTCGAAGCCGCGGGGTTGCGTATTTTTGGACCGCGTCAGGCATGTGCGAGGCTGGAGTCGTCCAAGGTGTTTGCGAAGGAGTTCATGCAACGGCATGGAATTCCAACAGCGCGCTCCGCGCATTTTACCGACAGCGGAGAGGCCCGCCGTTTCGCGCGAAGCATGTCGCTGCCGCTGGTGGTAAAAGCCGACGGTTTGGCACTGGGCAAGGGAGTGATCATCGCGGAATCGATCGATCAAGCTGATGCGGCCATTCGGGAAATCATGGAGGAGCGCCGGTTCGGCGATGCGGGTCGAGCGGTGGTGATCGAGGAATTTCTCCAGGGGCCCGAGTGCTCGATTCATGCGCTTGTGGATGGAGGGAGCTACTTGATGTTTCCAAGCGCGCAGGACCACAAGCGCGCGCTGGACAACGATGAGGGTTTGAATACTGGCGGAATGGGCACCTACAGCCCCGCTCCTCAGCTTTCGCCCGACCTGGAATTCAGAGTAAAGACTGAGGTGCTGGATCGCTTTTTGGAAGGGATTCGAGCCGAGGGCTTGGATTTTCGGGGGATGCTTTTCCCCGGTCTCATGCTGACGGCGGATGGCCCGAAGGTTTTGGAATTCAACTGCCGTTTTGGGGACCCGGAGACACAGGTGTTGCTCGCGCGTTTGGAGTCCGATTTGTTGGATTTGCTCGAGTCTGTGTTGGACGGAACGCTTGCGACTCAAAAGCCTGTGTGGGCCCAAGGTTCAGCGGTTTGCGTGATCGCTGCTTCCGGGGGTTATCCCGGTGAATACTCGGTCGGCAAGCCGATCAGCGGTTTAAATGAGGTGGGGAGCGATGCGGTTGTTTTCCATGCCGGGACGCGGCGGGATGGTGATGAGTTGGTGAGCGCTGGTGGGCGGGTATTGGGAGTGACCACCGTGGGCGACTCGCTTGCGCAGGCACGGGAAGGTGCGTACGCCGCTCTGGCGAAGGTATCTTTCGAGGGGATGCATTTCCGGCGCGACATCGGGCTCAAGGGCCTTCAGCATTCTCAGGAGAATCCAATCCCGGCTTTTTCCTAAAACTTAAACCCCACCGTGACGCCGCGCTTCGCAACTGGCTGCAGTTCCGTAAGGTCTTTTACCTTTGCGCTGATCTTCGGTTTTCTCGGCATGCAGCTCCCAGGTTTGGTGGCAGCGCCGGATCCTGCGGTTTCTCAAAAAACGCCTTCGGTTTCCGTTGAGTCACTCTCCGATGCGGAGGTCGATGCCGCCCTGGAGTCGATCTGGTTGAAAAGTTCGCGGGACGGGGTGCGCAAACCCGAAACGGCGCGGCGTGCGGCGCTTGATGCCTATGTGAGGGGGAAAGCGGCGGGTGCAAAGTTGGTGGCGCGCGGCAAGACCGCCGACGAGGCTGGCGGTTCTTCGCTCCCTGATCAGGCCGGCTTTCACGCCGAGGTGCTGACCTCAAAAATAGGGTATGTGCGGATCGCAGGTTTCGAGGCGGGCACCATGGAGCGGTTGGACCGGGCGCTTTCGGATTTTCGACAATTGGATGCTAATCGCATCGTTCTGGATCTGCGTTTCGGAGCGGTCAACGGGGATCTGGAGCAGGCTGCGAGACTCGCGTCGCGTTTCGTGCCCAAAGGGACGGAGCTTTTCTCCGTGCGTGAAGTGGACGCGGCGACGGACCGAATGATTTACAGCGAGACGGAACCGGTGAGGATACCCTCCATGCTCTGGGTTTTAATTTCCCGACTTACTGCTGGACCTGCCGAGGTGCTTGCAGCGTGCTTGAAGTTGCACGGCAATGCGACACTGGTTGGGGAACCGACAAAGGCGGAACTCTCGGAGTACCGGTCCATTGACCTCAACGAACGGGTTTCACTCAAAGTGCCCGTGCGCGATCCCGTTTTTTTAGGCATCAGCGCAGTGGCTGCAACTGGTATTCTGCCGGATGTTCCGGTGAATGTAACTTTGCAGGAAACACTCGCGACTCTCCGCATGGAGGCGAGTGTCCCCAGTGTGTCCGCGCTTCTGAGGGAGCCTCACTATTCGAGAATCAGTGAACAAACGCTTGTATCGGGCGACAATCCTGAGTTGGAGTCTCGGATTGAGGCGGCGTTGAAGCCGTCGCTCCAGAATCCCATTTTCAGGGACGCGGTTTTGCAGTGCGCGCTCGATGCTACAATTGCGCTGGATTTGTTAAACGGGGGAAACGCGGTGCGGCGCTAGGGTTTAGTGACCCCCCGATTTGATTTCTATTTTGAAGAACCGAAGTTATGCAGCAGAGAAATCCGCCTGAAATCTACAGTCAGCTGGCTCAGTCATTAAGGCGCCGCAGGGAGGTGGTTGCCGACCGGGGTTGGTACAATCGCGACGCGGCCGGGCATCTGGAGGAGCTCAAAAATGTCTCGGAACAAATCGTGCATCTCGGTTCCGTCCTGCCCTCGCCTGTGCACCCGCAGTTGCGGCATTTTCTGGATCGCTGTAGTTATGACAAGGCCCTCGAGTTTATTGAAGCCGGTGGAGGGCCGGGCGAGCGCGTCTCCGAGTAGCAAATTTCAGGCGTGTAGATTTATTGTCGGTTTTCTAAAGTTCACCCATGAGTATTCGACTCAGCTACATCGTCGCAGTGGTCGCAGGATCCGTAATGGCGCTCTCGGTCCGTTATTACTCAGTGGTCACCGCAAACTCCAACACGCGCTTGGAGGTGTTTGAGTATCAGCAAAAGCTCGAGTCGGTGCAGTCTCAGATTCAGGCAAAAAGGGAAACGATCGAGTTGCAGCAGGAAAAGCTCTCCAAAAATTCGTCGCTTGGGGATTCTATCGGACCTGCAATTGTCACCGAGATCGCTACGGCGGCGGTTAAGGGCAACAATTCCAGACTTCGCGACTTGCTGCAGAAGCGTGGAATGAGCCAGGCGCTCTCGGCGGCAGATAAAGAGCAGTCCGCGTTGCCGGTTCGGAAAGGAGGCAAGTGAGCATGAATCAGTCCGATGACCGCGGTGTAGTGTTGGCGCTTGGCTCGCTCGCGGTGGGAGCGCTGGTGTTTTTGTCTGCCGAGATGCGGGTTGCCTTATGCGACCGCTCAATTTTAAAGGGCCAGGTTGGTCAGATGGGCAGACGGTTGCGGGATGTTAAAACCTCCCTGCAAAAAACGGAGGAAGCCGTACAGCGCCGCGATCATCTGTTGAGAAAAGCGGAGGAGGTCGAGGCCTTCTACGCGGGACTTCTGACCGAGTTGATCGAACTTGCGAAAGTGGACCCGGCCGCGCAAGTCATTGTCCAAAAGTGGAAGATTCAACATGACCAAACATGGGCCGCGGGATCAGAAGCGCCCGCTTCCAAGCCCAAAGACAGCGAAGGGAAGGCCAAGTAGCCCTCGGCGCTGTAGTATTGAGTCTCTGGGCCGTGGGCTTTGCCGGATCCCGGTCTTCACAAATCCGCGGGGGGAGTGGTGAGAAGCGTTCCGAGTAAAAGCACCCACTCCTGATGCAGGAGGTGGATTGTTTCGGGCAGCATCCTCGGGCTGCCCATCGCTTTCTCGCAGATCGCGGTGATTTCAGACGGTGATCGGTTGTCTGGAAAGCAGAGATGTCTCGGGTTTCCTGCGCGGCGAAACCAATAGTTGGCGTTCCAAAAATCACCCTCCCTGCGGTGCATCATCCCGTGACCGTACGAGCCGAAAAAGCTGTCATCCTCCTGGAAGATTGAATGCGCCGCATGGATGTCGTCCAGTGCGTACAATAGGAACGCCTCAAGCAACTGGCGTTTAAGCGCGTGTTTCTCGTACGACGAAGCTTCCCTCGCGAGGGCGCCTGCTGAATCACCTAATGCCGTGGATGGATGCGGTGGGGTGGTGACGCTTTGAAAAGACGCGGAGTTTTCAAAGACCGATTTGATTTTTGCCGGCCAGTTGGCAGGGATGGATTCGAGGAGTAGGCGCATGGTTTTCGCGGGCGAGGGCATTAGTTTTGGTGTGGCTCGCATCAAGGCAAGCCCGCGGATGTTTCCGCGTGAGTTTTACTCCCGCTCGACCCGCACCCCGAATCTCGGGGCTTGTTGCGATTCATTTTATATGGGTACAGGGACTCGGTTGGCTGCGTTGTGCTTGGTTGTGGCGTGTTTTTCAGGTTGCGAGACTTATCCGGGCGGCGACTCGTATCCGCGCTCGATGCGCGGTCAGGCCATGGAGGTCAACCGAGTGCAGATTATCTCCGTGCGCCCGGTGGTCCTGCGCGGCGACTCGTCGTTGGTGGGTGTTGGAGCGGGCGCAGTGGCCGGTGGCCTTGCGGGTTCAATGATCGGGCATGGAAAAGCCTCTGGGTTGGCCGCTGTGGGGGGTGCTCTCGCGGGCGGCCTCGTCGGTAGCGCTGCGGAGCGGAAGATCACGACGCGGAACGGGGTGGAAATTGTGGTCCGGATGCAGTCAGGCCGTGAATACATGGTCGTTCAGCCGGATCGTGGTGAGGGGTTCCGGCCCGGCGAATGGGTGCGTTTGATGAGCGGCGGTGACCGCAGTATTATTTCGCGGTAGC
>JBILKY010000297.1:0-4595 GCA_044376395.1 Chthoniobacteraceae bacterium | reverse complement strand
TACCTCCTTGCGACTTGAAACCTTAACATCCATCACGATGCCGTAAGTGCCGGATGGCACGGTCAAGGAGGTGTCCTTAACATCGGCTGCTTTCTCACCAAAGATGGCGCGAAGCAGTCGCTCTTCGGGGGCGAGTTCGGTTTCGCTCTTCGGAGTGATTTTACCGACAAGAATGTCACCAGGCCGTATCTCAGCTCCGATTCGGACGACACCGTCCGGTCCGAGATTACGCAAGGCTTCTTCGGAAACGTTCGGGATATCCCGAGTGATTTCTTCGGGCCCGAGTTTTGTGTCACGCGCACCAATTTCAAACTCGTCGATATGAATGGAGGTGTAGATATCCTCCTTCACAACCTTTTCAGAAATGGTGATAGCGTCTTCGAAGTTATAACCGTTCCATGGCATGAACGCGACGAGGACATTGCGCCCGAGCGCTAGTTCACCGTTCTCACAGTTTGGTCCGTCTGCAATGACCTGCCCCTTCTTGATTGAATCACCCTTCTTCACGATTGGGCGCTGATTCACACAAGTGCCGGCATTGGAGCGCATGAACTTGCGAAGATCATAAATGCACACTCCATCCTCAGGAGAATGTCGAAGCTTCTTCTTAGCGTCAGGCATTTCACCATCCTGCGTGACAATGATCTGATCTGCAGAAACGCTCGCGACCTTGCCTGCGCCCTCGCTGACAATCACCGCACGGGAGTCACGCGCGACCTTCCCTTCCATGCCCGTTCCCACAAGCGGCGACTCAGAAACCAGAAGTGGCACCCCCTGACGCTGCATGTTTGATCCCATGAGTGCCCGGTTGGCATCATCATGTTCAAGGAAAGGAATCAGAGAAGCTGCGACAGACACCAACTGTTTCGGTGAAATGTCCATGTAATGCACCTTGTCGGGCTCCACCTCAAGGAAGTCGCCTCCAGAACGCACTGCGACTTTATCCGACAAAAACTTGCCGTTCTCGTCGCACTTTACGTTGGCCTGCGCAACCAGGAAGTTTTCCTCCTGATCACCGGTAAGATACTCAATCTTGTCCGTTACGCGACCATTCGAAACCTTACGATAAGGAGTCTCAATGAAACCAAAGTCATTGATGCGCGCGTACGTCGACATTGATGAAATCAAGCCGATGTTCGGACCTTCAGGTGTCTCAATCGGGCAAATTCGGCCGTAGTGAGAGGGGTGAACGTCGCGAACTTCAAATCCCGCGCGATCGCGACTCAGGCCCCCTGGTCCGAGTGCCGACAAACGACGCTTGTGCGTCAACTCGGCGAGCGGGTTGGTTTGATCCATGAACTGGCTCAACTGCGAACGCCCGAAGAAGTCGCGAATCACCGCTGAAAGCGCTTTCGGATTGATCAACTTTTGAGGCGTCATGCCGTCGACGTTCACGTCGAACAAAGTCATGCGCTCTTTCACCAAGCGCTTGGTGCGTTCGAGACCAACACGACACTGGTTGGTGAGCAATTCGCCAACCGTGCGGACACGCCGCGATCCGAGATGGTCGATATCATCAAGACGCCCCTCTCCCATCCTCAAACTGATGAGATACTTCATTGCACCCACGAAATCATCCTTCGTGAGAACCCGTTCCTCGGAATCAACGCTGATCCCAAGCTTGGAATTGATCTTATGACGCCCGACGCGGCCAAGGTTGTACTTTTCAGGGTCGAAGAACAGCCTCTTCAACAATCCCCTCGCATTCGGAACAGTCGGAGGATCGCCAGGACGCAGACGCCGGTAGATTTCTTTCAGAGCCTCTTCCTCGGTGTGAACCGGGTCTTTCTTGAGTGCTTTGATGATCGTGTCATCACCCTTGAGGTCGACCACTTTCACGGTCTTCACGCCAAGCGCAAGAATCTGACCCACAGTCGCCTTGGTCAAAGGCTCGAATGCCCGGGCCACCGTCACCTCGCCGTCGAGAACATCAGAGACGAGCACCTTCGTGGCGATCTCCTCTTCGTCCAGCGAACCGCTGAGCTTGAGAGTCTCCAAATCGTAGAAGAGTTGAATAATTTCTTCATCCGTGCTGAATCCCAGCGCACGAAGGAGAGTTGTCGCGAGAAATTTGCGACGCCGCTTACGGCGATCCAAGTAAACGTAGAGCAGATCGTTGGTATCGTACTGGACCTCCAACCAGGAACCACGGTCGGGGATGATCCGGAAAGAATACAGCACCTTTCCATTCAGATGAACCGATGACTCAAACGCGATTCCAGGCGAACGATGCAACTGCGAAACCACGACGCGCTCAGCGCCGTTGATCACAAAAGTGCCTTGCAGCGTCATGAGCGGGATCTCGCCCATGTAAACTTTCTCCTCCTTGGTGCCGCGCTCCTCCTTCAGCGAAAAGGTAACGTAGAGGGGTGCTGAAAAAGTCTGCCCCTCGCGCATGCACTCGCGGACAGACATTTTTGGCTCTCCGATCTCGAAGGACTCGAAATCTAAAACCACTTTTTCGTCATAACTTGGAATCGGAAATATTCCGCCGAAAACGGACTGCAATCCGACGTCCTTACGCTTGGAGAGCGGGACGTCTTTTTGCAGGAATTCCACGTAAGAATTCAGCTGGATTTCAATGAGATTTGGAGGCTCGGCGCCTTCCTTAATTTTTCCGAAGTTGATGCGCTCAGACATGTGTTTTTTCGGTGTGTGCAGGGCTATGGACAGAAACCGCAGAAGCGCGCGCAATTCGTTGACGCAGCTACAACAGCTGCGATGTCTTGCGCGCGACTCTGCGGTGAACTATGGAATGCTCAGTTACGGAAAGTTGAATGCCTTTGGAAGAATCACACGCCCGGCGGGGTCTGACCGCCGAGCGCGTGCATCGATGCAGGAGCCGGAAAGGCGCCGGTCTCCTGCGCCGGTAATTACTTGATTTCGACCTTGGCGCCAGCTGCTTCGACCTTCTTCTTGATCTCTTCAGCTTCTTCCTTGGTGACGCCTTCCTTGAGTGCCTTCGGCGCGCCCTCAACAAGAGCCTTTGCCTCGGCGAGTCCCAGTCCAGCAACAGCTGCACGGACTTCCTTAATGACGCCGATCTTGTTCGCGCCAGCCTCCTTGAGAATCACATCGAAAGAGGTCTTCTCCTCGACAGGAGCGGCGGCTGCACCGCCCGCAGCAGGAGCGGCGACGGCAACAGGAGCCGCGGCGCTAACGCCCCACTTTTCTTCGAGTTGTTTTACGAGATCAGCGACTTCCAGGACAGTCAGTCCGCTCAGTTGCTCTACGATTGCTTGTGTATCTGCCATATGTTTTTGCTGGTATCGTCGCCCCCCAGAGCTCTGGAGAAATTAAGGAGAAGGGCTCTTCCCCCGACAAGGAACCAAGTTTTGTTGTTTTTTGGTTTACTATGAAAACCCAGGCTGGGCTTCCGAGGTTTTTTCCGGCTGGCACCGGAAAAAGTAGTTTGGTTGGGCGCAGTGCCAGAAGCTGCGCTTGTCTTAAAACCGCCTATGCAGCAGAGGCCTGATCCGCCTTTGCTTTCAGCACACGGGCCAAGGAAGAGGCAGGCTCGTTCAACACGCGAACCAACTTCGAGGCAGGCGCCTGAAGAACCCCGAGCAATGTTGCGAGCAAAACCTCACGAGAGGGCAGGTCTGCAATCGCGTTAATCTGTTCACCAGACACCGCTAGTTTGTCGACGATCCCAGCGCGGACCGTGAGTTTCTTCGCCTCAGCGGCGAAAGTCTTCACTACTTTAGCGGCGGCGGCGACATCCTTGTCACCGATCACGATCGCCGTCTGGCCGCGCAATCCGGGAACCTCGGGCAAACCAGCAGTTTCCAATCCTTTGCGAAGGAAGGTATTCTTAACCACGTGGCAACTCGCACCAACCCCGCTCAAACGGTTGCGGAGTTCCGAGAACTGACCGACTTTCAACCCGGTGTAATCCGCGACGAAAAGAAACGGAGAGGAATTCAGCCGATTGACGATGTCTTCAACAATAGTTGCTTTAGCAGGATGCATGATCGGTTTTCCTCCTTAGAATTTCAAAAATGGCGCGACATCCACCCGAACGCCGGGAGACATCGTGGCGGACACGGTAAGATTCTCGATGAACCGTCCCTTCGCAGAAGCAGGACGCGCTTTGATCACTGCATCGATCACGGCAGCTCCGTTTTCCAAGAGCTGCTCTGTTGCGAAGGAAAATTTGCCGACTGGAACAGCGATGTTCGCGTTCTTATCCAGCTTAAACTCGACGCGGCCGGCCTTGACTTCTTTAACCGCCGTAGCCGTGTCGTCAGTGACCGTTCCCGTTTTTGGATTCGGCATAAGGCCTCTCGGTCCCAGCACCTTACCTAATTTCCGCACCTCCGCCATACAAGCGGGGGTGGAGATGGCCACATCAAAGTCCTGAAAACCACCTACACACTTGTCAATCATGTCTTTGTAACCGACAAACTCCGCTCCAGCGGCGCGAGCCGCATCGGCAGCATTCCCCTCGGCGAATACCAGAACACGGACTTTCTTACCCGAACCGTGAGGCAACGGGCATGTGCCACGAACCATTTGATCCGATTGACGAGGGTCAACACCCAGTCGGAATGAAAGAGTGACCGTCTGGTCGAACTTCGGGGTGGGCAGGGACT
>JBILKY010000296.1:0-4621 GCA_044376395.1 Chthoniobacteraceae bacterium | reverse complement strand
GACATCGCTTCCCAGCAGACGCTCGGAGTGTCGATGATGCCGAGCGGCTTGTTCAGTGCTCTCTCGAATGAACAGATGCGCGATCTCGTGGCGTATCTCGCGAGCCCGTCCCCATCGGGTGTATCAAGCGCAACTGCCACTTCCGGGTTAAAGCCAGCGGATACGCCCGTCGCACCGCCCTTCAAGGCGGCCGGAGCGCTCGAGGGCGAGGATCTCACGGTAATCGCAAACACTGGAAAAATCGTGCTGCAAAGTATGGACCGATTCAGGGACGGCGTGTGGTCAGGTGCGCGTCATCTTTGGTGGGTGAATGCAAAGCCGGGTGAGGTTCTTAAGTTGAGCGTGCCTGTTGCAAAGGCTGGCCATTATCGGGTGAAGGCGGTCCTGACTAGGGCGCCCGATTACGCGATTGTCCGGTTTCTGATGGATGGCAAGCCTGTGCCGCTTGGGCAGGTTGATCTGTTTGGTTCGAAGGTTTCAAACACCGAGCCGCTGCTGGTCACCGAGGCGGATTTAAACGCAGGCGACCACGAACTCGCCGTTGAGATCATTGGCGCGAATCCGCAGGCACGGCCCTCCCACATGTTTGGGCTGGACTATCTGCTACTCGAGTAGCCGCCGCGCCGCGTCAGCTTAGGATGTCCTGCAGCACGTGCCCGTGCACGTCTGTGAGGCGTCTTTCAATCCCGTTGTTGTAGAAACTGAGTCGCTCGTGATTGATGCCGAGCAGGTGCAGAATCGTCGCGTGCAGATCGTAAACCGTCGCAATCTTTTCCTGCGCCCGGTACCCGAATTCGTCCGTCGCGCCGTAGGAGTAACCAGCCTTTACGCCCGCTCCCGCCAGCCAAACCGTGAACCCTTTCGGATTGTGATCACGTCCATTCGCGCCTTTTTGAAAAGTCGGCATCCGCCCAAACTCAGTGACAAAAGCCACAAGCGTGTCGGCAAGAAGGCCGCGCTGCTTGAGGTCCTTTAGAAGCGCTGCGCAAGGCTGATCGAGAATCGGCGCGTGTACCGAGTATTGGTTGAAAATCGTCTTGTGCCCGTCCCAGTTTCCGACGCCTTCTCCCATCGCGTAGGAGCCGTTGAAAAGCTGCACAAAGCGCACATCTTTTTCGATCAAGCGCCGCGCGAGAATGCAGTTTTTCGCAAAGCCTGCTTTGTTCGCATTCGAATCGTTCGCGCCGTAAGCCTCGAGAGTGTGTGCGGATTCGGTGCTTAGATCGCTGATCTGCGCTGCGGCGATTTGCATGCGTGCGGCGAGTTCATACGCGGAAATCCTCGCCGCGAGATCCGAGTCGCCGGGATTCTGCTCGAGATGCCGGCGATTGAGCTGCGCAAGAAACGAGCGCGTGCTTTGCTCCGTTGCCGCAGAAATTTCCTGCGGCCGCGCGAGATTCGGAATCGGTTTCCCTGCGGAAAAAGCAGTTCCCTGAAATGCCGCCGGAAGAAATGCGGACTGCCAGTGGCGGGGCCCGATCTGCGGGGTTCCGCGCGGGTCGGGTATTGCGACGAACGCTGGAAAATCGCGGTTTTCCGAGCCAAGCGCGTAACTCACCCAGGCGCCGGCGCTCGGGAAACCGTCGAGCACGTAGCCCGTGCTCATTTGATTCTCAGCAGGTCCGTGCGTGTTCGACTTAGCGGTCATCGAGTGGATGAAGCACATTTCGTCGACCAACTCGGCGAGGTTCGGCAAAAGATCGCTCGCCATCTTTCCAGACTGGCCGCGGGGCTTAAATTCCCACAGCGGCTTGATGAGGTTTCCCTGCTCGCCTTGGAATGTGACCAAGCCGTCCGCTCCGGGCATCGGCGTGTCATGCCTTTTCACCAACTCCGGCTTGTAGTCGAAAGTGTCCACGTGGCTGATGGCTCCGGAGCAGAAAATCAGCAGCACCCGTTTCGCTTTCGGTTCGAAATGCGCGGAGCGCGCGGCGTACGGCTTGGCCGGGTCGATCTGCGGGCGGATGGGAGACTCGTTTGCGAGCAGACCCTGCTCGGCCAGAAGCGAGGCGAGACCGATGCCTCCAAGGCCCGTGCCGCTCCATTGCAGGAAGTCGCGTCTCGAGAGAAGCTGCCGTCCCGCGTTCGACAAGTGAAAAGGGTTCATAAGCGTGCTTAATTCAGGCGGACGAATTCGTTGGCGTTTAAAAGCGCGCGGGTGAGTGTTGCCAGTCCCTCGCGACCCACCAGATCCGTCGCCTGTTGGAGCTCCTGGTTGTCAGGATCGCGACCGAACGCCAACCGGAACGCGCAGCGCACCTGGGCGTCCAGGTTTGAGCCGCATTCGCTTTTGATGCGGTCCGCAAAAAAGCCGGCCTGCTGCATGGCGAAAGGGCCGTTGAGCATGTTCAAGGCCTGCAGCGGCGTGGTCGAACTGGTGCGCTTTGGCGCGGGCTGGCCGCCGTCGGGGCAGTCAAATGCCCCCGAGAAATCATCCAAGGCCATGCGCGTCTTTGTCGCGTAAACCATCCGGCGGAAATCCTCCGGACCGAATTTTTCCTTGCTCCGGTAGACCCTCACGTAGTTGTTGTTGGGCTCGAACAAATCGAACCCCGGCCCGCCGCCGCTGAGGTCCAGTTTGCCGGTCACGACGAGCATCGCATCCCGCAGTGTTTCCGCCTCGATGCGGCGCGGGGGAAAGCGCCACAACAACCGTGAGTTTGAGTCCTTCGCGAAAGCATCCGCGCGATACGCGCTGGATTGACGGTACGTGCGCGAGAGAAGGATGAGGCGGTGGATGTGCTTAAGGCTCCACCCGCTCTCGATCAGCTCGGACGCGAGCCAGTCCAGCAGCTCCGGATGCGTTGGACGCGCCCCGTTGAGACCGAAGTCGCTCGGGGTTTCAACGATCCCGGCTCCAAAGTGGTAATGCCAAAGACGGTTGACGATCACGCGCGCGGTCAGCGGGTTTTGCGGCGACGCAACCCAGTTTGCGAACGCCAGGCGCCGCTCGCGCTCGGGCGCTCCCGCGTCGAGTTGGAGCTGCGGGCCGATCCGGCTCAATGCGCCCGGAGGCACTTCTTCCTTCGGCTGCGTCGGGTCTCCCCTGTGGTTGCGCCTCGTCGGGCCGGGCTGCTCAAAAACGCCCGCGTACACCATCGGAACGGCGGATAACTTTTGGATTTGCGCGCTCAATTGCGCCCGCTCCGCCGACCACTGTGCAACCTGCTCGGCCTTCTCCGGTGGAACGTCGTGCAGGGTGGGGATCACCGCGGTCTTTGCGGCGTACTCCTGCCCGAGCCGGTCGACAGACCCTGCAACAGCCTTCCATGTCTTGCCATCCTGCGACACCTCGATCCGATAATTTGTGGCGAGACGATCGTTGAAAGGCTTCTTCGCGTTGCTCCGGTCACGGCTCCAAAGAATGCGGTTAATGCGTTCGGACTTTGCAAATTCGATTTGGATCCAGCCACGGTTGCTCTCGTTGGATATCCAGCTGAAGTCGTTCCCGTACTTTCCGTCGTTCAGGTTTTTTGCCTGATGCTTCGGGTTCGATCCGTTTGCATAGGTGCCGGACACGGTCAAATTCGCCCCGTTTTTCGCAAGCGCCACGTTTCGGGACTGGGTCTCCGCGGTGAAAACTTCGATTTCATCGATGCAGGGTTCCGTTTCGCGGGCCGACGCCGCGTTTACCGTGAATTTGACGAACCGCGCCTCGGTAGCCTCGAAAACCTCCTCGTTGGTCGAGCCGCGCACAGGCGCCCTCAGGCGTGGCGATTGGGAGGCGGGCTGCCCTTCCGATGCCTCTTCAAGCGCGATGACATCCGCCGCAAGCGGGCCGCCTGCAGAACCGCTGCGGAGCAGGATGGTGCTTTTGTCTGTCATGCGGTGCAGGCCGGGGGTCGCCTTGAATCCGCTCCAACGCCTTTGCTCGGGGACCGCCGGTGAGCCGTCGGCGAACTGGCTCTGGTTGAAAGTGGCGAGCTCCACTTGATCGTTCGTGGTCGTGGGGTTGCCGTCCGAATCCAGAACGTAAGTCGCCGTCGCGGTGTGGCTGGTCCACGCGCCCCAAGAAACCCATATGCGGAACAGACCCGACGCCCGGGGCTCCCAGGCAAACACGTCTTCGGGTTTTGCCGCCTGCGTGCGCCAAAATTTGTAGGACTCGGCGATGTTGGGGAAGCGCTGGCTGTCGCCCAGGTCTTCGGCCTGCCCTTTTTCACGGCCGGGCGAGTAGAGGGTCGGCGTCTGGCTGTCCGGCGTGCGTATTTGCGTCGTGCCCGCTTTCGTCGCGGTTGAAGCGGGGAGCGCGTCATCGACCAGGATGATCCGCTGGAGACGCGCCTTGGATGCGATGCCGACGAGCTTTTCCTCGAGAGGCTTCAACTTTTCCTTCAGCTCGCGAAGCTTCGACGAGTTGTCCTCGTCGTCCGGTGTTTTGATGGGCCGCTCCCCGTGCTTCACGCCCTGAAAAATCGCGGTGATGCCGTAGTAATCTTCCGCGGGGATGGGATCGAATTTGTGGTCGTGGCAGCGCGCGCAGTTGACCGTCAGCCCAAGAAACACGGCGCACGTTGTGCTGACCATGTCGTGCAGTTCATCCGCGCGCTGGTTGGCTGTGAGCACCGGGTCTTTACTTTTGACCTGGTCCATCGGACCTCCGACCAAAAACCCCGTAGCA